>JBEEHT010000039.1:0-150030 GCA_041167545.1 Verrucomicrobiota bacterium
GATAAAGCTGCAGAATCGTGAACAGGTTCTGCGTCGTGTAATACAATGCCAGCGCCGCCGCGAAATTGTAACAGAAAAATAAAAAGATCAGCGGCATGAACATCATGACCTTTTGCTGGGTCGAATCGCCCGTCTTCGGCGTCATCCGCATGAGCCAGAGGTTGGTGGCGCCCATGATCAACGGCAGGATGTTGATCGGCCAGCCGAGGCCCGGGATATGGGCGATGGTGTCTGGTTGCGAAAGATCGTGCACCCAAAGGAAAGAAGCGTTTCGCAGTTCCGCGGCCTGACCGAGCATGCTGAACAGCCCGAAGAAAATCGGAATCTGGATCATCATGGGCAAACAACCGCCGACCGGATTCACGCCATGCTCCTTGTAGAGCTTCATCACCTCCTGGTTCATCCGGGTCGGGTCGTCTTTGTATTTTTCCTTCAGCGCCTGCATTTTCGGCGCGAGCGCGGACATCTTGCGCATCGATTTGTTCGCTTTGTTCTGGAGCGGCCAGAGAACTCCCTTCACGCAGGCCGTCAGCAGAATGATGGAGACGCCGTAATCGCGGACCCATCCATGAATCAGGTTCATGAAATTGAGCAGGAATTGGCTGACGAGTTTGAACCACCCGAAGTTCATGATCTCGGCTTCGTCGTGTTCGAGTTTCGCGAGCCGTCCGTAAAGTTTCGGGCCGACGTAAAGTTGAAAACGCAATGAAGCAGTCTGGCCCGGCTCGATCTTGAACCCTGGCATCCCCATGGCGCCTTCCATTCCCTGCAAGGTCGCGCCATCGGTCTGCTTGATGTCGAAGGGCCGCGCCCAAAGTTCGACGGCCTTGGCGCTAAGAGGCGTAATGAGGTCCGTGAAGAACTGGTTCGTCATGCCCGCCCATTCCGCGTTGTTGACCTTTTCGCGATAGAATGGTTTTGCCTCGCGTTTCTGCACGCCGACCAACGGATAGTTCTGCGCGGAAAACCAGTTCACATCGATTCCATTCGCCTTTCCGTCGACGCACCAGGCGAGGCGCGTGTAGGTGGACATATCTTTGGGGTGAATCGGCCGCGTCGAACCGAGAGTGACGAAATAACCGGGGTTGCTGTAGGGCGCGGTGCCGTCGTTCCGGAAATCGACGTCCATTTCCGCGACGAAGTTGTCTTTTTTCTCGCTGGCCGCAGGGAAGAAAAATTTCTTCCGGACAGTTATCCCTTCCGGAGTTTTGCGCTCGAACTGCACACTGCCGTCGTCCTGCCGGGCAATCGCGAACTCGACTAGGGCAGGTGTTTCCGGCTGCTCCAAGATCGCCCCGATCGGCAGGCGGTCCGGCCCATTCAAGACCACGTGCTGGCCGTTGTCCGCGACGTGATTGAGCAGGACGGCTTCGCTGATCGCGCCGCCGCGATTCGTCAGGTGAAATTCGACATCCGAGTTGCCAAGCGTCTCGGATTTTTCGGCGAAAACGGGGGCGGTTTCGGATGGAGGCGGTGTCGCCGTCGCTCCAGGAGCGACACTAGCGGCCGGAGCTGGCGAAGGAGTCGCGGAAGTAGCTGCGTCGGCCGGACTCGGAGTCGGCGAAGCGGCCGCGGTGATCGGCGCGCGCGGCGGAGCATGGGTGGCGGAATAAATCTGCCATCCGACGAGCCCGAGGACGCAAAGCGTAATGGCAATCCATGCTTGTCGATCCATAAGAAGCGCCCGCCGGGCTATTCACAGGCCAGATGATTTGAATTGGGAAGCGGCACGGGATCGTGTCCTCGCCCACCCCACGGATGGCAACGACCCAGGCGACAGACGCCCAGCCACGTTCCGCGCAGGAAGCCGTGACGTTCAAGCGCCTCCAAAAAGTAAACCGAGCAGCTCGGCTCGAAACGGCAGCCTGACCCCGGCCCACCCAGGAAGGAGAGGACCGGCGAGAGCAGCAGTTGGTATCCGCGAATGAAAAAACGCGCGAGAAAAAGCATCAGGGCGCTAGGATAGAAGCGCGCTCCGCGAGGCGCAACCACTCATCTTTCAGCTCGCGATAGCTGGCACGAGCGGCGGCCGGACGCGCGATCACCACGAACCAAAAACCGTCCCGCAGGCGGTCCTGTTGCGTGCGCACGATGTCCCGCAGCCGGCGACGTACGCAGTTCCGCATCACTGCGCCGCCGATTCGTTTCGAAGTGACGAATCCGGCACGAAACGACTTCTCTTCCTTTTGGGCAAACACGCCCAGCACGAGCAGCCGACCGGCTTGGGTTGTTCCTTCCGATTTCACCCGGCCGAACTCCACCGGGAGAACGAGCCGCTTCGTTTTCGGAAACGAGAGACGGGGAGAATCGGAAGCGTGCGACATAGCATCCGAACCATAACACAGCGTAGCCCGCTGGCCGCTCGCTGGAGCCGGCACGCCCTCGTGCCGGAGGCTTAACGGGTGGCGGCCATTTCTCCTAACGGCCTGAGGGGGCAGGCCGTCTCCATTTGCTTCTCGTCGCGCAATGCTCAAGGCTTCGTCGTGTCCCCCCGCAGACATCTCGCGCACGTCGCATCGCATCGCGACAATCCGATCGTCTTTTTCACGATGTGCACGCGTCGACGGAAAGCCATTCTGGCCTGCTCGGAATGCCACGCAATTCTTCGGGAGCTGTGGGAATCTTCCGCGGATCGCGACGGTTGGTGGGTCGGTAATTACATCATGATGCCCGATCACGTTCACTTCTTCGCTCGACCCGAAATCGAAGCGCGACCGATGGCGAAATGGATTCAGATGTGGAAAGGAGTGAGCGCTCGAAGAATCGCCAAGGCCTTGAGGATTTCGTCACCGATCTGGCAAGCCGAATACTTCGATCGTTATTTGCGATCGAGCGAGAGCTATTCCGAGAAATGGGATTACGTGGAACAAAACGCTGTCCGGGCGGGGCTGGTCAAGAATGCAGAAGAATGGCCACATCGCGGCATCGTTCATGATTTGATGTTGTGAACGTTGGAGCCGGCACGCCCTCGTGCCGGAGGCTTAACGTGTGGCGGCCGATTTTCCCCAACGGCCTGAGGGCAGGCCGTCTCCACCGTACAGCAAAAGTCTTCCGGCGGACCTGCCGCGGGAAGACTTTCGAATTACAGAGCCGGTCTGGTTACGGGCTCGGACTGGAAGTTGTCGTGGTCGTAGTGGACGATGACGAATTCGGAGGCGTTGCCGCAGTGGTGGTGTTGGTGTTCGTCGTTGTGTTCGTCTTCTCTTTCTCCTTAACGACGGTGGAGGCCGGATTGACGACGGTAGTGTTGTTTTCGGTTTTCTTCTCAGCCGGCGCGGGAGATGTCGGAGCGACAACGTCGGTTTTTTGTTCGCACGCTCCGAGAAGCGCCGCGCTGGCCAGAATGCAGAGTAATTTTTTCATAGTGTTGGATTGGTTGCCCATTTTGGGACTAAGCCTGAATCGAACCGAAATAAGTTTTCGGCCTTGCCGAAGTTGAACTTTCGCAGGCGTTTGCCGGACGCTAAAACGGCGGCTCGTACTTCAGCCCGTGCGCTTCGGCCACGGCGGCGTAGGTCATGCGCCCATCGCGTGTGTTGATGCCACCAGTCAGCGCGGGGACTTTTTTGCATGCGCCCTCCAAGCCGAGATCGGCGAGCAGCTCCACATAACGCGCAGTCGCATTACTCAGCGCTTGCGTGGAGGTGCGGGCGTATGCGCCCGGCATATTCGCGACGCAGTAATGAGTCACCTCTTCTTCGACATAAATCGGCTCTTCATGCGTCGTAGCGCGAGAGGTCTCGGCGCAACCACCCTGATCGATGGCAATGTCCACAAAGACGCTGCCCGGCCGCATTTTCTTTAACATCGCGCGCGTGATCAGCTTCGGCGCCTTCGCGCCCGGGACGAGAACCGCGCCGATCAACAGGTCGGTCGTCGGCATCAACTCCGTCAGATTCGCCTCATTCGAGTAGAGCGTCTTCACATTCGGCATCGCCAAATCCAGGGAACGCATCCGCTCGCCATCGACTTCGAGAATGATCACGTCCGCTTTCAATCCGAGCGCCATGCGCGCCGCATTGACACCCGAAGTTCCCCCGCCGATCACCACCACACGACCCGGCAACACGCCGGGCACGCCGCCTAGCAGGACACCGTTGCCGCCATTGTGCTTCGCCAGGTAATACGCGCCCATCACCACCGACATCCGTCCCGCTATCTCGCTCATCGGCTCGAGCAGCGGCAACTTGTTGCCCACCTGAATCGTCTCGTAGGCCACGCCAGTGGCGCCCGACTTGAGCAACGCGTCCGTGAGTTCCCTGCTCGCCGCGAGATGAAGATAAGTGAAAAGAATCTGCCCCTTCCGCAACAAACCCCATTCAGCTTTAAGCGGCTCCTTCACCTTCACGATCATGTCCGCCTGAGCGAACACGTCCTCTGCTTTCTCGACGATTTTCGCGCCGGCCTGTACGTAATCGTCATCGGGATAACCGGATCCGACGCCTGCATTTTTTTGCACTAGGACGGTGTGACCCTTGCCAGTAAGCGTCGTTGCCGTCGAGGGAATGAGCCCCACGCGGTGCTCCTGCTGTTTAATCTCTCTCGGAACGCCGATGATCATGGTGAAGACAGTGACAAGGGACGAGTGACAAGTGACAAGTTAAAAATGCGGCGCGTGACTAGATTTTCTCGTCACTCGTCACATGTCACTCGTCACTTTCTTCAATTCAACGACGGATCGTCCGGCGCCGCCGCGAGCATTTTGTACCACGGGCCGAGACCGCGCATGATCTCGAACCAAAGTTTCGGCAATCGGCCCGGCGCGAGCGCTTCCCGCGTCGGCTTCTGCAAAATCCACGCTTTTTGTTTCATCTCCGCTTCAAGCTGCCCCGCGCTCCAGCCGGCGTAGCCGACAAACGCGCGGATCGAAGTCGGATCTTCGTCGACCAGTTCATGCGCTTCATCGACGCCGACGTTGTGATTGAGCTTCAGTCCCTCGCCTTTCTGCCATTCAAAGGCGGCGAACATCAATTGATTTTTGCCGACCGGGCCGCCGAGAAATACCGGGACGTCCGCAAGGCCGTCCGGCGGGGTTTCGTTCACTAAATCGGCCACCTGCTTATCCAGCGGGCGATTGAGAATGACGCCGAGCGCGCCATCAGTCGCATCGTGCGAAGAAATGAAGAGGACGGCGCGCCGGAAATTCGGATCGAGCATGTTCGGGTGGGCGACTAAAAGCGAACCCGCCAGGCTGAGCGGCATGCCATCACCGAGATTACGCATGAAAAAACTAGAAGCCGCCGCGCCCCCTTGCGCAAGCCCTTTCAGGGAATGGCGTGCTCGCCGTTGGAGGGCGGAGCTCTGCGACGCCGCTGCTGGTCGCAATCCCGCGGCCTCGCAGAGCTCGGCCCTCCATAAAGAGAAAAAATGCCGGTGCTATCTGCGGATCAGTTGCCGCTCCCGCAATTCAAACACAGGTCCATCGCTTTCGTTCTCCCGCCATTGCATCGTCGTCGCCGTGACGAATTTCTGCGAGCCCGCCGGCAAATGCTCGAGCAGCGCATTCCGGCGGACCGGATCGAGCTCGCCAAAAATATCGTCGATCAAGAGCAACGGCGGCGCGCCTTCCTCCATCAGGAAGATTTGCGCCTGCGCAATCTTCAACGCGAGCGCGACTGTGCGTTGCTGACCTTCGGACGCGAATTGACTCGCCGCCTTCGCCTCGACGACGAGCTCGATGTCGTCCCGGTGCGGGCCGACAATCGTCTGACGGAGACGCAATTCCTGCGGATGCGAATTCTCCAGGTCGCGCGCGAAATCGTCACCGTTGCCGGGTGCGAAGCGCAGTTCCAGGGTTTCGCCCGCGCCGCTGATCTCGCGATGGGCCGCAGCCGCGAGAGGCGCGAGCCGTTCGACCAATCGCGCTCGCATCGCCCTTAACTTCGCGCCGTGTTCCAGCAGTGGCGGATCATAGGCCGCGAGTTCGCGGAGGCGGGGATGCGGCGATTTCAGCAGCGCGTTGCGAGAGCGCAACGCGCGTTCGTAAGCGCGCAAAGTTGGCCGGTAAAGCGGATCGATCTGGGTGGCGAGAAAATCGAGATAGCGCCGGCGCGCCTCGGACGATCCGCGGACGAGCTCAATGTCCGTGTTCGCGAAGGAGACCACGCGCGCGAGCCGGAGGTATTCATCCAGCGGCCGTTGTTCGACGTGATCGAGCGTCACCCTCCGGCGCAAGGCGCTGTAGCGAAATTCGAGGCGATGATTTTCGAGAAAACCCGAGACCGCGAAAGACTTTTGCCCGAAACGAATGATCGGCGCGAGGGTCGAGCTGCGTGGCGATTGGAGGCGCAGGAGAACGCACGCTGCTTCGAGGATCGAAGTCTTCCCCTGCCCGTTTCGCCCGATGAAAAAATTGAAACCGGGCGAGAACTCGATCGCCAGCGATTCGAAACATCGAAAACTTCGAAGCTGTAATTCAGCGAGCATGGTGACGGCTTGTAGCCGCGATCATCGATCCCGGCTACAACATCTCGCTCACAGATTAATCAGCTCCAGCTTGCTCGTCATCTGCGCGGGGATCCGCTTCTTGTTAAAATAAACGCCGCTGATCGGTGTGATGTCGGCCGGCGCCAAACCGACGGCCGTCCCGATAAAGTTATGGTTGCAGAAAACTCCGTTGGTCGCGTCGAGACCAATCCATCCCGCGCCCGGCAGGTAAACTTCGGTCCAGGCATGCAACGAACCTTCCGCCCGTTTTGTTTCCGAATCGCTCTCGCGCAAATAACCGCTCGTTAGGCGCGACGCGAAACCGATCTGCCGCAGGATTTCCGCGAGTAAGACCGCCACGTCACGACAGGCGCCGCGGCCGAGGCGGAGCGTTTCCTGTGGCGAAAGCGCCGCCCCTTCTTCCCGCCGCTCGTAGCCGATGCATTCGTGCAGCAATCGCGTCAGCTCGACGAGGGTCTTGACGGTGTCGCGCCGCTTTCGGTTCGTCGGCGGGTCCCAACCCGGCACGACCAACCGTTCCTTGACCTGCCTCTCACGATAGGGCGCGAGCAGGCGCGCGACCGCGGGGTCGTACTCGAAGGGGTTTTCCACCGCGCCGCTTTCCAAAATAAAATGGAACGGATCTTTTTCATCCAGGTCCAGATTGATCGCGAGCCGGAACTCCAGCTCCTTCGAGCGTTCGGGAAAAAAACAGGAAGCCACCGTGTTATCGAAAACATCGCGCGAATAACGGATCGTTGCTTTGGGCGCCGCGTGGAAATCGAGGCGACGCACGCGGCTGAAGCGATCGCTCCGCGGAAAGAGCCGCACATCATGGGGCGAAAAACCCACCGCGTCCTCGTAGCGGTAGGTCGTTTGATAGCGGAGCCCGAGTTTCATTAGGCCAACGTATTGCAGACCGCCGCAGCCGTCGCATAAGATATCAGTAGAAGTACTGTAAAAAAATAGTTTGCAGGGGTGCGCGATGTGCACTAAAACGTGCGCAGGGAAAAAAGACGTTCTGGGGGGAACAGCCGCCCTTCATGTCCATCGGACGTGGGGGGCGGTACTTTTTTGGGGGTATGCGTTCATGAATCGGGATCCGCTTTCATCTCGCCGAAAATTTTCCTGGCCTCTCGCGCTAACGCTGATGGCGCTGATCGTCGCCGCTGTGGTCACGCTGATTTTTCTTCGTCTGGAAAGCTGGCCGGCGCGCACCGCGCGGCAAAGCACCGCGGAAGTCGAGCGTGTCGCCCGCGATGTGCGCGATGCCTTTGTGGAAGTCGCGCAGCTCCAACCGCGCATCACGATCAATAACCGGGTCTACGTCGAACGCACGACGGCTACGGCGCAGCTGACGATTCTTTCGCGGCAAATCGAGGTCGAACACGAATTCCTCCACACCTGGGCCGGGAGCACAAAGCGCATGAAGTTGCACGGCACCTTCACGGCGAAAGCAGGCTTCGATTTACAGCATGACGTCGCGGTGGACCTGCGCCCGGACGAAATCGCGATTAGCCTGCCGCACGCGATAGTGCTCGGCGTGGAGCAAAAGCAAATCGAGGTGCTCGCCTTCGAGAACGGATTTTGGAATCGGATCTCCGCCGCAGATCTCGAAGGTCAGCTCGCGGTCCTTCCGGAATTAGCGCGACAGAAAGCCGCCGAAAGCGGCGTCCTGGCCGAAGCGGAGACTGCGTTACAAAAGCAGCTCGATGATCGGATCCACGCCGGACGGCCGTTGCATCTGAATTTCGTGACCGCGGTTCCGAAGGAATAGGTGGATCGTGCGCTCCGTCGCGCGATGGCAACTAGTCCACGCCGCCGGCGCGCATTCTGGCATCGTGCGACGGAGCGCCCGATCCACCTTACCGCTTTCCGCTTCGTCGGTTTCCGGCTAAAGCATTGAGCCGCAATGCGCTTCAAAAGACTTCTGATCCTGTCTGGCGGAGCGCTCATTGTCGCCGCCTTCCTCACAGTTTTTCTCGCTCCGTTCGTGGTCGCGACCGGACTGCGTTTGTGGGTGGCGCGCATCGCTGGTCAGGAAAAACTGCAAATAGAATTAGGACAAATCGAGGCCCCGTTTCTGCGGCCCGTCGTCGTCCACGACCTTCACATCACGAGCGACTCGGCCGCGCCGTTTCGAATCGACGCGTCAACGCCACGCCTGGAATTCGCCTTGAATCTCACCGCCATTTTCACCAGCGCGCGCGGCCGCATTCTCCGCACGCTCTCGGCCGACGGAATCGCGGTCGATGTCCGCCGCAATCCACAAGCGACCGCGCCGTCTCAGAGATTTGCCTGGTACATTCTGGAAGATCTCGTGGCCGATAATTTCAAATTTTCGGGTGTCGCGCTTCACGTGGAAAACCAAAACACGATCGTCGATCTGAAGCAGGGCGGACTTTCGGGCTCGCAAATGGCAACCGGCGTTTTTACCGCGGATGCGATCACCATTTCTTCTCCCTGGTTCCAGAAAAGCTTTTCGCAACTGCGCGGCGCGACTTCCTGGCAGGAGAGCCGGCTCACAGTCGGCGCCATTAGCCTGATGCGCGGCCTCGATCTCGACGCGATCACCATCGATCTCTCGCAAATCGGCCAGAGCCGGATCGGCTTGGAGATGAACATCGACGCGTTCGGTGGAAAGATTCGCGCCAGCATTTCGAGCGACGATCAAGGTGAGAAACGAACGTGGGACGCGGCCGGGAGCGCATCGGAAATTTCTCTCGCGCAAATGTCCGACGCGCTGGAATGGACGAACCGCGCGAGCGGTTCATTGCACGCCACCAAATTTACCTTCCGAGGCGAAGCGGCCGATCTTCGCAACGCCACGGCCGCCGTTTGGGCGGAGGTGACGGGCCTGACCTGGCGCGACCGCACCGCGGACACGATCATGGTGGGCGCTTCGCTCCATAATCGCGAGGTGCAGATCGAGCAGCTTTACGTCAAGCAACAGGACAATCAGTTCACGCTCAGCGGCGAGTTCGGTTTGCCGCAGCAATGGACCGACCTGCTCAATCCGGATTTTCGCGGCGACGTTTCCGCGTCCATCAACGACCTCGGCGATTTCGCGCGGCTTTTCGGTCAAAGCCCATCCGCCTTTGCGGGGAAGGTTGCGATCAACGGCAGCATCAACGCCCGCGAACGAAAACTGGGCGGCGCGCTCGCGGTGTCCGGCGATTCGCTCGTCCTCTTTGGCGCGCCGGTGGAATCGCTCAAGGCGAAGCTGAGCTTTAAGCAACCGCGGCTCGAGATCGAGCAGTTCGACCTGACACGGAAGGCTGATTCGTTTCGCGGCCAGGCTACGATCGATCTGACGGGCGAACGGCTTTACTCTGGCAACTTCACCAGCTCTGTCGCGAATGTCGCTGAATACGCGGCTTTGGTTCCAGAGGCATTCGCAGGTTTCGACGGGCGGCTCGATCTGGATTGGACCGGGAAGGGAAGCAGTTCGGCGCACTTCGGCACTTTTCGCGTCCGCGGCCACGATCTTCATCCCCAACAATCTTCGCTCATCCCTTTCGACGCCGAAATCGAAGGCGATTATTTGCCCGGCAATATTTTCTTCCGGCAATTCCATCTCTCGAATCCGCGCGCCGAACTCAATGCGTTCGTCACCATCGCGAAAGATTATTTCCAACTGCAAACGTTGCGTTTGGCTTTGAACGGCAAACCGAAATTGGTGGGCAACGTTTTCATTCCGTTGTCCATCTCGAAGATTCTCGCGCAAAACAATTGGCTCGCCGCCTGGAGCGACGACCCGAACTTCGATGTCGACGTGACGCTCGAACCGACCGATCTGGCAGAGCTAGCCGGCGCGATGACATCGAAGGCCGGTACCTCGGGCCAAGTCGCGGGCAGAATCGAACTCTATGGGACGCCTGCATCTCTCGCAGGCAGGTGGGCGTTTCAGTTACGCGATTTCGTTTGGGACAGTCAGCCGCGTTTGTCGGCCGACCTCGAAGCACGCCTCGCGCTCGGATCCCTCAGCGTGAAAGCAAACGCGACTCCGAATGGCTCTGATCCCGTTAGGCTTGAAGGGACGACTCCGCTGCAGCTCGAAAAAAGGGAATCGAGCTACAGTTTTAAAACTGATGGTCCGCTCTCCGCGACCTTGAGTTTTCCCGCGATCTTCCTGGCGAAACTGCCGAATTATCTCTCGCGCGGAATTTTCCACGACGGCATCCTGAGCGGCCAGCTCGGTTTATCCGATTCGTTAGGCCATCCCCGCGTGCTTGGCGACCTCCAGTTGATCGCGGGAAAATTTGGCGTTGGCGCGTCGCTCTCGACGCGAATGACCTTTAATGGCCAAACCGGTACGATCGATTTCGCGCAACTCAAACAAGGAGGCGGCCAGTTTTTCGGAGCCGGAGAAATTGATTTCCGCGATCTATCGGACATGGCGGTGAAACTTCTTCCGAGCATGCCGCTGCTCGACTCGGGTTCGCTGGAAGCCGGAGATTGTGTTGCCGGCGTCGAATTCTCTGGCGTTCCGGTTCGGGCCGCGCCGTTCCGGCCCGTCCGCCAGATCGATTTTCGCGGAAGCCTTTTTTCTCCGGCTTGGACGATCTCGTTGAGTGCGGAACGCGGCAACGATCCTCTCGATGTCCCAATCAGTTCGCCACGGATGTTTCTTTTTTGTTCCGAAGCTGGCTCGAAGGGAAAGACCTTGACGCTTCGTGCAGCGCCCGATTCCTTCCCGAGATAACTCCCGCGCTAGCTGGCGGACGTCGCCATCACTTCGCGCTGCAACCAGGGCGCGAGTTTCTCGCGCAATTCCGGCGTCAGATTCACTCGCAGCGTCAGGCCGGCATCCATCTGGAGCGACTCGCCGCCCGCGCGCCCGAACACCAATCTCACCGGACACGCGCCCGGTGATGTCGCCAGAAGCGATTGGACCTGTCGAAATTCGTCCGCGCCCGCCGCTGGTGAGAAGTATAAAACAAGCGGCACTGATTCTGCGGCGTGACCATTGCCGTTGGATTCGTTAGGCAGGCGCGCCTGGTTGTCGGACGCGCTGAGGATCTTCGCTTTCTGCGCGACCGCACGCAGCGCGTCGTCTCGCTTGTCGAGCGTGCCCTGCACCGCGAGAACGCGTCCGAGCAAGAGCGCGTCGGAGAGCTTAACGTAAACTTCATTCCACAAAACTACTTCGAGAGTCGCGCTCAGATCCTCGAGCCAGACGACGGCAAACGGCTTGCCTTCTTTCTTGGTGAACTTCTTGTCCACCTGGACAATCGCGCCGCCGATCCGGAAAGCAGCGCGGTCCGGCAGTTCGTTTAGCGAGGCGATCGTCTGGTAGCCTCCCTCGGAAAGGACGGTGGCATAGGCATCGAGCGGATGTCCCGTGACATAGAAACCGAGCAGTTCCTTTTCGTACGACATTTTTTCGTGCTCGGTCCATGGAACCACGCGGCGGTTGGTTGGTTTCGGGGCCGGCGGCGGCAGATCGTCGAAGAGCGAGACCTGTCCGCTCGCCCTGTCTTTGTGCGAGGAAGAAGCCGCGGCCAGCGATTCGTCGATGCAGCCGGACAATTCCGCGCGTTCGCGGCCGAGGAAATCAAATGCTCCGCATTTCACGAGGCTTTCGAGCATCTTGCGATTGGCGATCCGCGAATCGAGACGCCGGCAGAAATCTTCCAACGAAGTGAATTCTCCCCTCGCTTCGCGCTCCTGGATCGCCATCTCCATCGCGCCCTGTCCCACATTCTTGATCGCAGCGAGCCCGTAGCGGATCGCATTTAGCGTCGTATCGCCGCCGGTCGCCTCCGGGCTGAATTTCAATCCGCTCCGGTTCACATCCGGCGGCAGAATCGGAATCCCCATCCGTTTGCACTCACCAACGAAGGTCGAAATCTTGTCCGTGTTGTTGATTTCGTTGCTCAACAAACCGGCCATGTATTCGACCGGATAATTCGCCTTCAGATAGGCGGTCTGGTAACTGATCAGGCCGTAGGCCGCGCTGTGGCTCTTGTTGAATCCGTACCCGGCGAATTTTTCCAGCAAATCGAAAATCGAATTCGCTTTCTTCTCCGGGATTTTGTTTTCGCGCGCGCAACCTTCGATGAAATTCGCGCGCTCCTTCGCCATCTTTTCCTTGTCCTTTTTTCCCATGGCCCGCCGGAGCAAATCGGCCTGGCCTAACGAGTAACCGGCCAGCCGGCTGGCCGCGGCCATGACCTGTTCCTGGTAAATCATGACGCCGTAGGTATCGGCGCACACTTCCTCGAGCAGCGGATGCTCGTAACGAATCTTCGCGAGGCCCTTCTTCCGCTTGATGTAATCGGGGATCAGATCCATCGGGCCCGGCCGATAGAGTGCGCTCAAGGCGATGATGTCGTCGATCGCTTTGAAATCGAATTGCTTGCAGAAGCCGGTCATGCCGCCTTCCAACTGGAAGATGCCGATGGTCTCGGCGCGGTTGAGCAGAGCGAAGGTCGCGGCGTCATCGATTGGAACATGCGTCAACGAGAACTCCGGGACGCGCTGGCGAATGAGTTCCTCGGCATCATGCAAAACCGTCAGCGTTCGCAGCCCGAGAAAATCCATCTTGAGCAGGCCGAGATCGTTCAGCGGCCCCATCGGATATTGAGTGATGACTTCCTTTTCCTTGGGGTCGCGCCGCAGCGGGACGTATTCCGAAAGATCGCGATCGCCGATGACAATGCCGGCAGCGTGAACACCGAAGTTGCGTGAGCGGCCTTCGAGCAGGATCGCGTGGTCCCACAATTGTCGCGTCGCCGGTTCGGTATCGATCGCGCGCCGCAGCTCAGGATTTGCCAGCGCCGACTCGGCGAGCGTGATATTCTGTTGGCCAGGTCCCGCCGGGATCATGCGCGCGAGGCGGTCCGCTTCGCCGTAAGAAAGTCCGATCACGCGACCCACGTCGCGGACCGCGCTTTTCGCATTCATCTTGTTGAAGGTGACGATCTGCGAAACGCGGCGGTCGCCGTATTTTTGCCGGACGTATTCGAGCACTTCGCCGCGGCGCTCTTTGCAAAAATCGACGTCGATGTCGGGCGGAGAAACACGCTCCGGATTGAGGAAGCGTTCGAAGATCAATCCGAACTGCAACGGATCGATGTCGGTAATTCCAAGCACGTAGGCGACGAGGGAACCGGCCGCCGAACCACGGCCAGGGCCCACGGGAATCCCGCGTTGTTTCGCGAAGTGAATGAAGTCCCAGACGATGAGGAAATAACTGACGAAACCGGCCTTTTCGAGAACGTCGACTTCGTAGTCGAGCCGCTTGATCAATTCCGTATCCGTTCCGGCGCGCTCGCCGAAGCGTTCGTGCAAACCCTCGTAGCAAAGCTCGCGCAGATAGGCTTCGCGGGTCTTGCCTTCCGCTACCGGATACTCTGGATATTTCGAAACGCCGAACTCCAGCTTGAGGTTGCAGCGCGCGGCGATCTCGAGCGTGTTCGAAATCGCCGACGGATGATCCGGGAAAAGCGCGCGCATCTCGTCGGCGGATTTGAAATACAGTTCCGGCGTGTAACGCATCCGGCGTTCGTCATGCACCATTTTGCCGGTGCCGATGCAGACCATCACATCGTGGGTCTCGTGATGACTCCGCTCCAGAAAGTGCACGTCATTCGCCGCGACCAGGCCGAGTCCGAATTCCTTAGCAAGAAGCGGCATCATCTGGTTGCACTTGTGCTGGGCCTCGACGCTGTGGTCGTGCATTTCCAGGAAGAAATTCTCGGCGCCCAGAATGTCGCGAAATTCCGCCACGCTTTGCCGCGCCTTGGCGAGATTGTCGGATTGGATCGCCATGTTGATTTCGCCCTTGAGGCAGCCGCTCAATCCGATCAGACCCGCCGAGTGCGCCGCGAGCAGTTCCTTGTCGATCCGCGGCTTGTAATGGAACCCGTCGAGGTGCGCGGTGGAGATGAGCTTCACGAGATTGCGATAACCCGTCTCGTCCTTCGCGAGCAGGGTGAAATGGTAGGCGGCATCGCGCTGATTATTCGGCCGGTCCTTGATCGATCCCGGCGCCATGTAGGCCTCGCAGCCGATGATCGGTTTGATGCCCGCTTTCTCCGCCTCCTGATAAAACTCGATCGCGCCGTGGAGATTTCCGTGGTCCGTAATTGCGATCGCCGGCATTCCAAACGCGGCCGCTTTTTTCATCAACTCCTTCGTCCGGACCAAGCCATCAAGGAAGGAATATTCCGTGTGGAGATGGAGGTGAACGAAGGAATCGGAAGGCATCCGACCGCATTATAAACGGCGCGTTCGACGCGGCAAATTTACGAGGGAAGGCGCGAAGAAAACCTCACACGAAGGTCACAAAGGATCACAACGGATTGCCGACTTTGTGAGCCTTTGGGCCCGTTGTGTGAGCCGTCCTGGATTGGTTCGATGGAATTTTTCAATGGCCGAAAAATTTCGGTGTTGCACGTTTTCGGCGGCGTTGCTATGAGAGCACGTGCGGCGATTCACCGAAACGAATTCCAGGGCGCGCAGGAGTTTCGGAATCTCGCGCCCAAACTTTTTGCGATTGAAAAATATCCACTTACCGCCACTCCACTTCTCATGAAAAAACTCGAAGCGATCATCAAGCCGTTCAAACTCGAGGAAGTGAAGGAAGCTCTGGCCGAGCTCGGCATCGAGGGCATGACGGTGACGGAGGTGAAAGGGTTCGGGCGCCAAAAGGGGCACACTGAGATTTATCGCGGCAGCGAATACACCGTCGATTTTTTGCCCAAGGTGAAAGTCGAAGTCGTGCTCGCCGACGATATGGTCGACAAGGCGGTGAGCGTCGTCGTTGCCGCGGCCAAGACCGGCAAGATCGGCGACGGAAAAGTTTTCGTGCTTCCGGTGGAACACGCCGTGCGCATTCGCACGGAAGAGATTGGCGAGAAAGCAGTCTAAGCGTTGAAGCGATAAAGGGTTGAAGCGTTGAAGCGGGGGGAAACCGACCGCTGGAACGCTTCAACTTTTTAACCCTGTAACGAACCCAATGGCCAAAGACAAAGACAAGACCCCATCCGACGTCAGCAAGATGATCAAGGACCACGACGTGAAACTCGTGGACTTCAAGTTCACCGATCTGCCGGGCTCCTGGCAGCACTTCACCACGACTCTCACCGAGTACAACGAAGAGATCTTCACGGATGGCCTCGGGTTCGACGGCTCCAGCATCCGCGGCTGGCGCGCCATCAACGCCAGCGACATGCTCGTCATTCCCGATGCCAGCACGGCCTGGATCGATGTCTTCAACGCGGAGCCGACGCTCAGTCTCATTTGCACCATCGTCGATCCGATCACCCGTGAACCGTACGATCGCGATCCGCGCGGCGTCGCCGAAAAAGCCGAAGCGTATTTGCAAAGCACCGGCATCGCGGACACGGCGTTCTTTGGACCCGAAGCCGAGTTCTTCATCTTCGACGAAGTCCGCTACAGCTACGCGGGGAATTCATCCTTTCATCTGGTCGATAGCGCGGAAGGCCATTGGAACAGCGCGCGCGAAGAATTTCCCAATCTCGGTTACAAGATTCGCGCGAAGGAAGGCTATTTTCCCGTGGGTCCGGCCGATAGTTTGCAGGATATCCGCAACGAAATGTGCCTCGAGCTGGAGAAAGCCGGCATTCCGATCGAGCGGCAACATCATGAGGTTGCCACTGCTGGGCAGGCCGAGATCGATATCCGTTTCGCGCCGATGAAGCAGATGAGCGACTGGATGCAGTATTACAAATACATCGTCCGGAACGTGGCGAAGAAACACAACAAGAGTGTCACGTTCATGCCCAAGCCGCTTTATGGCGACAACGGCTCCGGCATGCATACCCACATGTCGCTCTGGAAAGATGGCAAACCGCTCTTTGCTGGGAACGGTTACGCCGGGTTGAGCGAGATGGCGCTCTTCTTCATCGGCGGAATTTTGCGGCACGCTCCCGCGCTCACCTGCATCACAAACCCCACCACCAACAGCTACAAGCGTCTCGTGCCCGGATTCGAAGCGCCGGTCAATCTCGCCTACTCCGCGCGCAACCGCTCCGCCGCGATCCGCATTCCCACCTACTCCGCGAACCCGAAAGCGAAACGGATTGAGTTCCGCACGCCGGATCCCGCCGCGAATCCGTACATCGCCTTTTCCGCCTTGTTGCTTGCGGGTCTCGATGGAATCCAAAGCCGCATCGATCCCGGCGATCCGCTCGACAAAAATCTTTACGAACTTCCGCCCGAAGAACTCGCCAACGTCCCGAGCGTCCCCGATTCGCTCAGCGGCGCGATCAAGGCCTTGAGTGAAGACCACGGCTTCCTGCTCAAAGGCGACGTCTTCAACGAAGACTTCGTCGCGAACTGGATCGAGATGAAACAGAAGGAATACGACGCTCTCCGTCTCCGTCCGCATCCGTACGAGTTCGCGATGTATTACGACGTGTAAACGAATCCGCGAATCGATGGCGTATTAGACCATTGGACGCTTGCCTGCGAGCGTTCCAAAATCCATACTGATCGCATGACCCAGAAAGAACTCGTGCTCGACGCCATCGGCGAGTTGCCTGACGAAGCATCTCTCGACGACATCGCCGAACGGGTAGAGTTCCTGGCGGCTGTTCAGAAAGGGCTGGATCAGCTTGACCGTGGCGAAGGTATTCCCCACGAAGAGGTGAAGCGCCAGCTCGCCGCATGGCTTACAAGCTGATTTGGTCTCCTGTTTCGCGCGACGATTTGCGGGACATCGTCCGTTTCATCGCTCGCGACAATCCTGCGCGTGCCGAATCGTTTGGATATCAACTCATGGCCCAGACCGACAGGTTACAGGAACACCCTGAGATCGGCCGCATTGTTCCCGAGTATCGCGACCCGAAGATTCGCGAGATCATCTTTCGACCATACCGAATCGTCTATCGCGTCGGTCACCCACGAGGACTTGTCGAGATCGCCCGTGTCTGGCACGCTGCGCGAGGCACTCCACTTGTGTCCTAGTCTGCGGATCGATTTTCTCGTTACACCGCGCAGCTCCGCTTGGGCCGATGGCCGGCGAGTCTCGGCACCTCTCTAGCCTGGTTTCCTCGATTGGTCGCAGCTACTCCAACTCAACGCTCGAAATGGCCGCTGATTTGTAATGGAGTTGGAATACATTGGGACGACGTAGACGAGGATATATCTGTTCGAAGCCTTCTCGCTTCATGAACAGCCACCAACTGGTGTCAGTGGAACTCGACGCCTAGCCGCGTCAAGGCGCGCAGGATGAGTTGGAAGTTCGCTTCTGCGTCGCCTTGGTAGAGAGCGATGTGCTGGATGCCGGCGAGCTGGTAGCGCATGGCGGACGGCGTTTCTACGGGATCGAGCTGGAGCGGCAGAATTGGTTTCCGCTCGTCGCACGCGAGTGAGACTTCGCGAATGACGTGGGGCGAGCCGAACGACGAGGCGGAACCGAAGAGCACGCAGACCTTGGCCCGCCGGATTGCGTCGGAGATTTCCTGCGCCCAAAGCGTGGCGCCGTCGATGCCACCTTGATCGATCCAAACGCTGAGTCCTGCGGCGCGCAACCGGTCAGCGATTGGGAGGACGCGTTTCTCATCGCGGCGCGAGTAGCTCAGGAACAAATCAATCGCGGCGCCATCACCGACAGGGGTGCCCGGCGCGACAGAGCGAGAGAGCGCAACCCGCTTTCGCTTTTGCAACCAGCGATAAAGCATCGCGACCAAACCAAGCGCAGTCAGCGCAGCCGCGATCACCGCGACGGGAAGTCGCCAGGGCGAGCTGGCAGTGGCGGCTCCCACATCGACCTGGATGACGCGGTCGAAGGTCCGGATCACGCGCGGACGTTCCTTGTCGTCGAAGCGGACGATGGCGTTGAGCGTGAGATGCAAGCTCTGCTGGCCGGATTGCCGCGGCTTAATTTCCCATTTCCATTCCGTCGGCTCGGTGCGGCTGACCATTTGCGGCGCCTCTGGCGTGATCGCCTGAATATCGAAGGCGGAGCCGACAAGCTTCGCTTCCATCATCCCGGAAATCTGGATGCGGGCCGACTCTATCTTCACCGGCTCGGTCGTCTGTTCGCGAATGGCGTTGGTCAATTGCTCGGCCGTATGCGCCGGACTGATGAGCAAATGAATAAGCGCCGTTTGTTCCAGCCGAAGCTTCTCCGGAACGTCAAACGCCATCTGGCCCCAATCGAGTTTCTTCAGAGCTGTATCGACCTCTTCGAGAGAACTCGCGGGTTTGGGGGCGACACTTGGTGAAGGCGCGATTCGGCCGTGACCAGATCGAAGGTTGAGATTGGGTGTAGTCCCGGGAGCAATGGTTGCTGACGCTGCCGAGGAAGGTGCCGCCGGCGCAGGTGGTCGCACGGCCATCTGACTCTCGGCGCTCTGCCTTTCTGCTTCCTGCCGCGCCCTTTGCAGTTGTGCTCTTTCGAGTTTCTCTCTCTCAGCGGACGAATCTGACGGGCCTTCCGGTTTCGTCTCGGATGCTGCCGAATCCCTGATCTCTGCCGATAAGGGCGCCGACCGGGACCACTGGACAGCCGCAAATAGCCAAAGACAGCGATCAGCGCGAGAAAGGAAACTATGCCTGCCGTGATCGCCAGCCGTCTTTTCATCGAAATGCCGCACACGGCTAGCCGTCGCGTCTCTTTCTCTTATAGTTTTGCCGGCAACCTGGTCAATAGAAGTCCAGCGTCATTGCCGATTTTCGCCATGACAACGCGCGCCATTTTCGCAATGCTCGCGTTCCGCTTCATGCGATGATTTATGCGTAAGGTAAACATCAAAAATATTCCCGAAGACTCCTGGTCGTCACCGAAGGGAAAGTTTGCCGGCGCAAGCAAGGGACTTTCGGAAGCGCTAGGGCGAAAACCATTTTCGACCGATCTAAAGGACCGACATCCGTTTGATGTCGAGCTCAACCGGATCCCGCCGGGGAAGACTGCGTATCCGTATCACTCCCACAGCGCGCAATGGGAGTTCTACTATGTTCTCTCGGGCAAAGGCCTCGTGCGACATAAGGATGGGACGACGCCGATCGAAACCGGGGATGCGTTTCTCTTCCCGCCGGAAGAACCTCACACCTTCGCTAACGATGGTGTCGAAGATCTCCTCATTCTCATTGTCGCCGATAACCCGACCGGCGAGTCAGCCTACTATCCTGACAGCAAGAAGTGGCTGGTCCGCTCGCCCGAACGCAGACTTATGCGCGGCGAGTCGCTGGACTACTACGATGGCGAGGAATAAGACCGCCCGTAAAGGAGTTCGCCGGAAGTCGAGAGCTAACGCGCGCCGCGTTCGCTACAGCGTAGCCGTGAGTCTGGATGGCTTCATCGCGGGGCCAAACGGCGAGCACGACTGGATCATCATGGATCCTTCGTTAGATTTTGGAGCGCTCTTCAAACAATTCGACACCTTGTTGATGGGAAGGCGAACGTTCGAGATAGCGCGACAGGCAGACCGCGACACGATGCCCGGAATGCAGACGATCGTGTTCTCTCGCACGCTGCGGCAAGCTGATTACCCAAAGGTTGTCGTCACGAACAAGGTCGCTGAGACGATTTCGCCGCTGAAAGAAAAACCGGGCAAGGACATCTGGCTCTTTGGCGGCGGCGAGCTTTTCCGAAGCCTGCTGGACGCGGGATTGGTCGATACCATCGAGCTAGCGGTAATTCCGATTCTTCTTGGCCAAGGCGTGCCGTTACTTCCGGCAGGCAGGCGCTCGCCCGTCTTGGAACTTACCGAGGCCAAGGCCCTGCCGACTGGAATCGTCCTGCTTAGTTATGCGGTCCCGAACAACCGCAAACCAAAGCGCTGAGAGCGGCTGTCATTATTGGGCAAATCGATGAAGCGCCTACTTCCGTTCCCGGTGTTGTTCGCCTTGGCGCTGACCTTTGTCTCCTTGCTGCCGTTGTACATCGAACGGACAATGACGCACATCATGTTCGCCGACGGAAGCGGTGGAACTGTCGAGTGGGGCAGGAAGGTCTGCACACTTAGGACTTTCTTTTCCGACTACCGCTACTTTCGCCACAACCCGCACCCTGAGCTGTGGATCGCGACGAACATCCTCCTGGCTCTTAGCTACGCCTTGATAATTGCCCTTCTCCTAAGTCGGCTTTTTAACCGCGCGCCGAAACGGACCTAGAACCCGCCGAGCTGGCGGAACCACTGAAGAGCGAGGCGCACCTCCGACATTTTCAACTGGTGCCCGCCCGCGAACCGTTCCAGGCGCACTCGCTTGAAGCCGGTGCGTCCGAGCGAGAGCCTGACTTGATCGGAGAGCGCGGGCGTCGCGATCGGGTCGAGATTACCGCTGCTGATCCAGATGGGTGTATTAAGAAAATCTCCCCCGGGATGGTAATCTTTGTAGGCCACGCTGAGCCGGTCGTCGTTAATGCCCGATAGGAAAAAGCCTTTAAGGTTTACTTTGTGCGCCAACATCGAGCCCATGAAGCCGCTGCGTTTTGCGCCGCCGGAAAACCCGGCAAAGACCACCGGCCACTTGGCTGATTGCGGCCAATCTTTACGTATCGCTTCCAAGGCCGCTGCTAACATCGCGAGCCGCCAGGGTGTCGAATCGACATGCGCCGAAATCGTCGCGTCCGAACCGAGCACGACATAGCCTTCCGCCATCGCAGGCCGTCGATACCAATCCGTGTCCATGACGCTCGTGCGACGGAAATCGCTCGTAGAAGTAACGATCAGCAACGGCCAGGTGCGGGAGGGATCGAAGCCGGGCGGAAAGATCAAGACGGCGCGGCCTGTCTCGGCGCGCGGGTTGCCGCCTTGCGCGGCCATATCCTGAAAATATTTCGCAACGGGGAACTGAATCTCCACGGTTGCACCGCCTTGGACTGGCTTACCGGCGAGAGTCGCGGCTTCGGCGCTGCCAAGGAACGCGAGAAAAAAACCAGCGAGCGGAACGAGAAAGCGGAAAGGCGTGGAATCGTTCATACTAATAAGAATGGGAATGGAGCGGGGGCGTTCAACCTTTCCGAAACTCAAACGCGGCGAAACGTCGCGTTGGCCTGGACGAGATCGCCGTCGGGCGCGTGCACGATGTTCGACAGGCCGCATAACTTGAATCCGCGGCCGGCGAGGAATTCGTTCGTGTCCCAAAAAAGCCAGGCGCCGGCATAGAGTTGCTCGAAAAAGACTTCGGTATAGATAACGCGCACGCGATCGAGCATCTCTTCTCCGCCGGTCAAGACGAGGCGCTCGGCGCCTTGAAGATCGAGCTTCAGCAAATCAACCGACTCCAATGCCTGCTCCTCCATCAAGGCGGGCAATGTCATGGTCGGAACCCGAATCGTGCGATCGACCTCGAGATCGCGCGAAAACCATTTTGAATTTCGCGGATCGATCGCGAGCAACGAGCTCGATGCTTCTGAGCGGTTGATCTCGAATTGCGCCTCGCCATTCGTGTCGGAAAGCGCAGCCGAAATGACCGAGACCCGAGGATCGGTCGCATATTTCGCGCGCAACTTCTGCGCGAGCTCGGGAATCGCCTCGACTAAAACGAGCCGCTCGGGTTGATGCAGTTGCAGGAAGGCATCGGTAAAAGCACCGCGATTCGCGCCGCCATCGATCACCGAGCGATAGGTCAGGCGCGGAAGATGGCGCAGATTACGGAAGGCGCGGCGGTACTGTTTATCGACGAGCGACCGGAGTTCCTGCCCAAGACGCTTACCTTTGGAATCGGACCGGGCTTTCATTTCCTGCGACCGAAGTGAGTCGGAGCGCAATGGCGACTGTGGCATAACAGCCGCGGACGCGTCATCAGGAAATACCTTGCAACTTGCCCCGATGGGCAGATGCTTTGCCTCGTATGAGCTTCATGGCGAGTTTCATGAACGTCGGCGGGCCCGACCTGATCATTATTCTTTTGATCATTCTGGTTCTCTTCGGCGCGAAGAAATTGCCGGACCTGGCGCGAGGCATGGGCCAGGCGATCAAGGAATTCCAGAAGGCCAAGGACGAGTTCAGCGACGAGCTGCATTCGGCCGGCAAGACCGATGCGAAAACGGACGTTCGCACACCCGCCGCTACCGTTCCCCGGATCGAGAATCAGCCCGCAACTTCCGCCGAGGTTCGGCCGGAGGATCAAGTCCGCCCGGTGAACCCGGATCGGACCGATCGGATTTGATTCGGACGGGACGGAACTCGTCCCTCCATTTGACGGCAGGCAAACCTTGCGACACAATCGCGGCTCGCGTTCGCCCCAATCTCGAACGCGCTTATTCACACGCTCGCCATGCCTGACACGGATCTTCGCACCCAGATAAAAGAAATGCTGGTGAAGAACCTGATGCTGCAAACGACTGCGGCGGAGATTGGCGACGATCTCCCGCTTTTCGGACCCGGTGGTTTGGGCCTGGATTCCATCGACGCACTCGAACTCGTCGTGAGCATGGAAAAGACTTTCGGCGTGGGCGTCCCGAATTCCGAAGTCGCGGCCAAGGCGCTTCGGACCGTTAACACGATCCACGATTATATCCTCGAGAAACGCGCTGCAGCGTAGGTCTTACGTCGCCGTTTCGGATAGATTGATGGCGTCGATGAGCTGACGGAAGCGGCCGAAGGCGCGGCGATGCGGAGTCAGGATGAGACGCGGCAGCTCCCAGATCTCGGGCTCGTTCTTTTCCTGGCGTAACGCGCTTCCTTGCACGATCTCGCCGGTCAGTACGATATCGGAAAATTTTTGGTTCAATTCCACCACAGCTTTGTCGGAAAGCTTCCGGGCGATGCGAATGACGAGCTGTTCGCCGACCCAGCGCGATGATTGATAAACGCTGTAGAACAGGAGGATTTCGCGAACCGCTTCCTCAATATTGTTCACGATCTTGAAAAAGTGGAAATCCTCCGTGCCGATGTATCCGAACTTCAACAGGTGTTCGGTGAGAAACTTCATCCAGGTCTCCCAGTAAGTGCCGCCCGGTTTGTCGAGCAACACCATCGGAATGATGCGCGCCTTGCCGGTTTGCATGAGAGTCAGGACTTCGAAGCCTTCGTCCATCGTGCCGAAGCCGCCCGGGAAAAGCGCGAAGGCGTGCGTCTCTTTCACGAAGTTTAGTTTGCGGGTGAAAAAGTAATTGAAGTTGATCAGCTTCGGATCGCCTTCGATGACCGGGTTCGCGCGCTGCTCAAAGGGCAGCCGGATGTTGAGGCCAAAACCATGCTCGCGGCCGGCGCCAAATTGGGCCGCGCCCATGATGCCGTCACCGCCGCCGGTGATCACCATGTACTCGTGCGTCACCATCTGCCGCGCGAATTCCTCTGCGACTTTGTATTGCGCTTCACTGGGCGGCGTCCGGGCCGAGCCGAAAATGCAGACTTTCCGATATTGCCGGTACGACGAGAAAATCTTCGCCGCGAAGCGCATTTCCTTTAGCGACCTGTTCATCAACTTCAGGTCGCCGGTGCCCATCCTGTCTCGCGCCATTTTCAGCGCGGTGATGATCATCTCCTCGATGAGTTCCGGAGATTTCTCCGCGCCCCAATCCGCCACGAGCTGGCGCACCCGCGCGTCGAAGGGCGGGTCGATCGATGATTGGCGACGCGTCGGCTGATCATGGGTTGCGCCTGCGGTAAAATCTTCCACTGCGAAAGTCTCGGCTGGACGCGGTCGGGGCGCACGCAAAAACTTGAGGAACTAGCGAACTAGATCCGAGAGAATTTCAGCGGTATAGCGGATCGGAAGCGAATAGTGCCCTGCATTATCGACCAGATGCAATTCGCAGTTCGGAAGACGCGCTGCGATTTGTTCAGCGAGCCGGTAGGAGAAAGTGCGGTCTTTTTTCCCATGCCAAAGCCGCACGGGCGCATGGACTTCTTCGAGCGGAAATCCCCAGGGCTCCGCGAAAATCTCCGCGTCCGCCATGACACCGGCCGCGGACGAGCGCCAGGCCTGGCGCGCGCTTTCGAAACAAGCCTCGAACGATTTCGAATCGCGCAACACATTCGCGTCGCAGGGCTGCAGCACTTTGAGAAGGAGCGGACGGATCCGGACAGGCGGTCGAATCGAAGCGATTGGCCGGGCGATGTGAAACAGCGCCCGCAATAATCGGGGTTGCGAGCTGCGGAGCGCCAGCAGCCGGTTGTAGAGAGTAAATAAGCCGCTGCGATCTTGGAGTTCGGCGATCGGCGGCGCGCCGCTCACTACCGCAATGGCCTCCACCTGCTGCGGCAACATCCAGGCGGCTGCGTAGGCATAGGGCGCTCCGCCGGAGATCGCGAGAATCTTGAATCTGTCGATCCGCAAATGCGCCGCCAGTTCGCGGAGCAACGGCGGCCAATCCAAGAGCGTGCGTTTCGGATGAAAATTCGAATCGCGAATCCCCGGCCGATCCGGCGAGATAATGCGCAGGCCAAGTTTTCTCGCCGTTTCATCCGTTAGCTCCGCCATGGTGCGCGAGCTGGGCCAGCCGTGACAAAAAAAGATCGGCGCGCCCGCGGGCTCGCCGTATTCGCAGAAAGCGACCGTCGCGCCGTTTTCCCGCCGGAAAATCTGGGGCTCGCCTTTCATGTCGCAGTGTAACGGCGGCGGTTCGTTCTCGCACTTCGCGAGTTCACCCGCGGACTGAATCCTGAAGTTCCCCGCATTTGATTGCTTCTCCTCCCAACCAGATTGATAATAATGATGCGAACGCCGGGCACCTGCGTTTCGTATTAAGGGTATGAACGATAATTCGCATCCGGCGACCGGAAAAATCTCAGTGCATGGCGATGGCGTGGGTGTGCCTTCCCCCGATGCCGTCGAGAAACGAGCGCGCGAAATCGCACTGATCGCGGAACGTGATCCCGATGAGTTCACGGACGCGGATTGGGATCAAGCCCGAAGGGAATTACTCGGCACTCAGGAGTCCGGCGCGCCCGAGGAGACCGACGATAATGCTGAAGTCGTCGAGGAATGGAACGTCGTGGCCTCGTCGAAAGGACACCGCGCGCCCCGCGTCGAAGATGAGGAAAATGTCGGCGAACACCTCGTGGCGGATGGAATAGAAGAAGCCGCGCACGATCAGATGGTCGAGGCCCGCAAAGAGGAGCTCGAACAGGAAGGCTGATTCGTGAAAGCGACAGCGACGGCCCTGGCTGAGGCAGCGCACGGTCAGAGCGAAGTTCATTCTGCGGCGCGGACCTCAAGCGCTCGCTCGGCGGATTTGATCGAGCGATTCCGTCAGGTCCGCGATTTTACCACGCGTCTTTGCCGGACGCTCGAGCCGGAAGATTACGTCGTGCAATCAATGCCGGACGTGAGCCCGACGAAATGGCATCTCGCACACACGAGCTGGTTTTTCGAGACCTTCGTCGTGAAGGTTTGGATGCAGCGTTACCGCTCCGAGGTGCCGCAATACGCCTACCTTTTCAATTCGTATTACAACGCTGCCGGCGACATGCATCGCCGCGATCTCCGTGGCCTGATCTCGCGGCCCACCGTCGCGGAAACGTATCGCTTCCGGGAATCGATCGATGACTGCGTGACCAAATTGATCGAGGAAGCCGACGATGCGCTCCTCGCGGAAATCAAACCGGTCCTTACCCTCGGCCTCCATCACGAGCAACAGCATCAGGAATTACTCGTCACCGACATCAAGCATGTCTTTTCGCAGAACCCGCTCTATCCGGTCTTTCAGCCTCACGCCAAGGAACCGGAAACCGGCAAAGTGGCGGCACAGCATTTCGTCGAGTTTGATGAAGCGACCATTCTCATCGGCCACGACGGCGCCGCATTTTCCTACGACAACGAAGGCCCGCGGCATCGCGCCCTCGTTCCCGCCTTTTCGCTCTCGAATCGCCTGATTACCAACGGCGAGTACCTCGCCTTCATGGAAGCGGGCGGATACGCGCGCCCGGAATTCTGGCTTTCGCTCGGATGGACCACCGTGAACGAGCAACGTTGGAACGCCCCGCTTTATTGGCAGCAACGTGATGGCGCGTGGTGGAATTTTACCCTCTCCGGTTTTCGACCCGTGAATGAATCCGAGCCGGTTACACACGTCAGCTATTTCGAAGCGGACGCCTACGCGAATTGGGACGGCGCGCGGCTTCCGACTGAGTTTGAATGGGAACACGCGGCGTCCGGCCTGCCGATCGAGGGAAATTTCGTCGACGAACAGCGCTTCCATCCGGTGGCCGCCCCCGCCGCGAATGCCGAAACCGCGCTTCACCAAATGTTCGGCGACGTCTGGGAATGGACGCGCAGCGCATATCTTCCCTACCCCGGCTATCGCGCGGTCCCCGGCGCGCTCGGCGAATACAACGGCAAGTTCATGTGCAATCAGATGGTCCTCCGCGGAGGATCGTGCGCCACTTCACGCAGTCACATTCGCCCCACTTACCGAAATTTCTTCCAACCGGAAAAGCGCTGGCAATTCACCGGCATCCGGCTCGCGCGCGATCTCTCATGAGCGGCGCCCCCGGCCAGGTCCACGTGCTCGATCTCGAGCCGGTCAGTGAGGATTTTCTGGAGGAAGTCGTGGCCGGGCTCTCCAGTTCGCCGCGCTCGCTCCCGTGCAAATTTTTCTACGATGAGCGCGGCGCGGAGTTGTTCCAAAAAATCTGCGAGCTGCCCGAGTATTACATTACCCGCACCGAAACCGAGCTCCTGCGGCGGCATGGCCGCGAAATGGCCGAATCGATCGGCGCCAATGCCGAGCTGATCGGGTTCGGCACCGGCGCAGGCGTGAAGACCCGGATGTTGCTCGAGCATCTCGAAAACCCAATCGCTTACGTCCCGGTCGATATTTCCAAGCAACGCCTGACGGATTCCGCTGCTGAGTTGAGCCGCGCGATGCCCGCGCTCGATATCCTGCCGGTCTGCGCCGATTATCTGCAACCGCTCCAACTGCCGAAATCGCTTCGCAAACCGGATCACGTCGCCGTTTATTTTCCCGGCTCCACGATTGGAAATTTGGAACCGGAAATCGCCGCGGATTTTCTGCGGCGGGTTTGCCGGCTTTGCGGAAAGAGCGGCGGCCTGATCATCGGCGTCGATCTCCGAAAAGATCGCGCCGTTCTCGAAGCTGCTTATAACGACAGCGCCGGTGTTACCGCCGAATTCAATTTGAATCTGCTCGTCCGCGCGAATCGCGAGCTCGGTGCCGACTTCGATCTCCCGCTCTGGCGGCACCAGGCGATTTACGACGAGGGTCACGGGCGGATCGAGATGCATCTCGTCAGCGAAGCGGACCAGACCGTTCATGTCGGCGGCGAGAAATTCTATTTTTCGCGCGGCGAAAAAATCGTGACGGAGTTTTCCTACAAGTACACGCAGGAAGCTTTCACCCGCCTGGCCGTTTCGGCCGGCTTTCGCCTCGCGCGGGTTTGGACCGATCCGCAGCAGTGGTTTGCCGTTTTCCATTTCACGATCGTGTAGCCGCGCGTGCCTTACCAAGGAGCGGCGGTTTGCAACCGCCGTCTGGGCGATTTAGAAATCGCCCCTCCTTGATATAAATCTTCGCGGAGCTCTAATGCTCGACTAGAAGCAGATTGTGAACGCGCTCGTTCAGCTTCGCGGCGTCGGCAAGCTCTACGGCGATGCGACCGCGCTTCATCCCACCGATCTCTGTTTTCCGCGCGGACAAACCACCGTCTTGATCGGCCCCAGCGGTTGCGGCAAATCGACGCTTCTGCGTTTGATCATCGGCCTTCTTGAACCGGATGGCGGAACGATTGAGTTCGACGGTGAACCGATCACTGCCGCGAACGTCGGCCAGCTTCGTCGCCGGATCGGTTATGTGATTCAAGACGGCGGTTTGTTCCCGCATCTCACTGCGCGCAAGAATGTGCTCCTAATGCCGACGCATTTGAAACGTCCGGCAGCCGAGATGAATCAGCGCCTGACGGAACTCTGCGCTTTGACGCGTTTTCCGCAGACGGGGCTCGATCGTTATCCCATCGAACTTTCCGGCGGCCAGCGTCAGCGCATCAGTCTTATGCGCGCGCTCGCGCTTTCGCCGGAGCTGCTCCTGCTCGACGAACCGCTCGGCGCGCTCGATCCGCTGGTCCGCGCCGCGCTACAAAAAGATCTGAAAGAAATTTTTGCCAGGCTGAAGCAAACCGCCATTCTCGTCACCCACGATCTGGCCGAAGCCGCTTACCTCGCCGACCAAATCGTGCTCATGAACGAGGGGCGCGTCGTGCAGATCGGGACGCTGGAAGATCTGCGCATAAAACCGGCGAACGATTTCGTCACCGAATTCATCAACGCCCAGCGAGGACTCGCGTTGATATGAGGAGCGCATCAAGGAGCGGCGGTTTGAAACCGCCGACAAGAAAGAAGGGCGGTTTCAAACCGCCCCTCCTTGGTTTGCTAGCCACGCTTTGCCTCCTGCGAGCGTCGTCATCTATGGCGGAGCCTGTTCTGGTGGGCTCGAAAAAATTCACTGAGTCGTATGTCCTCGCCGAGATCGCGAAGCGCGCGATGGAAGATGCCGGGATCGCGACGGAGCATCGCCAGGGAATGGGCGGCACGATCATTCTTTGGGAAGCCCTGCGCACGGACCAGATCGCCTGTTATCCCGAGTACACCGGGACAATCAGCGAAGAAATCCTCAAAACATCGCCGACTACATCAGTCAACGAGATCCGAACTCAGCTCGAGAAATCCGGAGTCGGCATGACGGGAGAGCTGGGCTTCAACAATACCTACGCGCTCGTCATGCGACGGGCCGTGGCCGAGCGATTGCAAATTCGCAAGATCAGCGATCTGCGAAATCATCCGGAGCTCAAGTACGGACTGACTCACGAATTCCTCGATCGACGCGACGGCTGGCAGCCGCTCGCTCAACGATATCAACTCCCAACTCAAAATGTCTCCGGCATCGATCACGGCCTCGGCTACGGCGCGCTTCGGAAAGGTTCGATCGACATCAAGGACGCCTACTCGACCGACGCGAAGATTGGCGAGAACGACCTCGTCGTCTTGGAGGACGATCTTCAATTCTTCCCGCAATACAAAGCCGTCTTTCTTTATCGGTTAACGTTGCCGCCAAAAGCGATTTCGGTTTTGCGTAAGCTCGAAGGAACGCTCGATGAAGCCCGGATGATTCGGTTGAACGCCGAGGCCGAGCGAACCAAAAACTATGCGCGCGCCGCCGATCTTTATTTTCAAAACAGTGCATCGGCGCAGCCACCTCGAACCGGCGAAACTCTCATGCATAAGCTGGTTCGCTGGACCGCGCGCCATCTCGAGCTGGCCGGTATTTCGCTTTTGCTTTCCATCGTCGTCGGCATACCGCTCGGGATCGCAGCCAGCCGCGGCGGCGCGCTCGGCCAGGCGATTCTCGCGGTGACCGGCGCCGTGCAGACAATCCCATCTCTGGCGCTCCTCGCTTTGCTCGTCCCGGTGCCGTTTTTTGGAATCAGCCCGCGCACCGCGATCGCCGCGCTGTTTCTTTACGGGCTTCTCCCGATTGTTCGCAACACCGCAACTGGTTTGCAGGACATCGCGCAGCCGGTTCGCGAATCCGCGATCGCGCTCGGTCTCGAACCGTCGTCGCGGCTTTGGAAAATTTATTTGCCGATCGCATCGCGCACGATCCTGGGCGGAATTAAAACGAGCGCGGTCATTAATATCGGCACAGCGACTCTCGCCGCCCTCATCGGCGCCGGCGGTCTCGGTGAGCCGATCTTGAGCGGCCTGAATCTCAACGATCACGCAACGATTTTACAGGGGGCAATACCGGCGGCCGTCCTAGCGTTGTTAGTGCAATGGAGTTTCGATTTGCTCGACCGCGTCTTGATCCCGAAAGGTCTGCGTCTATAAAGTCGAATGGCGATCGCATCGGTAAATCCGGCCACGGGCGAAACGATGAAGGAATTCAGCGCCCTCGATTCGGCGCAAATCGAAGAGAACCTCGCGAAGGCTGCGACTGCTTTCGAGCGGTACCGTCGAACATCATTCGCGGAACGCGCCGCACGGCTCACGGCCGCGGCTGATCTTCTCGAGCAGGCACAGCAACAACTCGCGCGAGTCATCACGCTCGAAATGGGAAAGCTCCTGCGGGGCGCAACCGACGAAGTCCTGAAATGCGCGAAGGGTTGCCGCTTCTATGCCGAGAAGGCGGAAGGCTTTCTCTCCGACCAGGTGATCCCGACAGACGCCAGGCGAAGTTACATTCGTTACGAGCCAATCGGGCCCGTGCTCGCCATCATGCCGTGGAATTTTCCCTTCTGGCAGGTCTTTCGCTTTGCCGCGCCCACTTTGATGGCGGGCAATGTTTGCCTGCTCAAACACGCGGCGAACGTTCCGCAATGTGCCCTGGCGATCGAAGATATTTTTCGGCGCGCCGGATTCGAGGAGGGCGTTTTTCAGACATTGCTCATCGAGACGGACCAAACGCGCAGCCTGATCGACGACGCCCGCGTGAAAGCAGTGACGCTCACCGGAAGCGAGCGCGCCGGCAGTGAAGTAGCGAGCGCCGCCGCGCGCCAGATCAAAAAGAGCGTCCTCGAATTGGGCGGGAGCGATCCATTTATCGTGATGCCGAGCACCGACTTCGAGGCGGCCATCACAACCGGCATCACCGCCCGCACGCTTAACACTGGCCAATCGTGCATCGCCGCCAAGCGCTTCGTTCTTTCAGATCAAATCTACGATCGCTTCGTCGCGCAATTTGCGGAACGCATGCGCTCGCTTCGAGTGGGCGATCCGTTCGACGCCGCGACGGAAATCGGGCCGCTCGCGACCGAAGCGATCTTGCGCGGCGTCGATAAGCAGGTGCAGGATTCCATCGCCGCGGGCGCGAAATTACTCACGGGCGGAAAGCGAATCGACCGCCCCGGATTTTTTTACGAGCCCACAGTCCTTACGGATATTCCGCGCGGTTCACCCGCCTACCGCGAAGAGATCTTTGGGCCGGTGGCGTCGTTCTTTCGTGCGGCTGACGCGGCCGAGGCAATCAAAATCGCCAACGATAGCTCCTTCGGCTTGGGCGCGAGCGCGTGGACGAACGATCCGGCTGAGCAGGAACTTTTCGCCGCCGAGTTGGAAACGGGAATGGTGTTTATCAATGGCATGGTGGCCTCCGATCCACGGTTACCTTTTGGCGGAGCGAAACGCTCCGGCTTCGGACGTGAACTGAGCGTGGAAGGGATCCGCGAGTTTGTAAACATCAAGACGGTATCGATCGCGTAACGGCGATCGATGAGCTCCAACTCTGACTCCTGGTTTTGGGGTGAGAGTATCTGCACTACGGCCCGCCGCGGTCGTAAATTTCCACCAGGCCATTTCCGCTGGTGCCGTGCACGCCGGAAAGAATGGCGGTGTAAGATCCCGGCGGCAGGGTCGCCGCTATGGCGGATTCCTTCGTATTCGGAGGCGCGAAACCCGCGCCGCTAATCTCCGCAGCTTGCGCCGAGTCGTCCTGCCAGTCGTCATTCGCTCGGATGAGAGTGCCATTTTGGGTGCGCAGCTCCAGCATCGGATCCTGCAGCGGATCCGGGACGTTAAACGCGCTGAGGCTGGGGCCGCGGCCGCGGACAATGATGCGGTCGTTGCCTTGATTGTTACCCAGGATAAAGCCCGCAATCACCACATTGTTGCCGATCCCAACGTAGGCCCGGGTGCCGAGGTTGCCGAGCTTCGAGCCGGCCGCTGTGTCGAGGTCAAAGACTTCGACCAGGGCGATGCCAAACTGGGGTGTGCCTGCCCTTCCTCTCACGATGGCCGTGTAATTTCCGGCAGGCAAGGTCGCGTCAATCGCTGATTCCAGATCGTTCTCCGGCGGCAAACCGTCGGCCCTGATTTGAGTCTCCTGTGTATCCTTCCAGTCGTTATTATTGATGACGAGAGTCCCCGGACCATGGACCTCCAGAGTCGGATCGGGCAGCAATTGAGCGGACGTGAATCCGAACTTGGTCAACGATGGGCCAAGGGCTCGGATGATCACATGCTTGGGAGCGTTTCCTGTGACGATGAAGCCTCCGATTCCGGCATTATCGCCCGTGTCCACTCGCATGCGGGTCGACAGATTCTGAGCCTGCGCCGCGGGTGTCGCCGTCGGAGTCGCGGTTGGTGTTGCCGTCGGAGTCGCAGTTGGTGTTGCCGTCGGAGTCGCGGTTGGCGTAGCCGTCGGAGTCGCAGTTGGTGTAGCCGTTGGAGTTGCGGTTGGCGTTGCCGTCGGAGTCGCGGTGGGTGTTGGTCCTGGGCTTCCCGAGCAGACGCCCGGGCCGGCGGTGTTATCTATGAAGCCGGAGACTATGCCACTGAACTGCGAGGACGCTGTCGTGCCCGTCGTATTGACTACCACCACGAAGTTATGCAGCGCCGGCACCGTGAATGAGTAGGTCGCCTGGTCGACCGTGGTTCCCAGACCGCTGATACCCGTGTCGCCAAGGTAGTTTGTGGAGATGTTAGTCGGATCGTATACCTGGTCGTAGGCGACGCTTTCGATGTCTCCTGGACCGCCGAGGGCCGCATTGATCGTCACTGTGTAGCAACGAGCCGCGCCGCTCGTGTTGGTGAAGGTGTACGTTTTGTAATAGTGCGTTCCCGCGAAACCGCCGCCCGGGCTCGCCTTGCCGGAGCAGGTGCTCGGGCGGCCGTCGCGGCCAATCCGATCGGCCTGGGTCAAATCACTCGTCGTGAGAGTGTGGGGCTGGATCGGTTGATTTGGCCCGCCCGCACACGTCGGGACGGTGAACGCGATCGACTTCGTTCCGCTCGCGTAAGTCAGGTTGAGTGATAGCGCGATCTCGGTGCCGCAGCCGAATGTACTCGCGAGCGAGATCTTGAACGGCGTCGTGTTCGTGCCGCTCGCGTCGATCGCCTTGTCTGAATAGCTGGAGTCCGCGTCGACAATGGTGACGCCAGGAGTCGTTGTCGTGAGCTTGGCAGAAATCGCCGTCTCTTTCGCGCAGCCGTTGTTCTTAACACCGAGGTTCACTTTTACGCATTCGGCCCGGTTGACGATGCCGTTGTTGTTGCCGAGCGAATCGTCAATCGTGAAGCCGTTCGCCTCGAGCTTCGATGTGCCGGTCATCGCGAAGTTCTGGGTTACCGTTCCGCCGCCTGATGGTGCGACCGTAGCCGAAGCAGGCGACGCCGAGGCGCAGTTGCGGGCCGCGTCTGCGGCAGTGGCAGTGTAGGTGCCAGCCGGAACGAGAATGGTGTAGACACCGCTGGCGTTGCTGGCGCCCGCGAAGCCGTTGCTCAACGCCACCCTTACCCCAGAGATCGGAGCACCTGTCTCAGCCGAAGTGATCGTGCCGGTGACGGTGCCGTACAAATTCGCCGCCGAGACGCAGGATGGGAACTTGTAACTGGCGATCCGGGTAGACCAGTTGAATTGCCCGTTCGTCTTCAAATACTCGTTCGTATAATAGAAGGTGCACTGATCGATCGGGTCGAGTGTCATGGAGGTATAGTCGCCCCACCGATTCCCGCCGGCTAACTGCGAGCCGACGCCAGCCCGCGTTTCCGTCTCGGCTCCCATTGTGCCGAGAGGATCAGTCGACAGGCGGCCCGTTACATAGATGCCGGGGAAAACCGTCGTGCTCGATTTACTGTAGCCGAGCGCGATGTTGCCATTTTTGTCCATCGCGATCGAAGGCATCCAACGGTAGCTGGTATCCGGATCGTAGATGCCGGTTTGGAAAATTGTCGGCTGTGTCGTCGAGCTTCCCGCGTTCCGGAATTCGAACCATTCGACCGCTCCGTGGCTCGCGTCGCTCCCAGCGCTCGGACCACTGACCACGAGCGATTCCTGCGGCACGGCCTGCGTGCCATTGTTGCGGTAAGCCAACCGATACATGTAGTGAAAGCTTAGGTTGTCGAGATAGTCCACTCCGATCGCTGGTGGAGGCTGCGGCACGCAGTCACGCGCCGGAGATAATTGGCCGCTGACGCATGGTGGACTACCGAGGCCCTGCAGGATGGTGGTACCAGGTATCCGAACCATCGTCGGAGCTGGGTCCCAGGTCACCTTCACTCGACTTGTGTCGGTTGCGTTCGTGAGCTGGCCCGGGGCGATGACAAACTCTGCCGCGCCCGCGGGCGGAAGAGTCAAACTGTCGAGATCGGCGACAAGCAATCCGTATTGCTGGTCGAAATCCACGCTTTGCATGCGGGCCGGCAGCCCATCGATCATTTTGTCCCGTTCGAAGGCATAAACGCGAGCGATGATGAATGCCCCGGGGACTGCGATCGGCACTTCGATTGGCCCCGCCGTGAATATATGCGCGGACATGTAGTAACCGTCGGGCCATATCCCGGTATGCGGGTAATCGAGGAAGTTGACCGGGTCAGTCGTGAAGTCGTACAGGTAGTACTCTCCGGTCGCGTCCGACGTCGTGGATACAGCGATGCACTGGTGCGAGTAGCCACCGGCCGGTCCGCCGACGACGAACTGCGAAAGCACCCAGCGGCCCGCGAGGAGATCGTAAGATACGACGGGGTCGCCGTCGTTGTGTGACGCGCAGACGCCGCCGAGCGCCTGGAAGAGCGTATTACCAGCCGCGGGACCGTACTGGAGGGCGCCGGTATTTTTGTCGAAGACGGCGAAGCTGGCGTTGTTCCATTGGACGTATTGCGTTGCGCCGACCCGGCCATTCACGTCCGGGGGATTACTGGAAGGGCTGAATCCACCGAGTCCTACACCGATGCCTTCGAAGTTGACGCCGGTCGGAGTCGGCGCCGAGCTCAGCGCTCCCGCGTACGTCTGAATCGGGCCATCGGGGCCGCCACTTTGCGTCGGCGGCTTGGGAGGAATCGGTTCCAGATGGTAATGCTTCGCGACCGTCTCCGGATCGATCGGCGGCATGTCCCGCAACTTCCCGCTACGAACTGCCGTGACCGGACGCAGATCGCTTGGCGGGCCGCTATACGGAGTAGCGGGCGCCGCTTGCGAAGTTACGGGCGGTTGCTCTGCCGGATTTTTGTCGAGTTTTACCGCGCCACCGCTAGTAGCGAAAAGCTGTGATGGTGACGCCATCCCGAGAGTAGATGCCAGCCGCGTCAACCAGCGGGACGAATCACTCGTTTGTCGTTTGTTATCGCGCGGCTGCGCCACCGATAAGAAGGCGAGCAGAGTGAGCATCCCTGCCGTGAGGCATAGGAGAGATGCGATAAGGACCCGCAAGTTAAAAAAGGCAGCACGGCGGCAATTTTTTATCTTCATTGCTGAGGATCTCCGAAGACGAGTCGCCGAACCGCTTACCCGCCGGGTTGTGAGGCACCGAATGGGTTCGTTTTCGCGCAATCAGTCGGGTGTATGCTTCGCCCGCAATTCGTTTGGGGAGCCTCGGGCCGCCGGCCGAATACGAGAGGATCATTCGAGATCCGCGCGATCAAATTCGGCGGCGCGCCACGCTTTGCCGCGGCGCTTGTAGGTGATCTTCACCCGATACGTTTGTTCGCCCGATGGCGTCCGCGCGCTCAGGATTTCGCGGCGTTGTTCCGGTGAAATCCAGGCCGTCAGGCCACCGGCAATCCTTTCGCCCGCACCTGGCTTGAACGACACACGGATCGTCACCAAAACGTTACACGTATCGCCCGAGCAAGAGATTCGGTCCGTCTTCATCTGCCGAAACGCCAGCACCTCCGCGCCTTCGGCAGGACATCCGGGGCAGTCGGCCCTCGGTGCCTGCGCAGAAACAATCTTGGTGGAGCGAACGAAAGCCACGCAGTCCTCACCGATCTCGTCTTCATGCGGCTGCAGCTCGTCTTCTGCAACCTCCGACTCGGGCGCCCGCGTCGCTTCGGGGGTGCTTGAATGCTTCTCGCGATCAGGCGCAGACTTCTCGGAGCACGATGCGATGATGATGCCCACGACAAAGATGAGGGCGGCGCGACGAATGTCCATACGCGGCTGATTTATCAAGAAATATCGCGCGAACTAATATCCCGCCGCCTGCCCGTCCTTGCGGCTTTCGCTCGCGCCGACATAGACGCGCTGGCCGTCGTGCATCTCGACTTTGATCGCCTGATAGCCACCGTACCCGCCCACATCGAAACGAACGTCGTGGCCCTTCTTCTTTAACTCGCGCACGGTTTCGTACGGCACGCCGCTTTCGACATTCAGATAGCCGCCGGTTTCCGTCAGCTTTTCGCCAGTCGGCTCACTATCGCCTTCATGTTGCCAGCGCGATGCATCGCCGGCTTCCTGCACCCCCATGCCGAAGTCGATCAAATTCGTCAACACCTGCACATGCCCCTGCGGTTGCATCCCGCCGCCCATCACGCCGAACGCGAGCCACGGCTTTTGGTCCTTCATCACGAAGCCCGGGATGATGGTGTGGAACGGCCGCTTGCCTGGCGCGTAAACGTTCGCATGGCCGGCTTCCATCGAAAATAATTCGCCCCGGTCCTGGAACATGAAGCCGAGTCCGGGAACGACAATGCCGCTGCCCATTCCGCGGTAATTGCTTTGGATGAGGCTGACCATGTTGCCCTCGTCATCCGCGGTGCACATATAGATCGTGTCGCCATCCTTCAGCGCCGGGTTGCCCGGTGCGACTTTCCGCGCGGCGCGTTCCGGATCGATCAACTTCCGGCGCTCGGCCGCGTACGGTTTCGAAAGCAAACCGGCCAGCGGGATTTTCGAGAACGCAGGGTCTGCATAAAACTTCGCGCGATCGGCCCAGGCGATTTTTTTTGCTTCGACCATCGCATGCAACGTCGCCGCGGAATTGAAACCCATCGCGCGCAGATCGAAACCTTCCAGCATGTTCAGCATCTGAAGCGCGGCGATGCCCTGGCCGTTCGGCGGTAATTCGAAAACGTCGTAGCCGCGATAATTCACCGAGACCGGATCGACCCAGGTGGAGGCATGCTTCTCGAAATCCACTTTCCGCAGGTAACCGCCATTCGCCTGCATGAACGCGTCGATCTTGTCGGCGATCTCACCTTTGTAATAAGCGTCGCGTCCCTTTTCTCCGATCAGGCGGAGGCTTCGGGCAAGCGCCGGATTCTTGAAGATATCGCCTTTCGCGGGAGCGTGGCCCTTGCCATCGAGTGTGTAGGTCTCCAGGAACCCGCCGGGCAGTTTGCTGAAAAGCGGCACGCTTCGGCCCCAATACCACGCGATCAGTTCAGTGACGGGAAACCCTTCTTCCGCGTAACGAATCGCGCCCGAAAGATCGTCACCTAACGAGAGCTTGCCGAATTTCTTGTGCAGCTCGGCCCAGGCGTCAACGGTGCCAGGGACACTGATCGGCAGCATTCCGAGCGGTGGAATTGTCTCGCGCTTCAGCTTCGCCAGCTCAGCTTTCATCTGGTCGTAGCTCAAACCAAGCGGCGAACGTCCGCTGCCGTTCAGTCCGTAGAGTTTGTTCTCCTTCGCGCTGTAAACGATCGCGAAAAGATCGCCGCCGATGCCATTCGAGACCGGCTCCATCAATCCGAGCGTCGCGTTGGCTGCGATCGCGGCGTCGATCGCGTTGCCGCCGCGTTTTAGAACTTCGAGCCCGACCTGAGTCGCGAGCGGCACGCTCGTGCAGACCATTCCGTGACGGGCGATGACTTCGGATCGCGTAGCGAAAGGTTTGCCGGTGATCCGATCGATTTGCGCGAAGAGCAGCGGGGTTATGAACGAGCAGGTTAGCGCGAGGAATGCGAAGCGTTTCATGGCGATAGTATTACTCGTAGCGCAACGCCGTCACCGGATCGAGCCGCGCAGCGCGATACGCTGGCAGGAAGGCAAAGATGCAACAAATGAGAAATGCGCCGAGGCAAATGATGGCGACATCGCGCGGTATGACTTCGGCGGGGATTTGCGAGAATTGGTAAACCTGTTTCGGAAACACTTCGATGTGCGCGGTGGTGGCGAGCCAGTGGCTGAATTCATTTCGATAGCGCACCAGCGTCATGCCCAAGCCGAGCCCAGCCAGCGTCCCAAACAATCCGACGATGATCCCCTGCCCGAGAAATACGCAGACGATCTGGGTGATGTTCGCGCCGATCGCTTTCATGATTCCGATGTCGCGCGTCTTTTGCACAGTCACGGTGATGAGGGTGTTCATGATGCCGAACGCCGCGACGACCACGATAAAGAAGAGGAGGAAAAACATCACGGTGCGTTCCAGACGCACGGCCTCGAAAAACTGGTTGTTCATGTCGATCCAGGTTTGCGCGTACTGCGGCGGCTGAAGAAACCGCTCGATCTCGTGCTTCACCCGATCCGCGCCGTAGGGATCATCGGTTTTGACCGTGATGCCGTGAAGCGCGTCACCGAGGCCGTAGAGTTCCTGGCCAACGTAAATCGGCACGAGGAGGAATTCCGAGTCGTGCAGGTAATGGCCCGTCTCGAAGATGCCGGTAACAGTCAGCTCTTTCGGCAAGACAACCTCGCGCAACTTGTCGATCGCCTTTTTTTCATTCTGCCCCTTCGATTTCTCCAACTCTTTCAGGCCATCGAGGACGTCGCCGAGATTGCCCGGCGAATAGATCGTCAACTTATCGCCGACGGTGATATGGAGTTTTCTCGCCAATTCCGAGCCGATGACCGCCGATTCTCCCTCCAAATCGAGCGCGCCTTTTTTGATGAACCTCTTCAGCGGCACGACCTTTTCTTCCTCGGCGGGATCGATCCCGCGAATCATCGGGGCCAGCCGCTGATTTTGAAACTCGGCGATCACCGGGCCTTGCACATAGGGCGCGGTACCGATGACGCCGGGCGTGTTGCGGATCTTCACGGTGAGATCGCGCCAATCGCGCAGAACGTCCTCGGAGCTAACGAGGATGTGCGCATCCCAATCGACCACCTTCTGCCGCAGCTCGCGATCGAACCCGGTCATAACCGAAATAACGACGATGAGAACGGTGACGCCGAGCATGACGCCCACCATCGAGATGAGCGTGATGATCGAGACGAAGGTGCGCTTCGGTTTGAGATAACGAAGCGCGAGAAAGAAACTGAAGGGCAGTTTCAAAGCGCGTGCGCTTTCAGCTCTTCGAGTGTGACAAACTCAATCACGGACGAATGCGTCGCCTCGAGATCGATCGGCGCGGCGCGGCCGTGATCGAGCGCGGCTTTCCAGCGTGTGATACAGACGCACCAACGGTCTCCCGGTTTGAGGCCGGGGAAACCCCACTGGGGCATGGGCGTCACAAGATCGTTTCCGTCGAGGACCGAAAAATCGAGGAACTCCTCGGTTACTTCGACGCAAACGGTGTGAAGCCCGAGATCTTCGGGCCCAGTGCGGCAATAGCCGTCGCGATAAAATCCGGTCATCGGATCGCGGCAACAGGAGCGCAGTTCGGTGCCGAGGACATTCGTAGGCATGGCGAATGGTAGCACAGCTCCGACGCGTTCCGAAAGTCTGGGGAGCGCAGGCTGCCAGCCTGCCGCGCCGGGCAGCTTGCCCGGCGGCTTTTCGAAGAATGTGTTCGGCAAGCTGCCGAACACTGCAGGCTGGCAGCCTGCGCTCCCCAAAAAAAAGCGGCGCGTTGAGCATTGAAAGTCGCTGCGCGAGATTCCATCAATGGACCGAGGAAAAAAGATCGTGGCCTACTGGCTCTGTCCGGGCGAGCCAATGCGGAGTTATTTCGCCACGCTCATCAACGATCTCGCGACGAAATTCGACGCCCCCGTCTTCGACCCACACCTCACGCTGTATGTAACCGACGCGGCAAATGAAAATCCCCGCGCTGTTCTCGATCTGGTCCTGAAAGATCGCGGGCCGTTTCGCCTGGAGGTCCGCGGCGTCGATCACTCGGATAAATTTACCAAAACGGTTTTCGTGCAATTTGAGCCTGACACTGAGCTGGCGCGCCTAAGTTCGGATTTGCGACGCGCCTCGGCGGTTCAGAGCGAATACGAACTGAACCCGCACCTGAGTTTGATTTACAAGAAGATGCCGACTGAGACGAAAATGCAGATCGCGAATTCTCTTTGCCTTCCTTTCACGGAAGTTGAGTTCGATTTGGCGAAGGCGGTAATCAGCCCGGCAAAGATCGAGACGAGTGACGATGTCAACTCATGGCGCGCGGTCGCGAGTCAAAAACTCAGCGAATGAAAACCAAAATCTTTGGCGAACACGATGAGGCGACGATCGCACAAATCGATCGGTGCGTCGCCGCCGGCGGCGAGCGCGCGGTCTTGTGCGCCGATGGCCACAAAGGCTATGCGCAACCGATCGGCGGCGTTCTCGCATACACCGATAAGATCTCGCTCTCCGGCGTCGGCTTCGACATCGCCTGCGGCAATCTCGCGATTCGCACGGACGCGACGCGATCGCAGATCGCGCCCGCGATGGAAGAAATCATGAACGACGTTGTGCGCGAGATTTCGTTCGGCATCGGACAAAAGAGCAAGACGCGCATCGATCACGAGCTGTTCGACGATCCGGCCTGGGAGATGTTTCCGATGCGCGAGTTGAAGCAGACCGCGGCTGATCAACTCGGCACGGTCGGCGGCGGCAATCATTACGTCGACATTTTTGCCGATGAAGAGGACCGCGTCTGGGTCGGCGTGCATTTCGGCTCGCGTGGGTTGGGGCATAAGACAGCCACGCATTTTTTGAAAGCGGCGGGCGGGAAAGACGGAATGGATGTTCCGCCTACGGTCGTCTCCGAGGCTTCGCCGCTCGGGCAGGATTACATCGCGGGAATGATGCTGGCCGGGCGTTATGCTTACGCCGGTCGCGAAGCCGTAGCCCGCCATGTCGTGCGCGGAATTCTGCGGGCGAGTGCACTCGAGGAAGTCCACAACCATCACAACTTCGCCTGGCGCGAGGAGCACGAAGGTCAGTCCTACTGGGTGGTGCGCAAAGGCGCCACGCCGGCGTTCCCCGGGCAAAAAGGTTTCGTCGGCGGCAGCATGGGCGATGACGCCGTGATCATCGAAGGTGTCGATTCGCCCGCTTCGCGCGAAGCGCTTTTCTCCACGGTGCACGGCGCCGGGCGAATCATGTCGCGCACGGCGGCTAAGGGAAAGTTTGTGAAGGTGGGAGGAAAACGAGTGCGCACGGAAGGACTCGTCCGCCATGACGAGATGATGAAATGGATCGCGGACAAAGGCGTGGTGTTGCGCGGCGGCGATCTGGATGAAGCGCCGCAAGCGTACCGGCGTTTGCCACAAGTGCTCGCCGCGCATGCCGGCACGATCCGGATTTTGCATACCCTGAAGCCGCTCGGTGTGGCGATGGCGGGAAGGGACATTGTCGATCCGTACAAGGATTAGAGAGCGCCGCGCTAAAGATTGTCATCCCGAGCCGCAGTAGACGGCGAGGGACCTCACAACTGCAATTGCGGCATTCTCGAAGAGAACGTGGGTACTCCGGTTGAGAGGTCCTTCATCGTCTGCGCGATTCAGGATGACAGCTTCTCGCCCCAACCGTTAATTCGCTGAGTGGACACTATTGTCGGTATTGATCTCGGCACTACCAACTCGCTCATTGGCGTGTTGGATGCGGGGTTTCCAATTTTGATCGCGGACGCTAACGGAGCGCGATTGACCCCCTCGGTGGTCCATTTTTCTACGGAGGGCGAACCTTTGGTTGGGCAGACGGCGGCTCGAATGCGCGCACTTAAGCCGGCTCAAACAGCTTACTCCATCAAACGCTTTATTGGATTGCGTGGAGACGAGCTGCTCGAAAACGACACCGATGTTTCCTACGGAATCGAGCGGCGAAAAGGACAATCGGTTCGGGTGGCCGCGAACGGGCAATCGTATTCCCCCGAAGAAATTTCCGCGCTGATCCTGCAAAAGCTCAAGGCCGATGCGGAGCGCGCACTCGGCGAATCCGTTTCCCGAGCGGTCATCACGGTGCCGGCGTATTTCAACGACGCGCAGCGCGGCGCAACGAAACGCGCGGGTGAGCTCGCCGGTTTCGTCGTCGAGCGGATCGTGAATGAGCCGACGGCCGCCGCGCTGGCTTACGGACTAGACAAGCTCAAGACCCGCTCGAAGATCGCCGTCTACGATCTGGGCGGCGGCACTTTCGACATCTCGATTCTGGAACTGAACAACGGCGTTTTCGAAGTGCTCGCGACGAACGGCAACACCCGCCTCGGTGGCGACGATATCGACAATGCCGTCATCGGTCATCTTCGAGACAAAGGGTTCAACGCGGATAAGCCTGAAGCGATGGCGCGGCTGCGCGAGGCGGCGATTGATGCGAAGCACCGGCTTTCCAGCGCGGACAGCGTTGAGATCGAGATTCCTTTTCTCGAGGGCAGGCAAAACTTTTCCTGCGTTCTTTCCCGCGAAGAACTCGAGCAGCTAAGCCGGCCGGTCATCGAACGGACGCGGGCGCATTGCCGCCGCTCCCTGGCGGACGCGAAGCTCGAGCCAGCCGATCTCGACGACGTCATTCTTGTCGGCGGGATGACCCAGATGCCGCTCGTTCGAAAAATGGTCGCGGAAATTTTCGACCGCGAGCCGAACACTTCGCAGAATCCCGATGAAGCCGTGGCGATCGGCGCTACGATTCAGGCGGGCATCCTGTCTGGAGCGGTGCGCGATGTGGTGCTCCTGGATGTGACGCCGCTGTCGTTAGGCATCGAAACCTTCGGGGGATTGATGAACGTGATCATCCCGCGCAACTCGACGATTCCGATCAAAGCCGGCGAGCTGTTTACGACCGCGGTGAACAATCAGCGGTCGATGTCGATCAGCGTGCTCCAGGGTGAGCGAGAAATGGCGCGGGACAATTGGCCGCTGGGCCAGTTCGAGATTGAGTTTCAACCACGGCCCAAAGGCGTGGCGCGGGTGGGTGTGCAATTTGAGATCGACGCGAACGGGATTCTTCACGTGCTCGCGCGCGACACCCAAACCGGCGCGGAGAAAACCGTGGAGATCAATAGCGCGGTCGACGTTTCGGATGAAGCGGTTGAGGCAATGATATCGGAGTCGCTCGATCACGCGTTTGACGACATGAGCGAACGCGTCTGGACGGAAGCAAGGCTGAAGGCGGAGGAAATGCTCGGCGCGGTGGAGGCGGCGTTTGCGCAGGTGGGTGATGAGATCGATTCCGGGGAGCGAGAAAAAATTCAGACGGCCGCCACGAACGTGCGGGAGGCTCTGGGGACAAGCGACGCCAGGAAATTGCAGGCCGCAAACGCCACCCTCGACGACGCGACGCAGGGGCTGGCAGCCATTCTCGTGGAAAAAGCGATGCAAGCGGCAAGGTAAATATGGCGCCGCGACAAAGATTCTGGGGAGCGCAGGCTGCCAGCCTGCAGTAGCCGGCAGCTTGCCGGTTACACCACCGAACGTCCATCGCGCAGCGGGTAATTGACTCGAATGACGCGTCTCGGCAGGCTGCCGAGACGTGCAGGCTGGCAGCCTGCGCTCCCCAGAAATCCTCGCTCGCAAGCGCGGATCAGGGTGACGGTGAATGGACCGGCGTTGGACTTGACCTAGCCGCGCTGGCTTTGGCGATCGCTTCCTCGAGCAGCTTTTTCTCTTCCGGGAATATCGGACCGGCTTGAGCTGCGAAGATGTATTCTTGCGCGGCGGCAGGCTGGTTCTCATCGAGAAACAAAATCGCGGCGTAAACGGCGGCGTGCGGATCGCGAACTCCTTCCGCGGGCAGTTTCTTGACGATTTCGATTCCTTCGGCGGTGCGGCCGAGGCCATACAATGAAAACGCGTAAGTCATCGCGGCGTTAATATCCTCGGGTGCGCGATCGTAGGTTTCCTTCGCGACGCGGTGGCCTTCAGCCGGGTTCTGGTCCACCAGCAGAGCGAGCCTCGCGTAATTCGCCGCCGCGCCAACTTCGTTAGGCGAACTTTCATGCAAACGCTGGGCGGTCCGATAAAGATTCGGCAGATCGTTATTGGCGCGATAGATCTTGAAGAGAGCGTCGAGCGCTTCACGACGCGTCGGCGCGTTCTTCGAGACGCGCAGCCAAAGCTGCTCGGCCTCCGCCGGTAAATTCCATTTCGAAGCGAGACGCGCGAGATTCAGTTCGCGATCGGTCCTGTCGGCCGCGGCCCGTTCCGCGGAATGCCAGAGCGAAGAAAATTCCGCGTCGGAGGAAGTCTGGCGCGACTGCTTCGAACTGTAGGCCTGGTAGGCGAGCCGAAGATATTCCGCATCGCCCCAGGCGCCGCTGCGCGTCCAACGCTTCAAGCGCGACCAATTCTTCGCCTCGGCAAAAGCATCCGCGATGGCGATCGCGGGCGGCGGATTGGTGGTCGTCTCGGCTGGAAGTTTCTCCATCCACTTGAGGACCTCAGCGCCCAGGCCGTTTTTGTTCAGCCAATCCATGAGAAGGGCGAGATCCGAAGGATCGCGCGCCGCGACCGGCTTCACCTTTTCGAGGAGCGCGCCAAATTTCTGCTGGTTGAGTTTCCGATAAAATTCGAGGCAGAGCAGATAATCGGAGAAGGTGACCTGCTGACTCATCTGCAGGTCTTGCGCGAGATTGTCGGCGCTCTCCAAATCGTTTCGTTGCACGGCGTCGCTGAGCAAAGCGCGGAGCGATCCGGCGCGGTAAGCCGGCATCTTGCTCAAACGTTCCAGGACCTTCCGCGATTCGTCGCTCTTTTCCGGGGCCGGCGAGCGTATGCGAAGAACGGCGAGGTTGAACTGGTAGAGATCGTTCGCCGGCTCCTGCCCGACTGCGGCCGCGAAGTGCTCTTCGACTTCCGCATCGTTACCCTGCGCACGCGCGAGCCACCCGGCGACGACATGATAAGCGGCGCGGTCGCGTTGCGCCGGCGGGACGTTCTCCAGCGCTCGGCGGGCGGGATCGAGCTGACCGAAACGCAACGCCGCCGAAGCGAGATTGAGCTGGCTGTCGAGATTTCCCGGTTCCAACCGCGCGATTTGCGCGCGCCACGCCACCGTCTCGGGCCGGTTTTGTTTCTCGCTCGCTTCCGCCAAAACATAAAATGCCGGCAGCGAATCGTGATGGATCTGCAAGACCTCGCGCGCGGCTCGCGTGGCGCCGTCAAAATCTTCTTTGGCCAGCATGGTGGAGGCGTCTTTGAGAAGACGCGATTCACGCCAGCCCCGATAGGCGCGCGGACCGAAGGTGAGGAGGCCGAGGCCGAAGCCGAACCCAAGCAATAACGCCACGACACAGATCGCGATCCGGGCCGGCGTGAAGGTAAAGCGCCCGCCCCTGGCAGTTCTTACCCGGCGTTTGCGGCGGACGCGTTTAGCGTGTTGTGGCATTGCGCAATTTTTCTATGCCTGCGCGCAGCGGTGAATGCAACTGTCCCGAAGCGGTAAGACACGCCGCGCCCTTATGCCTGGGCCGCGCTTTCCGATCGTTTCACCACCGGGACTTCCTCGATCGCGTCCGCCACTTTTTCGCGCAGCCGCCGGCCCCAAACGTATCGCGCCAGCAGCACTTTCGCGGTCGCGGTCAAAGGGACGGCCAGGATCGGCCCGAGCAAACCTCCGATCAGTAATCCCCAAATGAAGATGGAAACGATCACCGTCATCGGATGCAAGCCGACGGAATTCCCGACGATGCGCGGCGCGATCAGGACCGCCTCGAGATTTTGCACGACCAGGAAAATGCCGGTGACGATGAGCGGATGCGTCCAGTCTCCCCATTGGCCGGCGGCGATCAAGACCGCCGGAACCCAGCAAAGAACGATGCCGATGTATGGGATCATGGTCAGGACCACGACGAGGAGACCGATGAGCGGCGCGAAATTCAGGCCGCAAAGGAAAAGTGCGGTGCCGATGAGGCAGCCATCGATCAAGCAGACGAGGAGCTGGCCGCGAAAATAGGCAATGATGTAGTTGTTGATCTGCGAGATGACGGCGGCCACTTCGTTTTTCAAAGGCGAATTGCGCAGCGGGAGATACTCGCGCCAGCGCCGCTCGATGGCCGGACTCTCCTTGAGCAGGAAGAAAAGATAGATCGGCACCATGACGAGGCTGAGCAGGAAGCCGGTCACACCCAGAAAGCCACCGATGCTCTGCTTCAAAAGCGACCAGATCTTTTCGCTGATGTAGGGAAGTTGGCGCTCGAGATTCGGCAGTTGCTTTTGCACCCAGGCCTGGATGCGCTGGCGATCGGCGGTGGTGAACTTTTCCGTAGGGGGCCCGATTTGGTCCAGAGGGGCGGGAGACTCAGCTGGAGTCGCTTCGACTGAGGCAGCGTCTGGCGCCGGCGTGGGTGATGACGAAGTGTTGGTCCGGCGCGCGGGAGTGGGCGCGGCAAAAAGCCAGTTCAGCAAGGTGGAAGTAGCTGAAGAAGATTTCTGCTTCGAGCCGGGGACTCCAAAGGTGTGATCGTATTTGTAAATGAGATCGACGATACTATCGCGCGCCTTTTGCGTGTACTGCGGCAGTTCGCGGCCCACGTTTGCGGCCTGCATGGAAATGACCGGCGCGAGCCACGCGATGAGAGCCCCGATCGAGAGAAAGGCGATCGCGAAAAGGGACAGGACCGCTTTCGTGCGGCCAAGCCCTTGCTCGCACATTTTTGTGACAAGCGGATCCAGCAGATAGGCAAGGATGGCCGCGATCGCGACCGGAATCAGGATCGGTTGCAGGAATCCGATCAGGTTCGCGGCCGTCCAAACCACGGCACACCCAATCGTGATGAGGACGACAATGAAGAGGGCTGTGAGCGCCGCCCACATCGTCTTGCGCTGCCAGGCCGTGGGATATTTCGTCATTCAGCTTTAACGATTGATCTTCGCCGGCGGGCCCTTGCTAATCGTCGTTTTGGTTTTCTCTATCTTATCCGCGAGCAATTTATTCTCCGGCGCCAGAGCGATCGCCTTTTGCCAGTAGTCGAGCGCCTGCGGAATGCGGTTCAGTTTTGAACAGGTATCGCCAATGTGTTCGAAGACGACCGGATCGTGGCGCGTGAGACTTTGGGCCGCGCGCAGTAATTCGGACAAGGCCTCTTCGTACCTGGCCTTGCGATAATGAACCCAGCCGAGGCTGTCGAGATAGGCGCCGTTGTTCGGATCGAGTTGGAGGGCGCGGCCGATCATTTCCTCGGCTTCATCCAGGTGCATGCTGTGCTCGGCCCACATGAAGCCGACGTAATTATAGGCTTCGGCGGCATTCGTGGGATCGAGCGAGATCGATTTCTTGAAGAGATCCGCGGCCTTGTCGTAAAGGCCGGCCTGGTCCGCAGCCGCGCCGTAATCGAAATAAAAACGGGCGTTGAGAACTTCCTCGTTTTCGCCCTGAGCTTCGTTGAGCGCTTCCTCGAATGTCACGACAGCTTGCTGCGGATGCTTTGCCTCCCGCTGGGCAATCGCCAAAAAATAGGTGAACTCCGGCGCGCTCGGAAAACGTCGCCGCGCTTCCGTGAGAATCTTGACCGCGCGTTCGCTTTCTTTCAGCGGCACGATCAGTAATTCGGCCAGACGCAGGTAAGTATTGGCGCGGGCCGGATTGATCAACAAACTTTGCTCGTAGTTCGCCGCCGCTTTCGCGAATTCCGATTTGGCCTGCTCCGGCTGATTAGCGCGTTCGAAAGCGCGTGCACTTTCGTCGAGGAGCTCCGCGAGCAGATCGTAGGGCTGGTATCTTTCGGGATGCAGCTTGATGATTTCCTGCAGCATCTCGATCGCTTTCCCGCGCTGATTTGTCAGGACGAATCCGGTGGCGAGCTTCTCGCGCGCGTTCGCGTCGTCCGGCTGCAGCTCGACGACTTTGAGATAAAGAGGAATCGCTTCGGCGATCTGCTGCGAAGCCGCATAATAATCGGCGACCTCCTTGAGCACGGCTGAATCTTCGCCGGCATGTTCGACCGCTTTTTCAAAAAAGCCGTTTACTCGTTTGATGTCTTCCGGCTTCGGTTCGATTTCCGATTTGAAAATAATAGAAGCATAGAGTTTCCCGAGGCGGATCCAGAACGAGGGATCCTCGCTTTTCACCCTGGCCGCGCGGTCCAGTGCCATCACCGCTTTTTCCGGCGCGCCGGCCACGAGCTCTATTTCATAAAGACGCTGATACGCCTCGAAATTTAGCGGATCGAGGGCGACGGCCTGGTTTGCATACTTTAATGCCTGGTCGGTTTTCTTGAGATACTTCGCGTAGATGAAGGAAAGTTGCAGATAGGGCGCGGGCTCTTTCGGCTTTGCCTTGATCGCGTCCTTCAAGACATCGATCGCGCGCGGGAAATCCTCCTGGCGACTCAATAACGCAGCGACGCGCAACGCCAGTTCGGCCTGGCCGGGATCCACGTTCAAAACTCTCTGATACGCAGCCAGCGCATTTTCCATCTCGGCGTTTTCTTCCAAACGCGTGCCTTCCACGAAATCTGACAGCGCATCAGCCTTGCGTGCGTTAGCGGAGTCGAGCGCCAGGTCTTTTGCCGGCACGAGCAGAAAGGAATCGTCCTGGCCTGCCCCCTTTTTCGCTGGCGCGGTCTTCGTCGTCAATTCTACCACTGCCGGCGAAACAGCCGGAGCGCGCGCCGACACGAAATCGCCAAGGGAAAAAAATGTCCCGCAAAGAAGAAAACGGAGGAACACGCTGCTCCAGTTCTTCCCGGGAATCATTTCGACGACTCTAAGGGCAGCAGTCGCGGCGCGCAAACCAAGGCGGAACGCCTAACGAGACGTCGGTTACGATTTGTAACGCAAACGCTTCTTATGGCGATTCTCCTTCATGCGCTTGCGACGCTTGTGTTTGGAGATCTTCGCTTTTCGACGTTTCTTCAGGGAGCCCATAGAGATTTGATCAGCATGCCGGTTTCCCGGAGCGCAACGCAAGCACCGGATGGGTGCGTCCGCAACAGACTTCTTTCGTCACGGCGCCGCCTCGCCCAGCGCCTTCCGCACGATTGCGACGTGCTCCTCCGGCTTTACCTTGCGAAAAATCGCCGAGATCCGCCCAGTTCCATCGATAACAAAGGTACTGCGCTCTGCGCCCATATATTTTTTCCCATACATACTTTTCTCCACCCAAACGCCGTAAGCGGCGACGATCTTTTTTTCGGGATCGGAGAGAAGCGGAAATGGGAGCTGATACTTTGCAATGAATTTCGCGTGGCTCGCTGGTGCGTCGACGCTGATCCCGAAAAGAGACGCTTGCGCTCCGAGTTCACTCCAGGCGTCACGCAAGCCGCAGGCTTGAACGGTGCACCCCGGCGTGTCGTCTTTCGGATAGAAATAAAGGACAAGCGGCGATCCGCGGAAATTGCCGAGCGAAACCTCCGTGCCGGCGCCGTATCGGCCTCCCACAGCGGTACCGCGAAAATCCGGCGCGCGATCGCCGACCTTTAACTGAACAGAACCCTCTTTCATCGCTCGAAGACAATGATCAGAATGCCGACGGCGCAAAGCAAGACGCCCATCAACGCGCTTTCGTATTTTTCCAGCAGGCCTAGTTTGATTTTGCTCAGGCCGACCAAGGTAAGGGAGGTAAAAATCACCATGCCCGCAACTGTTGCGACGGAAAGCACCGCGGTGAGGACGGCGAATCCAGCCCAACCGTAGCGGATGCCCGAAACGTAGAAGGGCACAAATCCTTCGCAGGGCGAAAAAGTCAGAAACGCGAGCAGACTCAGAATTGCGGCCCGATCGGAGGTCGGCCGCGGCTGGTAAGCCAGGTGATCCTTGTACTCGTGATCATGATCATGGATATGGACGTGTTCCTGTTCGCGTCCTTCTTCATGTAAATGCTCGTGAGGATAACCAAAATGCACGTGTCCTTTTCCGAGCGCCTGGCGAAAAAGATAATAGAGGCCAAAGAGAAGAAGCGCCCCCCCGGCGATCCGCGGGAACCATGCCCCGATCGTGTCGCTCAGCGCGGCCCCGAAGAGAGTAATCGCCAAACCGAGCGCAGCCGTGACGAGCACATGTCCGGTGCCGGCTAGTGCTGTCACAGCAATCGTTTTCGCCTTATTCCATCGCTGGACCCGCGCCGTTAAAACAAAGGGAAGCCAATGAGTGGGAATGGCCGCGTGAAAAAACGCTACCCCAAAACCTGTGACAGCAAGGGCGGTGAGAACGGTCTGATTCATCGGAACAATCGAAGAATACGCAGGTTCGAAGCGAAATCGGAATTGCTAAGAAGATTCGGATGAAAATGCGTGCGAAGAGAATGCAAGAGCCGCGGCACAATCACGAATGTCGGGCTGACAGGATTCGAACCTGCGACCTTTCGCACCCGAGGCGAACGCTCTACCAAGCTGAGCCACAGCCCGAACTAAACACCGTGATCGTACCGACGCGGCGCCGCAGTTATCTCGCTTAATTCCTACGCGGTGGCAAGCACAATCGAAGGTTGATTTATCGAAGCTGAGTGCTCCGGATTCGCCTATCCTAAAAGGAGCATCTTATTGGAGGAAGATCCTTTCTCATCATCGCGTAAGTTCCGCGAAAGAAAGCTTTTAGGCCACAAAGGCGCAATGTTGCGAATCTCGCACTGGAGAGAAACATGCCTCGCAAAAACGAGAATTAGCGGCACGTTAAATGCTCCTTTTTTATAATTACCATAACGGCGATGTTCATGAAATATTCAGCCAGATCGATTGCGGGTAGCACGCTGATGGAAGCGTTGGTTGCCGTCGTGTTGCTGGCCACTTTCTTCGCGTCAATTTTCGAGCTCAATGCCGTCTGTCTGCGCTACATCGACGCGACCAAAGAATCGGTCGCGGCTCTCCAAAGCGTGCAAGATCGCGCCGAAATGTTGCGAAACCTTTCGTTTACGGACCTGACAAAGACGTCGGTTGTTCAAGGGCTGATGACAAATCCTCCGAACGGCGCTCCGTTCGCCCAAAAAGCGACGGAGATCGTCAAGATCTCCGCTTACCCGACGCCGAACGGCATAACTCAGTTTACGCGCCTCCCTAATGGAACTGTCACCGCTGACTCAGTTGCGAGCGATCTCGGGGCGACCCTCGTAAAAGTCGACGTGATGGCAACGTGGACCATGACGCTCGGCGGGCGATCGAAAAGTGAACAGACCACCAATATCCTTTCGAACGGAACAAAGAAATGAAACGAACATTCTCATCCAGCAACGGCGGTTTTACCCTAAACGAGATGATGATTGCGCTCGCCGTGAGCGCCGTCGTTCTGGGCGTGACGTTAACCTCCTCCACTTCCCTCCAGAAGAGTTTCAATGCGATCGACAGCTACTTCGCAACGCACATGCAGCAGATCCGCATCGTCGATTATCTTAGTCGCGATGTGAAACGAGGTCTCGCTGTCACTACCTCATTGGATCTTCAGACGGTCACGATCACGATACCGAATTACATCATCCAAGCCGGTGATGCCGAAGCGATCGCGACCCCGGCACTGGTCGGCACTCCGCGTACGCCGACGATTGTTAATACCCCGAGCGGCCCGCAGGTGAACTACGGCAACACGACCAGCACCGTCGTTTATTCCATCAATGGACTCTCGATCCTGAGGAGCGAAAACGGCGTCGTCACTACGATCGCCTCCAGCACCGATCAGCTGGTGCCGCAAACGACCGACGTCGAACTGGCGAACACCGAGTACACGAAAACGAGCATAACCTTTCAGCCGATTTTTACTTCGGGCGGAGCCGCGGCCCAACGAAGCGGGACTACAGTTTATTCCACGGCATACCTGCGAAACAAACGGCGTGGCTAACCCAAGCGCTGCCCGGAGGACAAGCATGAAGATCGAAAAACGTTTATCCGAAAAAGGCAACGTCCTCATCTGCGCATTGTGCACCGTGCTGATCCTTTCGCTGATCGGTTCCAATGTTCTGCTCAATTGCACAACGCGTTTCAACGTCTCGTCGAGTCAGGTGCGCAGTTGGAAGGAATCGCTCTTCGCCGCGGAAGCGGGTGGGGACATTGCCTACGCTGAGATCAGAAAGACTGTGCTCGATCCGACGCATGCCTTTAACGGCTGGACGAATTCCAGCGCAATCCACGCAAGCCCGATTACCACCCTCGGCACCAATCAGCTCGTCACCAGCGCAGTAGTGGACGTGTTCTACTACGATCCCGCAACGGGCAACCCGTGGTACCGGTCCAGGGCGAAAGGGACCGCTCCGGTGATGGGATTGCACCGAACCGGCATGGACGATCGCATGGGTGTCGGGAGCCGCGGCGATAGTCTCTTGCGCAAGATCGATTTCAACACCGATCATTTCATCGCCACCTACGGGCCGAACGGCGACGGAGTTGCCAAGGCCGTCGTTCCAGTCCCGACCGCTCAGATCACGCGGCGGATCGAGCAGATCCATGCGCCCATTACCCCCTTTGAAGCCGCCATTAAATGCACCGGCACGTTTTACGGTCTCGGCTCGGCGGCGATGATCGACAGCTTCAACTCCAAAAACGGTGCATACTATTTCGCCGCCAATAACCCGGCCGATCCGCATTTCGTCGATGCGCGAAGCGGCTCAGTCCAGATTGGCACTGCCGTCATGGAAGTGAACGGAATGCTTTACGGAAACGTCAGCACGAATGGCGGAACCATTCGGCCCTCCCAGTACATCACGGGAACGATCGACAATAATGTCCCCTTCACCGTGCCCCCCTACAAGATGCCGATAGATTTTCCCCCGCCCCAAGCGTCTCCCACCAGTGTGACCTCAACAGTGAGTCTCACGCCGCCGGTCGCGGGGACCGCCGCCGTGCCAAATTACTACCTGTTGTCGTCTCTCACTGGAAAACTGATCATCAATCCCGTCGGGGGCGCGCAAACTTATGTTGCGATCCATGTCACGAACGACATGCTGGCGCACATCGATGTGAAACCGAACGTGCACGTGAAGGTTTTTTTCGACGGCAACATGGATGTGAAGGGCCGCGACATCGATAACGAAAGCGGACTTGCGGCCAATCTCCAGTATTACGCGATCAGTCCGCCAGACCCCGCCACGCCGCAATTCATTCACATCGATCCGCCAGGAAATTTTGCCGCGACCTTTTATGCGCCGAGCGCAGACGTCGTTCTGCACGGAAACCCCGACTTAACGGGAGCGATCGTGTGCAAGACCTTCTACGGTAACGGCAACACCAGCTGGCATTACGACCGCGCTCTCGACACCGAAGGCGATGCGGTCGATTACCGTATCGCCAGCTACGTGGAAGACATTCGTTAGGCCGGCCCGCCCAAAGCCGTTCTCGGGCTGCGGCGATTGGCAACAAATCGGTTGACAGCGACTTGTGCCACCCGCAAAGTCAAAATTCTCTTTTCGCTGCCGATGCTTGCTTCAAACCTCATTCCACCAGTTGTTTCCGGCAGCACGCCCACCATTGTTCAGTTCCCGACGGAAACCACCCGCGCCGTTCGTTCCTTGCGAAATATGACCACTCAACTCCTGCAGGAAGCAGCTCTAGTGATCCCGAATCAGCAATTGCTGATCAACGTCGTCTCCCGCCGCGTGCGTCAGCTGGGATTAGGCCACCGTCCCCTCGTCGAAGCGACCCCTCGCTCTTCGCTCACCGATATCGCTCTCCGAGAAATCATCGCCGGCAAACTCACCTACGAGCTGGCCCCCGAAAAACCTGCGGCCGACGGCGCTGGGTCGTAGCACGGCCGTCCCGGCTGTGCGGCCAACAGGCGTCTCGCCTGTTTCCAGTCGTTTACTGAATCATGGCGAGCGAGACCATCCTCAATCGCAAAGCGCTCCGCGATTTCCACATCCTCGAGCGCTACGAAGCCGGCATCGAGCTCAAGGGCAGCGAGGTCAAATCGATCCGGGCCGGCAAAGCGAATATCGGCGATGCGTTCGTGCGCATCGAGAAAGGGCAGGCCTTTCTTCATAATGCCGACATCCAGCCGTACGCGCAGGCCAGCATTGAAATCCCGCCACCGAAACGCGTGCGGCGCTTGCTTCTGCACAAACAGGAAATCGACAAACTCTATGGCCTCACCGCCATCGCGGGTCGCACCCTTGTCGTCCTGAGTCTGTATTGGAAAAATGGAAAAGTGAAATCTGAGATCGGCGTGGCGCAGGGCAAGGTCGCCCATGACAAGCGCGCCGATTTGAAAAAGCGCGCGACCGATCGCGAGACCGAACGCGAAATCGCACGCTTCAATCGGAAGCACGGGTAGAAAAAGTGACGAGTTGGGGAGATCAGACGCGGCGGCGTCTCATTTTCCACTTGTCACATGTCACTCGTCACTCGTCACTCTCCCCGAAATGTCGCGCCCGCGTTCGCCGCTCTTCGTCCTCTTCCTCACCGTCTTCGTCGACCTGATCGGCTTCGGCATCATCATTCCCGTTCTTCCCCTTTACGCCGAAAACTTTCACGCCTCGCCGATCGCGATCGGCTGGCTCACCGGAATTTATTCCGGCATGCAGATTATCTTCACCCCGATCCTCGGAAAGCTTTCCGATCGATTCGGACGTCGCCCTGTTTTGCTGGTCAGCATCGCCGGGACCGCAATCGGTTTTGCCCTTATGGGAATGGCCCATTCGCTCACGCTTCTTTTCGTCGCGCGCATTCTGGCCGGCATCACCGGTGGGAACATCTCCATTCCGCAGGCCTACATCGCGGACGTGACCGGGCCGGAAAAGCGGTCGCACGCCATGGGAATGATTGGCGCGGCTTTCGGCCTCGGCTTCACCTTTGGTCCGTTGATCGGCGGCCTGATGAGCCGCATTTCTTACAGCGCGCCCTTCTTCTTCGCGGCCGGACTCGCCGTTGCCAATGCGCTGCTCATTTATTTTCTCCTGCCCGAGAGCCTTTCACGCGAACATCGCGTGAAACCCCACGAGCAAGCCAGCTTCGCCGAAGTTTTTCGCCACGGACGCGGCGCCATGTTTGCCATCGTGATCGCGACCTATTTTTTTCTCATCGCCGGTTTCTCGATCATGACGACGCTCTTTGCGCTCTTCACCGAAAAGCGATTCGGTTACGACGCCCACGCGAATGGTTATCTGTTCGGTTTCATCGGCATCGTAGCCGTCATCGTCCAGGGCGGATTGATCGGCCGCTTGATCAAGATCTTCGGCGAAGTGGCCTTGACGCGAACCGGCATGGTCTTAACCACGCTCTCTCTCATCCTGCTGCCGTTTAGCAATAATCTCATCCTCATCTTGCTCGTCTGTGCCGGACTCGCCGCCGGCAGTGGCTTTGCCAGCCCACCGTTGAGCGGACTCGCGTCCCAAATGGTCGAGCGCACGTGGCAAGGCCGCGCCCTTGGCGTGATGCAATCGGCCGGAAGCACGGGACGGCTGCTCGGTCCGCTTCTTGGCGGTTGGCTACTGATGTTCGATCTGCAAAAGCCGCTGACCCAATATGGCCGCACCCCATTTCTGGTCGGTGCATTCCTTTGTTTCATCGGCGCGCTCCTGGCCTTTTGCGTGAAGAAACCGGCGAAAGATCATTCGACGGAGGATATCGGCGTCGGGCTATAAATGACCACAAAACGGCTCTTCATTTCCATCGACCCGCCGACCTCCGTCACCCAACTTCTTACGGAATTGGATCCGCACCAACGCGGTGTGCGGTGGCTCGCGCCCGAGCAAATGCATTTGACGCTGAGTTTTCTCGGCAACGTGCCGGAAGATATCGAAGAAAAGCTGAAGACAAATCTCAGTGCGATCGAATGGAAAGCATTCTTTCTTCCACTCACCGGCCTCGGTGCGTTTCCGGGCAAGGGCCGGCCCAACGTCATTTGGATCGGCGTCGGCAGCGGACATCCGCACCTGTTTCAGTTGCACAAGCGCGTTCAGGAAGCCGCCCTCGCCGCCGGTCTCGAGCCCGACCTGCGCTCCTTTCATCCGCACGTCACCATCGCGCGCTGCCGCGACGTTTCGCCGGAAACAATCCGCCCATTCCTGAAAGCCCACGCCGGCTTCGATGCCGGCATGATTCACGTCGAATCGTTCTGCCTGAACTCCAGCGAACTAATGCCAGCCGGTTCCATTTACACGCGCGAACTCATCGTTCGGTTCAAGTAGCGGCGGCTTCCAGGTTGCGAACCGATGTGACGCGAGCTTTTCAAGCCTAGCGAGACGGAGATAGCTGCCTGACATTTCCCCGCAGCAACACGGACATCATCCACAGAAAAAGAAATGCATTGGCGTTGGATGGCACTCGGCGAAACCAAAAACTGGTCACGCGCAACCGGTCGATCAGCGGCAGCGACAAGCCGTCCGCACTCAATTGCCCCTGGATCGGCAACTGAATGGTAACGGTGGAAACCCAAACGGCCAGCTGCAACCCGATAGCCAGCCAGACCATCCAGCGGGGAATAGATGTTGGTCGAAACCAAAGGAGGAGAATGGTCAATATGGTCGTGACGAGCATCGGAATGACCATGTAGCCAATGATCAGAGGTCCGAGGGCTCGGTGATAAGTACGGAACTCGTTCGCCCCGATCAGAGGCCAAATCGGGTAGTTGACGAAGCTTTCCACGGAGGCCGCCCCCATCCCATAGAACACCAAAGCAAAGGTAATCAAAAAGAGCCAGACGGATGTTTTTGTTGATGTTTGCATAATCGTCATATCGAAACGGGAAGAAGCCTAACGAAACAAGATCAGCGACGGCTACCGGGAGCGAGCGCCAATCGAAGTCGACCTGTTTTATTCATGGTAAAATACGGTCACGCAGCAGGAAGCCGTTCGCTAGATCGCCTAGGGTGGTTCACGGCACATCGATGATCGATTCTTCGATTTGTTTCTTCTCGAAATCGGAAAGTGCGATCCGCAGACGCTGCAAAGTGAAAGTTTCAGGAGGCCCCTCCGAGCCTTGCAGCGCAATCGACACGTCAAGCACGTGCAAGGTGTCCAGCGCCAACATTATCCTGTAACTGTAATCTCTGCCCTTCGGCTTAATATGGAGCGACAAGTAGGGCGGGAGACTGCCATCCTGATTGTCGTGGTACCAGGAAGAGACAATCTGCAGATCATACGGCTGACGACGGAAGAAACTCTTCAACAGAGGCGACAACACCATTGCGTGGCGGCCGATACGCAGGCGGAGAGCTTCTAAATCGAGTTCGGCTGGCGAGTACTGAGCTGGCAGACCGATGAGGGTATTGCCTTCGAGCCGGATGAGCGTGTCCTGATGTGCGGAGAGCGAATGGCCTGACACTAAAGCCACCAGCAAGCACACCACTAGGTGTTTTCTATGCGGGCTCACCATCTAACGAGAATAAGATGAGCGACGGCGGACGAGAACGCGCGTTGCTCGGAGTGGAAGGGTGGAAGTCATCTCAAACATGAACGCACAGCGGTCCGACGTTCCCTCCATCGATTGGTTAGGCTTGTTATGTCTGAATCGCCGCATGTGAACCTTCAGTCGCCGCTCTTTGAAATCGCGAACATGATGACGCCGGCGATCGCGAGTCCGATGCCAACTATGAGCCCGAGCTGTCTGTTCTGCATCAGTCCGATGTTATTGACGCTTCCGAAGCTAGTGGAGACCGAAGTATCGTAGAAGAACCAAAAGTAGGCTGATAAGATAATGCCGCCAACTATTAGCAGTGTGTCCAATCCAGATGTGTCTGACCAGGAAAATGGGGCGATCCGCTTATGGCAGTGAGGACACACGTCCACATCGGTCGCGGATTCCTTGTGGCAGTATGGGCACTTGATCTTTCGCACTGACGAGCTGGCGTCCATTTTCGCGACAGGGTGGCCACAATTCGGGCACGCTGTTGCCTCCGTTGACACCTGTTTACCGCATTCCGTACAATTGATTAAAGGCATAGGATCGCTCCGTTAAGGCCTAACGAGAATTAGACGATAATTTAGGTGATAGGCGAAAAGTTTTTCGGCTATCTCGGGATTCTTCGCCTATTTCGGGGGCGGTGCGTTCAACTGGGGAGAGCTCCACGACTAAATGCTATTGATCGCCAGCGAACCTCACAATCGTAAACGTTCACGCCGTCATCTGACGACGAGGGGCGATCGCCTCTACACGTCGCGGCAGGATAACGGCGTGGCGACGTGTTCCAGCGATTTTCGTTCGGCGTCGATGCCGAGGAAGGCTTCGACGATCGCGCCGACAATCATCAGGGCGGCGCCGACGAGATAGCCGATCAGGAGCGCTGTTTTCGAGCCGGTGCCGATGATCCAGCCGAAAAGGATTGGCGCCCCCACTCCGCCGGCCAGGGTTCCGAAGGCGTAGAAGATCGCGATGGCGAGGGCGCGAATCTCGAGTGGGAAAATTTCGCTGACGGTGAGATACGCGGAGCTGGCGGCGGCGGAAGCGACGAAAAAGATAATCATCCAGGCGATCGTCTGCGTTTGCGCGGTCAGCATGCCGGCGTGGAAAAGCCAGCCGGTCAGGGCGAGAAGAATGCCGGAGAGCGCGTAGGTGGCGGTAATCATTTTCCGACGGCCGATGGTATCGAAGAGATGTCCGAGCAAGAGCGGCCCCAGCACATTTCCGAGCGCGAACGGGAACAGATAGCCGCCGACCTTTTGCGCAGGCACATCGTAGAACCGCATCAGCACCAAGCCGTAGGTAAAGAAAATGGCGTTATAGAAAAACGCCTGCGTCAGCATGAGCACGAAGCCGAGAACCGAACGACGCCGATGTTCGTGCACGATGGTGTGCCAGATCTGATGCCATGGCGTATGCGTGCGCGTCCGGACGCGAGTCGGCGGGTCAGCGTGCGGAGGCAGCGCATCCGCGGCGATCCTCCTTTCCACGTCATCCACGATCTGTTCCGCCTCGGCCTGGCGACCGTGAATCAAAAGCCAGCGTGGGCTTTCCGGAATCCAGCGGCGAAAAAAGACCACGACCAAGCCGAGGATGGCGCCAATTCCAAAGGCGAGGCGCCAGCCGAGCCAGACGGGCAGGTAGCGCGGATCGAGTAGCACAATCGTCGCGCCCGCGCCCATCGCGGCGCCGACCCAATACGAGCCGTTGATCATCAAATCGACGCGGCCACGGACGCGCGCCGGAATTAGCTCATCGATCGCCGAATTGATTGCGGCATATTCGCCACCAATGCCGGCACCGGTGAGAGCGCGGAAAAATGCATAGCTCGCGAAGCTCCACGAAAAGGCAGTGAGCGCCGTCGCGGCGAGATAGACAGCAACTGTGATGAAAAATAATTTCTTCCGTCCGAGCCGGTCGGTTCCATATCCGAAGAGCAGAGCGCCGATCACGGCGCCGGCGAGATAGAAGGTGGCGCTCGCTCCGACTTGCGCGTCCGTGAGGCCGAGCGTTTCGCGATGGGTGAGAATGCCGCCGAGAGAACCAGCCAGCGTTACCTCGAGCCCGTCGAGAATCCAGGTCGCGCCGAGCGCGCCGACGATGAGCCAATGCCAGCGGCTCCATGGCATCCGGTCGAGCCGCGCCGGCACATACGATTCAATCCATTCGCCCGCCATGTTGTTCCGCAAGTATCTTGAAGCGCTCGATCTCGTTTGTCATCCCGAAGTGGCAACGCGTGAGCCGAAAACCAAGCACCAGTGAAATTCCAAATTCGAATCCTCGTGCCCAAGCTCCAGCTTGGGCACGAGGGCGCGACATGCGGTGCGGGCGGATCGGGATCAGACCGCGTGAGTTTTGATGTTGATCTCCGAAGTCAGCGTTCGATGGACGGGACATTTGTCGGCCATTTCGAGCAGTTTTGCTCGCTGTTCTTCGGTCAGCGATCCCTCGAGATGAACATCGCGCTCGATCCGGTCGATCTTTCCGATTTTGGTCTCGCAGTCAGCACAATCCGCAGCGTGAATCTTCGAATGCCGCAATGAAACCGTCACACTTTCCAGCGGCCACTGTTTTCGTCGCGCGTAGAGCGCGATCGTCATGGACGTGCACGAACCTAACGCAGCCAGCAGAAGATCGTAAGGAGAAGGACCGGTCTCGGTCCCGCCGAAAGCGATCGGTTCGTCACCCGACAGGCGATGCGCGCCGATTCGGATTTCCTGCGCGAACCCCGAGGCGTTTCCGCGAACAATCACGTTGGCGTCCGCGGCATCGGGGACTTTCGCAATCGGCGTAGCTTCCTCACTCATCGCTTTCCATGATGGCAGACCCAATCGCCCTCCGCCAAGGAAAAGCAGCGGAGGCTTTCGATTGACTTCCGGCCCTCTCTTGGGCACGAACAGGATGTGAACACTAACATTGCCTTATCCCGCCGCGGCTTCGCGAAACTCATCGGCGCGGGCGCTGCTTACGCGGCCCTGCGGCCCGCTCTCGCATTCTCGGAATCCACTCCAAGTCCAGCGGAAACGAAGCCTTCCGATGTCGTCCGTCTCAGCTCGAACGAAAACCCTTACGGACCATCTCCGGCCGCGCTCAAAGCGATGACGGCGGCTTTCGCCCTTGCCTGGAAATATCCGGATGACACTCAGGAGGAACTCGTGGACGCGTTGGCGAAGCTGAATCAAGTTTCCAAAGATCAGATCCTGCCCGGCGCCGGCTCCGGTGAAATTCTGAAGGTCGCGGTGGCGGCTTTCACGGGAGCGGACAAGAAGCTTGTCGTCGCTGATCCGACCTTTGAAGCCGCGGCGGGACACGCAAAGGCGAGCCACGCTGAGGTCGTGAAAGTGAAACTGAACTCAAGCTACGGCCACGACCTGCCGAAGATGCTGGACGTTCCGAATACCGGGCTCCACTACGTCTGCAATCCGAACAATCCAACGGCGAGCATTACTCCCAAAGCCGAGCTGCACGCGTTCCTCGCCAAGGTTCCGAAGCAAACCATCGTGCTGGTGGACGAGGCTTATCATCACTTCGTAGAGAGTCCTGATTACGAAAGCGTGATTCCGCTGGTGAAGGATTATCCGAACCTGATCGTGGCGCGGACGTTTTCCAAAATCTACGGCATGGCGGGTTTGCGTTGCGGCTATTGCATCGCACGGCCGGAAAACATCGAGCTCATGCGCGCGCAACAATCGTGGGACAGCGTCAGTATCATGGCGATCGCGGCGGCGCGGGCCAGCATCGAGGACAATGCGCAGGTCGAACAGGGCCGGAGCAAAAACACCGAAGTAAGAAAATACGTTTACGGCGAGCTGGATAAGATGCGCTTCACCTACATTCCTTCGCACGCGAACTTCATGATGATCGACATGCGCCGCGAAGTGAAGCCGATCATCGCGGCGTTTCGCGAGCGCAAGGTTCAGGTAGGCCGCCTCTTTCCTCCGATGCCGAACTTCATGCGCGTTACCATCGGCACAAAGCCGCAGATGGAGCGGTTTGTTGCGGCCTTTAAGGAACTTGCGGTGTAGTGCGACGTACTGATGAATCGGAAATAACTCCCGGAAGTGCCCGACGACCTTGGGAGCTGTGGCTGACCTTCAAGTTACATCGCACTAGTAGGATTGTCCGCGAACAAGCTCAGTGAAGACGCCGCGGTCCGTCTTTAAGCGAAACGGCAGGCTCAGCTTCTTCTTGCCATCGATTGTTTGGAAGACCGCGAAGTGCAGGTGAGGCGCGCTGGTGAATCCTGTCTTGCCAGATAGCCCGATCGGCTGGCCGACTTTTACTTCATCACCGATTTGCACCATCGCGCCATCGGTTTGCAGGTGGTGGTAATCGGCAAACGTTCCATCGGCGTGCTTGATGAGGATATAATTGCCGAGAGGTCCTAATTTCCGATCCGGCCCGCCAACGGTTGAGTCCTGCCTAACTCCGACCACGCGTCCGTCACGCGCGGCACACACGACTGTTCCTTCCGGCACGGTCCAATCGACGGCGTTCTCGCTGCCGGAGCCTTCGTAGTGACTGTAGCTACCGTGCGGACCTTGCATGACAACATAGCGGCCGGGCGGGAAAGGCATCGCATAATCAGCGTCATTGGCCGTTGAAGCGCGCCGCGCGCCGAGCTGCCAGTGGTAAAAATATTCATAGCGCCACGGAATCGTCTTGTCCGTCTGACGGAAGGTAGCTAGGACGAACGAGCTCCGGCCGGCGGCATCTATTGTTAGAGGTAGTGGGCGTGACGGCGTCATGTTCTTTAGCCGCGCTTCCAGAGTGACAACGAACTCGCGCGTGTAGTCGCTCTTCATGAGCAACGTAACGGTGCTCCCATCCTTTTTTGCAATAAGGTGAAAGCCAGATTGATCATCTTCTGCGCCCGATACCTGGCGCGACACAAGCACCAGAAGAGCAACGGCAATCGCGAAACTATTCCTGGGCAGCCTGAGGCTTCGCTGCTTCTTTAAATCGAAACTGCTGTCTGCCTGTATACTCATCATAGGTGATTACCTGCGCGGATCGGTGCGGCTCGCCGCTTCCAGCTCCAATGCCTTTTGCAAATGCACCGCAGCCTCATCGCCTCTGCCCATCCGTTGCAGGGCCCGGCCGAGATTGTTGTGCGCGGTCGCGTAGTTAGGATTGATTTCCAACGCCCGATAGTAATGAGAGAGCGCCTCTTCCATCCGCCCAAGTTGCACAAGAACGTTACCCAGATTGTTGTGGGCCGCCGCGTAGTCCGAGTTAATCTCCAGCGCCTGGCTGAACTGCTCCCTTGCTTCCTCGATGTGCCCGGCATGAAGAAGGACGTTGCCCAAATTGTAGTGGGAAGGAGCATTCTTCGGATTGAGTTCCATTACCCGGCGGAACGCCACGATGGCCTCGTCCGTTCTTCCCATTTGAGAAAGGGCCTTGCCCAACTCGTTCAGCGTTTCGGCGTCATTCGGATTCAGTTGCACCGCGGCCTGATAATGAGCAATAGCTTCCTCCAGGAGGCCCGCCTGAAAGAGAGAAGCGCCGACCTTGCGAGCGATCCGCGGTTCGAGCTCCAGCGCTTTCTCATAGGCCGCCGTCGCTTCATCAGCGCGCCCCGCGCGCAGGAGCGCGTTCCCCAGATTGAAGTAGGCTTCCGCAAATTTGGGATTGAGCTCCAGGGCTTTTTTGTAAGCCGCCATGCCCTCATCCAACCGGCCAGCCTGGACGAGGAGGATGCCTGAATTGTTGTAAGCCATCCAGCTGGTGGGGTTTTCCGAGATGGTCGCCTTCCAAAGAGTGTCAAGGTCGGTGTAAGCCGCACATTGCCGCCAGGTTTTTGCACCGAGCGAGAGGAGAAGTGCTCCACAAAGGACTGGCAGGAACAACCGCGCGTTCTTGCCGAGGGCATTCAGACCGGTCGTTAGGCCGGCCGCGGCTAGCGCGATGGGTCCGATGCTGGCGATGTATTGGTAATGGTCCGCCACAAAAGTGTAACGGAAGGTGTAGAGCATGATGAATCCAAGCATCGGGCTTAGTGTGGCCACATAAAAAACCGCGGCGGCTTCGGAGCCGCGGCCCAGCCTGCGGCGTGCGAGGTAAATGGCGGCGCCAAGGAGACCTATCGCAACCAACCACAAAAAATCCGACGGGCTGGACGCGGAGATTGTCCACTGTGGATAGTTAAAGCTCAGGTGCGCGGGCCACAAAAGTTTGCCCGCATAAAACCAAAGAGCGCGGCTCGCCACGACAATCCGTTCCGGAAACCCGAGCGCAAAAAGTTGCCCCTGGGTCCCCTGATGGTACCGCTCCCACCAAATCGAGATCAGGCCCATGCCAATGCCCAACGCCACGAACGGGGCGATCTGCGCCCAACGCCGCCAGTCGATCCGTTGTTCTTTCCACCACAAGATCAACACCAGCGCCGCGGGTATCGTGCACGCGGTTGTCTTGCTGAAAAGCGCAAGCGCATAGCAGATCAGCGCCAGCGCGTAGAGTCTCCATTTCCAGCGCGAGCTCGATTCCATGAAGTGGGTCCAGCAGACCAGTGCGAGCAAAAAGAAAAAGCCCATCAGCACATTTTTGCGTTCCGTAATCCACGCGACCGATTCTACGTGGACCGGATGCAAGGCGAAGATCGCTGCCGCCAGCCAGGCGCCAGGTACGCGCAAGATCCGGAACAAGCGCCAGACGAGCACCGCATTTGCCGCATGCAGCAGGATATTCACTACGTGATAACCAGTGGGATTCAGTCCCCACAACGCGTGCTCGAAACGAAACGTGGTGTAAACGAGCGGGAAATATTGGGAGGGAGAATCGAAGGAAAACCAAATGCGCCTGAGTCCGTCTGGCGCGGTGAGGAGCTGGTTGCCGGTGACATAAATGTCGTCGTCCCAGACATAGCCGGCCCGCCACGCCTGCTGGTAAACAAGGATGGTCGCGATCGCGAGGAGCAGCCCTAAGAGCCACTCGCCCCCGAAGCTCGTCGCGGACGGCGAGGATTCGCTGCGCGATCTTTGCGCCGGCGCGCCGCGCGTCTTTCTTCTATGACGCCGGCTCATCTTTGCGCCCACTGGGCGCGAGAATCGCGTCGCGCATTCCGTGGAGAAGTTTTTTGTCGGCCGGAACGATCGTAGCAAGCCCACCACGCAAGGTTACCTTCGCGTTTTCGACGAAGTAATAAGGACACAGACGCACGCGACCGCGCATGGTTTTGATTTCGCCGGAGTTATTGTCCCAAAAACGATGGTCGATCAGGCGCGCTTTGTGAAAGCGCTGCATGATGCGCGGCGAGGTATCGAAGCTGGCCAGCGCTTCTTCGAGTTGTTTCTCCCATTCCGTCTGCGGAACGTCGGACCCGACAACGATTCCGCGACTGCCCCACCCCAGCGGGGAAAACCCGCTTACCTTGATTAACAGATCGCGCTCTTTCTGGCTGAGCTTTCCCGCTTCCCGCCAATCGTGGATCTCGAGCCGGGGAATTACGCCGTGTTGCGGCAACGGCGTCGGATCGAGCGGCCAACTGTAGGGAATGACCTCCTGCAATTTCGAAAAATATTTGTCACCCAGCTCGCGCCGCCAGAATTCGCGCAGCGGCTGCATCCAAAAGAGGGCGAACCACATTTTCTCTTCGAGGTACGGCTTGAACGGCGGAGTGACGCGGACCGCGCCCTCCCCGGTCATGTTCATCAACTCGGAGACGCGCGGCAAATTCGGGAGATCGAACAACTCAAAGAAGCGATAAACATTCCGGCCGGCCACCGGTTGGTAGGTCTCAGCCTCGCAGACGCGCCACTGGAATTCCGGATGCTTTTGGTTCAACTGCGCTGCCAGCCAATTCATTTCCGGACGGTAAGTGGAAGCTTCCTCCGAGATCACGATGTCGCCGCCCTCCGGCAGCAAACTCCGGAACCCATCGAGCATTCCTTCGCTCTCACCAATCACATCGTTCCCGAGCGCGGCGTAAGTTTGATTGAGCCAGCCCGTCAGACCGATCCCACCCGGAACTGAATCGATCTCGGCAATGGTGAAACCGGCGTCGGTCAGGATCAGATCCGGCCGGATCACGATGGGCAGATCGTCCCGGAATTGTTTCCGCCGTGAGAACTCGATCAGCTCTGCCGGCTTCCCTGCATCGAGATAAGCGGCGATCCAGGCAGGCTGTTTGCTGTTGATGCTGCGCTGGTAAAGCTCGTTGCAGGCGCGCTGGAAAACGAAGAGGCGATGGCCAAGCTGCTCGAGTTCTTTTTCGAAAGCGCGATCGATCGGAAAAGGATCGGGCGAAAGGAGAAAGTCCTTGTCGGCGAAGAGACCCTCTTTGGGGAGAGCGCTTCGGATCGAGGCGAGTTGGTCGAGATCGGGGTGCATAGTTAGGCATTCCGCCGCAGGCGGCCCCTCATCTCCCGGCTGCCATTCTCTTCAACGCCCTCTTCACAAGCTCCTCGGCGGTCTGGATGTCTCCCTCTTTCTCCTGCAGCTCCCGCACGGTCTTATGCGCATCGACCTGCTTATATCCGAGCGCAATCAGCGCCAGGACCGCTTCGTTCGCCTGGCTTTGCTCCTCGGTCGGCGCATGTTCGGCGCTGGCCGCTTCCCACGCCGCCACCACGCCAAGCTTGTCTTTCAACTCGAGGACAATTCGCTCCGCTGTTTTTTTCCCGAGGCCGCTGATCTTTGAAAGCGACGCGATGTCCGCGTTGACCACCGCGCTTTTGAAATTGCTCACGCTCATTCCGCTCAACACCGCGAGCGCGAGTTTCGGCCCGATCCCGCTGACATGGTTTACGAGCAACCGAAAAAGATCGCGCTCGGCCGCGGTCATGAATCCGTAAAGAATGTGGGCGTCTTCGCGCACATGCAGATGGGTCAGAATCTGCACCGGCTGACCGGCGGCGGGCAGCTTGTCGTAACTCGAAAGCGGAATGAAAACTTCGTAGCCGACGCCGCCGACGTTCACGATCGCCTGGGTCGGAAGCGCCGACGCGAGTTTGCCATCGAGGAATGTGATCATCCGCTCGAATTCCTACCAGACACATTCCAAACTGCAACCGGCGTCGCGGCAATCACGGCGTCGGCTTCAGGATCATCGTCAGATCGGTCGCCTTGCCTTTGGCGAAGGCGACGCCCCGCGCGTTGTAGGTCTTCCATCCCGGCGGAAGCTGCGGGTAGGTCGTCTTCGCAAGCTCCGTCGGCATGATGACAAAGCGCGGGCCGGGATGCGTCATGAATTTCTCCACCCACTCTGGCGGGAGGCCGCGAAAAAATCCATGGGCGCGGCCGCGGAAATACCAGACCACGCTCGGCTCGAAGTAATCGACATTCGCGAATTCCATTTCCGGCAGGAGATCGTTTCGTGATTTCTTGAAAAGCTCTGCGCTGGGAAACGTCCGCGCGGCCAGCGGAAACACGAAGAGCGCGACGCTCAATGAGATGGCGAGGGCGGCGACCGCGGCGCGCGGGGCAAATCGAGAAAATCCCGGCAATTCAAAAAGATGCCGGGCCATTAAGAGCGAGAGCAACGGAAAAGCGATCAGGGTGTAATGCGGAAGCTTGGTTTTCACGATGGTCATGAGGATGAAGACGATCGCGATTCCAACGATGAGGTATCGATCGACGGCGTCGCGCTCTCGCCAGAGGCGTTTGGTCAAGGCCGGAAGCTTGATCGACCACGGGAAGAAACTGATAAAAACGGTCCCGAAATAAAACGGCAACGTCAGGAGATAACTTTGCCAGGTTTGGCCGCCGTGGCCTTCCAGGGCGCCGAAACCGCGCTCGATCACATGCCGTCCGATGCCGACCCAGAAGAATTCGCCTTTCGTCCGGACCAATGCCGGAACGCCCCACAGCAAGACAATGCCGAGGCTAAACAAGATGCCGGACGCAAACCAAAACCGGCGATTGAGCGGTTGACCACGCAGAAAAAATTTCATGATCGCCACGGTTGCGAGAGGCATCCAACCGAGAGGACCCTTGGTCAGAAATGCGAACGCCAGCGCGACGTAAAAGATGAGCCGCCAATATTTCCAGGACCGCGGATCCGTGGATGATGCCGGTGTTCTCAGCAAATCCGCGATCAATTCATACCCCGCCCAATAAGCGGCGGTGACAAAGAAAACGAGCCACATATCGGCGACCGCGGCTTTAGCGTGAATGAATGTTTGGAGACAAAGCGTGAAAATAATCGCCGCCCACCATCCGAGCCGTTCGCCTCCCAGCCGGCGGCCCCACGCGAAAAGCAGGAGAGCGGTCAGCGCCCCTCCGATTGCGGAAGGTAAGCGCGCCGCAAAATCGTTTTCGCCGAAGACGCGATAGCTCGCGATCTGCAGCCAATAAATGAAGGGCGGCTTGTCGAAGCGATACTTGTTATTGAAGTACGGGACGACATAATCGCCCCGCTCGCGCATCTCCCGCGACGCTTCGGCGAAACGGGGCTCGTCGCGGTCGACCAGCGGGATGCTCCAGGTGCCCGCAACGTGGAAAAGCAGGCAGCCGATAAAGAGCAGAACGAAATTACGGATTGCGGGTGACAGAGCGAAGATTGAAAGATACGCAGGCGTGAAAGACAAACGGGAAATTCGGCGATGAAAGCGCTCGCCGCTTTTCGTTGGTGGTATTTATGCTTCTTCGCCGCGGGCCTCGCCCTGCTCGCGAGTTTTTATCTCGATCCGCAGGCGCTGGCTTGGATCGCGCAGCATCAAAATGACGGCGCCCGAAATTTCTTCCGGGGCGTCAGCAAGTTTGGCGACTGGTATGAGCACATTGCGCTCGGAATTCTTTTGCTCGGACTGGCCTGGTGGCGCGGGAGCAAACGCTGGATGCGGATCGTCACGGCGATGATCCTGGCCTGCGCGCTGGCCGGCGTGGCCGCTCGCGCGGTCAAAATATCCACGGGCCGGCCGCGACCGGCGGCGGAATCGGAAACGGGCGCGACATGGAACGGCCCGAGTTTGAAGGCGCGTTACAACGCCTTCCCCTCAGGACATACCGCGGCGTCCGCCGCGTTCTTTGCGACGCTCGCTTTGGCGAGCTGGCGAATCGGCGCCGGTTGCCTGGTCATTCCGCTGCTGATCGGTTTTTCCAGAATGTATGTGGCGGCACACCATCTCTCGGATGTCGTGGCGGGGGCTGTCCTCGGTTTGCTGGCCGCGTATTTCATCGTGCGCTGGCGATTGCGAGAGAAGCCGGATCCGCAACCCGGTTAACGTCGGAAATTCTCCAGCGAGATCGCCGGGAGATACGCAGAGCGCTCTTCCCGCTTCCACCAGGCGCCGGTCGCGCGGTGCTCGCTCGAGGTCGTAAAGCGATAATCATAAACCGTGGCGCGGACATATCGCGGCGGTTCTTTCGGAAACGGATTGCGCGCGAGGAGCCGGGTGACCTCAGGATTATTCTTCAGCAGAGATTCCAGGAAACGGACAAACCACGGATTGTGCCGGTAGGTTCCCAGCGCCGCGAACCACATCTGCCAGTCGAGCCGCGGCTGATGCGGGGCCACCCAGTGGGGCGGCTGATTCATGTCGCCTGGTTTCCATCTAAATTCATACGCGAGCCATTCCGATCCGTCGGCGCTGCCTTCCACGATGATTTCCGGCCGCGACTTCGTCATGACCCGGAAAAGTCCGTAGCCATTTACGATTCGGAACGGCTCGATGTAGCTGTAAAGCGTCGCGATCGGCCGCGGCCATTCGGTTGCCGGCTCGATCGCGGAGTAAAGAAACATCGCGTTAATGGGAAGCATGAGAACCAGGACGGCGATCCCAGCGATTGGAGGGCGGAGCTCCCGCGACGCCGATGCCGCCATAGGTCTCGCAGGAGCTCGACCCTCCATTCGCAAAAACCTGTCGTCGAAGAGCAAGAGACAGAGCGCGATCGTGAGGAGATTGAAGAAGCTGTAATTCCCCGTCGCGGCGATCGCGATTTGGAGAAAGATCAGGAAACCAGCCGCGACGTGTCGCAGTCTCCGAGGCGCCCAGATGAAAACCGGTCCTATGATTTCGACGGCGAGACAAAACGCGACCGAGAATTTCTTGAACCACTCCGGATGCTGGTCCGACCACCAGCCGATCACCGTCGGCAGCGGTTGCGTCCAGTAATGATAATCGAGCGCGGTCAGATTCCCCCACGAGTCGTCACCGCTGGTCAGTTTCACGACTCCGGACATCAACATCAATTTGAAGAGAAGAAGCTTGAGCAGGAAATGGCCGATGCCGGAAATCGGGCGCTCGCTCGCTCTCGTTAGGCGCCAGCAGAATGGCACGAACAAAATGGCCAGGAAACCGGTCTCGAGCAGGAGAATATCCCATTGAAAACTGAGAAACGTTTGGCCGGCGACGGTGAGCGACAGGTAAAAAACGAAGAGCAAAATCAGCGAAAGGCGCGGCAGCAAACCGGCGATCAGCAGCACGGAGACGACTGCGCCGGCGCCGCAGAGGAAATGCAGGAAAGCGTTGCTCGCATTGAGCCAGCAAAGTGTCGGCAAGAGAAACCAGGCGGCGGCCCCGAGTTGCTCGCGGGCGGCGGGAAGAAACGCCGCGACCGGCAGGATCCCCTGCCCGCCGATCAATCCATCCACTTGCATCCAGAGCGAGACAAAAGCGATCAGGTAAATCGCCCCGAGCGCCCGGACAAACAGATCGCGGCTTTTGAAGTAACTGGGACGACGAACTTCATTGCCCCAGAGCAGACGCGTGAAGAAGGAGGCAACGATGCGATTGCGCGCAATGAGGCCGTACGCCACTACCGTAATCGGGGCGAACCCCGGGATATGCTCGTAACACCACACCAAGGCACGGCCGCCGCGCACGCTGCCTAACGAGCGGAAGACGGCTTCCGCCCCGCGATAGATCGTCCCGTCTTTGTCGATGAAGTGGAGCGCCTGCGCGAAATCCTCGCGTGGAATCTCCGGAAAGCGCGCCGCCGCTTCCTGGAACGGCGCATAGTCGACCGCGCCCCGCGTCATCTCGCGCCACCGTTCGATCCACCGCCGGCAAAAATTGCAGTCGCCGTCGAAGACGACGAGCGGAATGCCTGGCGGGTTGTGCACGGAAATGTGAGGCATGACCTGGGCGAATGTAACACAGGCTTTGAGCCTGTTCGTCCAGCGGACATTCTGTCCGCGTTCCCAATCAAACACAGCGGGCTGTAAGCCCGCTGAACGCACAGACTAAAAGTCTATGTTACGGAAAACTCCGCCCAGACTGGTGCATGATCCGATGGCTCTTTTCCTTTGCGCATTTCGCGCTCGATTCCGGCGGCGGTGCAAACCGGCGCCAAAGATTTGCTGGCGAGGATCGCATCGATCCGCAACCCGCGGTTTTTCGGAAACGCCAGCATCCGATAATCCCACCAGCTAAAAAGGCCGCACTCGGGATGATGCAGCCGCAAGGTATCCACCAAACCCGTCGCACATAATTCATCGAACGCAGCGCGCTCGCCATCGGAGCACATGATGGCGCCGCGCCATAAATCGGGGTCGAAAACGTCCTCGTCTTTGGGCGCGACGTTGAGATCGCCGCAGACGACAAGGCGTTCGTTGCCGGCTTGATCTCCGCGGAGGCAATTACGCAGGCGCGCATACCACCGCAGCTTGTAATCATACGCAGGCGAACCGACCGCCTGGCCGTTTGGCGCGTAGATCGAATAGACACGCACCGCGCCGACCGTCGCCGCGATCACGCGCGCCTGCGGATCGACTTCTTCATCGCAAAGCGCCGCGCGCACATCCTGCGGCGCGGTGCGCGAAAGAATGGCGACGCCGTTGTAAGATTTCTGGCCGTGAAACGCGGAGTGATATCCGGCCGAGCGCAAATCGAGCTCTGGAAATTGTTCGTCGGTACATTTCGTCTCCTGGAGACAGACGACGTCCGGTTGGGTTGCGGTTAACCACGAAATGAGACGTTCCTGGCGCTTCCGCAGCGAATTAATGTTCCAGGAAACGATGCGCATAGGGATCGGCTATTCGTTATCAGTTAATAGTTTATTGGAGTCCCTAATAACCAATAACTGATAGCCGATAACTAGATCTCCAACTCCACCCCTGGCTTCGGCACGATCACTTCCGTTCCCGGCAACGCCGCGACGAGCTGGGCGTGCGTCCATGCGACCGCGGGCGGATCGCCATGCACGAGCACGATCTTTTTCGGCGCAAGCTGCTTCACATATCGAACAATCGATTCGCGCGACGCATGCGCGCTGAACTGGAATTGTTCGATCTGGCAACGCAATGTTTGCGACGGCTCGTCCGGATCGAGCGAGACCAGCTCTCCGGGCTGCGCGGCTTTGAGAATCCCGGCGGGCGATTTCGGATCGGCGTAGCCGACGAAGAAAATCGAGTGCTCCGGATTCTCGAGGACGCGCCGCGCAAACGTGTTCGACAGCGTCTTCGGCGTCATCATCCCGCTGGAGAGCGCGTAGAGCCGCCCCGGACGTGCGGGCGAATCGTGGATCGTCTGGCCGTTCAGAACGAACGGCGCGACTTCCTCGAGAAGTTGTAACCGAGGCAACAGTCTGCGGGTGGTCATGGCCCGCCGATCGTAGATCTCCGTCATCTTCACGCTCAGACCGCCGATGTAGATCGGAAACTCGCCGAGCAACTTTTCCCGCCGGAATTTGTAGATCATCCCGAGCGCTTCCTGCGTTTTGCCCAAGGCAAAAACCGGCATGAGAATGCAGCCACCGCGACTGAACGCGTGTTCGATCGCGCCGGCCAGGCGTCGCTCTTCGGCCGCGCGCGTGAATCCTTCCGGCAACGGGCTGTCGCCCCGAGTCGTTTCGATAATCAAAACATCGACGCCGGATTCCGGAAACGCGGCGCCTTGCGTTACCGTTTGATCGTCGAAGTTCACATCGCCGCTGTAGAAAATCGTGCGGCCTTCCGCGCGGATCAGAACACCCGCGGCGCCGAGGACGTGGCCTGCATCAACGAACTCCACCGTCAGTCCGCCCTTTTCGTTCGGCCGCGCCCGCTCACCGGCCAGAGTAAATGGCTGACGAAACGGACATGATTGCCAGCGATCGCTGGCGCGATCGGCTTCGCGATGGGTGAAAAGCGGATACATCACCACGCCCAGTTCCTCGCGCTGGCGGGTCATGACGTTGACGGAATTATGGAGGAGCGCGCTGCCGATCTCCGCCGTCGCTTCCGTCATGAAAATCCGCGCGTTCGGCTGGCGGCGCATCAAGACCGGAAGCGTGCCGATGTGATCGAGATGCGCGTGGGAAACAATGATCGCGTCGAGCTGGCGATCCCCGAGCGCCTGAAGATTCGGCAGCGCTTCTTCGCCCTCTTCTTTCGGATGCATTCCGCAATCGAGCACGAAGCGCTGGCCGGCAGCTTCCAGGAAATAAGTGTTGGCGCCGATCTCGGTCCGACGCGTGAGGTTGATGAACTTCACAGCGCTGAAGATGGGCGCAGCCGCCTAACAAGGGCAATCGCAAATTTCTGCCATTGATTGCGGAGGCTGAATCCAAGGAAGGGCGATTTCTAAATCGCCCTCAGCGGTTGAGAACCGCCGGTCCTTGCGGGGAAGCGCAGCGCCTACAGCAGCCGCTCAAACATTCGCATCCAGTTTCGGAAGAGAATTTTCTCGATCTCTTCGTCGCTGAAGCCGCGTTCGATTAAGCGCCGCGTCAGATTGCGGCTGTCGGCATGGTTCGAGAGATCGGGAATGAAATGGGCGTGCGTGAATTTCTTGAAAAACGCCTCCTGCTCCTGGGGATTCCATTGCCGGCAGATGAACTCGAAGAAATCGAAGCCGATCGCGACGCCATCGATCCCGATCAGGTTCCGGATATGCTCGATGTGATCGACGTAGCGGCCGATCGTCGCTTCCTCCTTGTGCGGGCTGACAAGAATGGCGTTGATCCCAATCACGCCGGCGCGTTCACCGACCATTTTGATTTGCTCGTCGCTGAGATTGCGCTCGATGTCGTAATACCGGCGCGCGTTGGAGTGCGAAACAATCAGCGGCTTGGTCGTGATCTCGAAGATCTGGTCGAATCCGGCCGGACTGATGTGTGCGAGGTCGATCATCACGCCGAGCCTTTCGCACTCGCGCACCACCTCGCGTCCGAAACTCGTCAGGCCATCGCGGGGCGATCCGGTTTCGGAAAACAGCGCGCCATCTCCTGCGGCGTTGCGCCGGGCATGGGTCAAACCGATGGAGCGGACACCGAGTTCGTAAAAGACGCGGAGCAAATCGAGATCGACGCCCAGCGGCTCGACGCCTTCCATCGTGATCAGAACCGCGATTTTCCGGTCGGCGCGAGCTTTCGAAATGTCCGCATAACTTTTGCAAATGGCGAAGCGGTCCGATTGATCGACCTCCGCATACAGCCGCGCAATCTGACCCAACGCCACCCGCAAACCCATTTCCGGCAGATACTGGTCCTCGAGATAAATCGCCACGCCGATGACGCCGACGCCGCCCGCCTCCAGGTTCGGCAGGAAATCTGTCACGAGCAGGTTTGGACGCGCGCGCCGCTCGTACAAATCCATCAGGAGATCGAAATGCAGGTCGACGAGACCGGGGCGATGCAGACGGTCGACGCGCTCTTCGATATCTGTGCTGGAATTGGCCATCACTCGTTCACGGTCGTTGATCGCCGCACTCACGCGAGCGGCGGCGGAATGGCGATGACATCCGGTCGAGTGGCGCGATAGCGATGCGGGATGACGATTGAAATCAGCACGAGGAGCCAGATTGCGCCCAAGGGCAAACAGCCCGGGAGCCAGATGAGAAACCGGGAGACGATCGCGAGCGCGATCAGGCAATATGCCGCGGTGAAAGCGATCGCGATGAGAACGAGGTCGACTCGCGAAATATCGCGCAGCTTCACCACCGCCGCCGAGGCCAAGAGAAGAATGACGCAATCAAAAATCCAATGGACGCGATGGACAAAACCGTTCGTTTGGATCGTGGCGATAGTGGCGGCGAAGATGTCCGGCGGCGAAAGCGGATTGGCCGGGGTGCGCGCCAGCACGATGTGGTCGCGCATCGATTCGAAATCCTTGCTCGGTTGCTGGCCGGCGTCGCGTTGTTGGGCGGCCAGGAGGAGATCGTTCAGACTGATCCGGCGCGCCTTCGCTCCGGCGTTCGGCGAGATCAGAAGAGTGCCGTCGGAGCGGATCGGAATCTTGCGTCCTTTCGGCAGGGAAATGTGCGAGTCCAGATCGATCGACACTTCAGACGGCGTCACGCGCAGCCAAAGAAGGATCGCTTCCAGCGCGAACGACGGGATGACTTCGCCGCGATAACGGAAGAGCAACGGGACATGGATCCCGTCGGAAATTTCGTCGGGAAGATTCACGAATCCCGCGGTGGCGATCAGCCGCATTTCTTCGCTCGGTTGCCGGCCGATGCCGGAAAATTCCACGAGATCACCGCGCTTTCCCGAGACCTGGGTGAAGCCAGGAATCTCGGGGCCGGGCGCATCCGGATCAGGCGTGGCGGTTAATTCCGCGGCCAGGAGAAGACGCGGAACGCGCATCGCCTGATCGATGAAAACCTGCTCTTGGTCCTTGTCGCGCTCGCGCCATTTCAAAATATTCTCAAACGCGACCACGGTAGGTTGAAAGGCCAGGGCCGATTGGAGAAAAAGCGCGAACTCCAGAGGCGATACGACGCTTGTGCCGGCGTGAGGCGACGTCTCGGCGGCTTCCTTGGCCGCATCCTTTTCCATCAGCGTATCGTGCCCAATCTCAACGACGGTGAGCGGCGCGGTGGGTCCCTGCGGATCGGCATTTTTCAAAAGCCATCGCAAAAAGAATTCTTCCGATTGCTCCAGCCGCGGCTCGCGCAGAAAAAGAATTCCGAGCAGTAAAACCACCAGCATGAGCCAAAGAGTTCTCTGCATTGCGGCAGAAGTGAAACTGGGAAAGTGATGAGTGACAAGCGAAAGCTGGCGCCGGCACGCCCACGTGCCGGTCGAGCTTCAGTTCGATTCTCTCCCAACGGCCCCGCGATTGCGGGGGCAGGCCGTCTCCAATCTTAGGCCAAGGTTTACACCGACGCTGACCATCGACTAAGATCGGCAGATCGAACCTGATTCACAGACAACCGAGCGGAACTACCGCCTCGCTTTCATCGGCGCGGGTAAGCTCGCCGGCTCGGTGATCCGCGGCTTGTTGCGTGCGAATTTCTGTCTGCCGGCGGAGATCATCGCGAGTGAGCCCAACGAAAAGTTGCGCTCGGCGCTACGGGAAGCCGGTGTCGCCGTCACGACGGATAACCAGAAAGCTGCGCGCTGCGGTGAGACAATTCTGATCGGGGTGAAGCCCGCGGTGGTGCTCGCGGTCATCCAAGAGATCGCGCCGGTCACGGAAAACAAGCTCGTGATCTCGCTCGCGGCCGGCGTTCGCGTCCGCAATATGGAGCTTGTCTCGAACGCGCGATTGATGCGTGCATTGACGAACACGCCGACCGCGATCCGGCGCGGTGCGACGGCGCTCGCTCGCGGCGCACGGACAAGCACGGACGATCTTTTGCGCGCGAAGACGATCTTCGACGCGGTCGGCGTGACGGTCGAAGTCGATGAGGAACAAATCGATGCCGTGACTGCGCTGGCCGGCAGCGGGCCGGCGTTCGTTTACACAGTCATCGAAGCGCTCGCAAATGGCGGCGTCGCCACTGGTTTGCCGGCGGCGGTTGCGACCGTTCTCGCGACCCACACGGTTCTCGGCGCGGCGCAGCTTGCGGTCGAAACTGGAAAATCTCCGGAAGAACTTCGGCAAATGGTGGTGACGCCCGGGGGGACTACCGCAGCTGGTTTGGCGGCGATGGACGAGCTGCGGACTTCGCAGGGATTGGTCGCGGCCGTGCAAGCCGCTGCGGCGCGCGGGGAGGAAATGTCGCGCGAGTTCGTCAGGTAAAAGGCAGCGCCGCCCGCATTGCGTCGAGGGGCGCCGCGCGATCGAACCAAATCTCAAAGGCAAGCGCGCCTTGATGCAGCAACATCGATAATCCGTTAACGGCGCGGGCGCCGGCTTCGATCGCGGCGGAAACGAACGCGGTTTGGCTGCTCGAATAAATCGTGTCGTAAACCATCAGGTGCGGCGCGAGCAATCGCGCGGGGATCAGCGCGGGATCTCCGCGACTCAATCCGAGCGCGGTCGCATTTACGACCAGATCGACGTTTGCGATTTGAAAGCGAAGGACCTTTTCATCCAGGGCGATGGCTTGCAGACGCGCGACCGGTCCCAAAACTCTCGCCTCCGCAAAGAACGGCCGCAGTTCGTCGGAAAGCTGCTTTGCTTTCTCGAAATCGCGATTGGCGATGACGAGCCGTTCGCAATTTTCTTTCGCGCATTGGAGCGCGATCGCCCGCGCCGCGCCGCCGGCGCCAAGAACCAGCACGCGCAGGTCGCGCAGATCGACTGAGAACTCCTCGCGAATCGCGCGGGAAAATCCTTTTCCGTCGGTATTGAAGCCACGCAATTTTCCATCGTCGATCCTAATGGTATTGACGGCGCCGACCTGGCGGGCGGTTTCATCAACTTCATCAAGAAGTTTAAGCGCCGCGATCTTGTGTGGGAGAGTCAGATTGACGCCGACGAAATTCAGCTGTGGCAATAACTCGAACGCCGGCGGCAATTCGTTCGAATGAATTTCGAAGCGCGCATAGCGCATTTCGAGGCCGCACTTTTCCAGGGCGGCGTTTTGCATTTGCGGCGAGAGCGATTGCGCGACGGGATCGCCAAAAACGCCGAGACGGACCGGCGATTTAGCTTTCGGCTTCCAGTTTTCCAGATCAGCGAGCGTGTGAACTTCTTTCACGAGGTTGCGAAGATTGTGCCCCAAGGAGCGGCGGTTTGAAACCGCCGTTTCTTTCGGTCGGCGGTTTGTAAACCGCCGCTCCTTGGGTTTGCGACGATGCTGTTTCGTCTGCTACTGTCGCGCACAAAGATGACGACGCCGAACGAGAACGAGCCAGCCGCGCCTTCCGATTTTATTCGAGACGTCGTCGCGGACGATCTCCGATCAGGGAAGCACACAAGTATCTGCACGCGTTTCCCGCCGGAACCGAACGGCTACCTTCACATTGGCCACGCCAAATCGATTTGCCTGAACTTCGGAATCGCCCGGGAGTTTGGCGGGAAATGCAACGTCCGGATGGACGATACCAACCCGGCGAAGGAAGAGACTGAGTACGTCGATTCGATCATGTTCGACGTGAAATGGCTCATCGCTGGCTGGGCCGACGAACACATCGGGCAGGCCCCGTGTTACGCCTCCGATTATTTCGATCAGTTCTACGAATACGCAGTGGAGCTCGTCCGCAAAGGCAAAGCCTACGTCTGCGATATGTCGGCTGAGGAGACCGATGAATATCGACGCCTCGGCAAGGAATGCCCGTCTCGCAATCGATCGGCGGAGGAAAATCTTGATCTGCTCGCGCGAATGAAAGCGGGCGAATTTCCTGACGGCGCGCGCACGCTCCGGGCCCGGATCGATATGAGCGCGCCAAACATGTGGCTGCGCGATCCGGTTCTCTATCGCATCCGCCACGCCGAGCATCATCACACGGGCAATAAATGGTGCATCTATCCGATGTACGATTTCGCACATACCCTGAGCGATTACATCGAGGGCATCACCCACTCCGTTTGCACGCTCGAGTTCGAGGTGCACCGGCCGCTTTACGATTGGCTCCTCGACTCGCTCGACCTGCCGCGCCCGATCCCGCATCAGTACGAGTTCGCGCGGCTGAACATCAACTACACCGTCATGAGCAAACGCAAGCTCTTGCAGCTCGTGAACGATGGGCTCGTCAAGGGCTGGGACGATCCGCGCATGCCGACGATCTCCGGGCTTCGGCGGCGGGGCCTGACTGCGAATTCGATCCGCACCTTTGCCTACAACATCGGGATCACGAAATATCCGAGCCTGACGGAGATCGCGGTGCTCGAACATACCGTCCGCGAGGAATTCAATCGAATCGCGCCGCGTCGTCTTGCTGTGCTCCGACCGGTGAAAGTTGTGATCACGAACTATCCCGCAGGGCAAGTCGAAGAACTCGACGCCGTGAATAATCCGGAAAATCCCACGGCCGGATCGCGCAAGATTCCGTTTAGCGGTGAGTTGTTTATCGACAACGCCGATTTTACCGAAACGCCGCCGCCGAAATATTTCCGACTAAAACCCGGCGGCGAGGTGCGATTGAAATACGCTTACATCATCAAGTGCGACGAGGTCGTGAAAGATGCGGCCGGCAATGTGACCGAGCTGCGTTGCACGGCCGATCTCGAGAGCAAATCGGGCGGCGCAACTTCGAGTCGCAAAGTCAAAGGGACCATTCACTGGGTCAGCGCCTCGCATGCGATCGACGCCGAGGTGCGTCTTTACGATCGGCTTTTCACGGTGCCGGAGCCTGATGCCGATGGCGATTTCAAGGCATTCTTGAATCCGCATTCGCTGGAAACTGTGAGCGCCAAATGCGAGCCGTCGCTGGCCGATGCCGCGCCGGAGACGCGGTATCAATTCGAGCGGCTTGGTTATTTCATTCTGGATCGCGATTCGACGCCCGGAAACCTTGTGTTCAATCGCACGATGACCTTGAAGGACACGTGGGCGAGGCATCTCCCGAAATAATGGAGGGGCGAGCTCCGCGAGCCCGCGGCGTCGCCGGAGCTTCGCCCTCCATTAGAAAGTTGCCAAGGCGCGATCGATACGGGCGAGCATTTTCTCTTTCCCCAAGATTTCGAGGAGATGATAGAGACTCGGTCCGGCGTTGCTGCCGGTGACGGCGAGACGGGTTGGATGAACTAACACGCCGACTTTGACGCCGAGCTCCGCGGCCGTTGCCTTCAGGGCCTGCTCCAGATTTGCCGCGCCAAAATCTTCCAAGCCGGCAAACGCCTCGCGAACGGCGAGAAGGCGCGGCTTGGTCTCCGGCACGAAATGTTTGGCGACGCCTTCGGCTGCATACTCGAAGTCGTCCCTGAAATAGAAACCACAGTACCCTGATAGCTCGCTGAAGATTTTGAATTTCCCTTTGCAGGTCTTGAGCGCCCCGTGGACGTACTCCGGCGGGAATTTGGAGAGATCGAAACCGGCTTTTTCCAAGGCTTGCCGGGCGAGTTGCTGAAAGCGTTCGTCGTCGAGCTCGCGCACGTATTCGCCGTTCAACCAGGTGCATTTGTCGAGGTCGAACGCGGCGTTCTTGCGATGGACCTTCTCGAGCTCGAACAAGCGGACGACTTCTCCGATGTCGATTTTCTCGCGGTTGTCCTTCGGCGACCAGCCAAGCAGGCAGAGATAATTGCAGACCGCTTCCGGCAGATAACCGCTCTCGATGTAAGTGATGAGGCTCGCGCCCTGATCGCGCTTGCTCATCTTCGAACCGTCCTTGTTCAGGATAAGCGGGATGTGCGCGAACCGCGGCGGCGTTGCGCCGAACGCGCGGTAGAGCTGCACGTGCTTCGGCGTATTCGAAAGATGATCTTCGCCGCGGATGACGTGCGAGATCTTCATCTCGATGTCGTCCACCACATTCACGAAATGGAAAATCCAGGAGCCATCGGGTCGCCGAATCGTCATGTTGGGATTTGTCTCGGCGCTGGTCATATCGAATTCGATCTCGCCGCAGATCTCGTCGTCGACCGTGACTTTCTCGCGCGCGAAACGAAACCGGACCGCGCCTTCGTCATCGTAAACGCGGTCGGCGGCGCGAAGTTTGCCCAGGTAGGTTTGGTAGATCGTTTCGCGCTCGCTCTGAAAATAAGGACCGAACTCGCCGCCGACTTCGGGGCCTTCATCCCAATCCAGACCGAGCCAGCGCAGGCCGTCGTAAATCGCGCGCGCGGCTTCTTCGGTGTTCCGGGCGCGATCGGTGTCTTCGACGCGGAGGACAAGAGTGCCGCCAGTGTGTTTCGCGTAGAGCCAGTTGAACAATGCCGTGCGCGCGCCGCCGATGTGAAGGTAACCGGTGGGCGACGGAGCGAAGCGGACGCGAACATTTGAACTCATTCGGTCCAGACTTTAGCCACAGATGAACACGGATGAAACATGGATCGAATGCTTCTGTAGCCGCTTCGCTGTGCGAAGCGTGAGGGCGGATATTGAATCAAAGCCGATCTCGAGCCGCCCGCAGGGCGGCTGCTACAGAAGCCACTTAATCGATGAAAATTTTCCCGGCGCGGCGGCGGGCATGCAGATCGCCGGGTAAATTCGTCTTGGCGATTTTCGTTTCGGGCTCGAGCAACGCGCGGACGCGTTCGATCGTTTCAAAATCCAGGTCTTCGACGCCGCGCCCGCGCAGCCATTTTTGAATCATGCGACGTTGCGGGGCGCGCGGTTGCGAACGCAGTGCTGCCACGCCTAACTCGGCAGCTTCCGTTTGCTTCAGATCGATCAGCCCCTCCAGCCACTCGGCCTCATCTGCGGCGATCGTGGCGGCGCGCCAGAGAGCGCCCCGCACTTCGCGGCCGAGCTGCTTTTCGATGTAAGGAATGATCCGGCGCCGCACCCGATTGCGCGCCGGGCCGAGGGTCTGGTTGGTGGAGTCTTCGCGAAATTCGAGCCGGTTTGCTTTTACGTAGGCGTCGATCTCGTCACGCCAAACGCCGAGAAGCGGACGCACGATTTGCAGTTCGACGCCCGATACTTTGCGCGCAACGACTTCGCGCATGCCGCGAAAACCAGCCGGCCCTGCGCCGCGAAACAAATTCATGAGGAACGTCTCGACCAGATCATCGGCGTGATGCGCCAAAAAAATCGCGCGGCAACGGCGGCGACGCGCGATCCCGGCAAAAAATTCGTAGCGCGCGGTGCGTCCGGCGGTTTCGATCGATTGCCGGGTTCGCGCTGCCATCGCGCGCACATCCTCGCTGCTAATCTCGCATTCGAGTTTGTTTTGGCGCGCCAGCCGCCTGACAAATGCCGCATCCGACCGACTCGCGCTTCCACGCAATCCATGATCCAGATGGCAGACAATCAGTTTTCGGTAGCCGAGCGAGAGAAGCCAATGGAGCAGCGCCGCCGAATCGCGACCACCGGAGACGCCAATCAGGTAACGCGAGGTAATAGGAAATCGCGCGAGGAAGCTGGTGTTCCAATCAACGCCTAGTGTTTTGAAGCGCGCCATCCGTTGGTGAATGTAGAGGCGCTCGCCGCGGCGAGCGCCTGTTTTTTCACGGGCGATTTGACAATGAATGAACGTTCATTCATTGTCCATCCAATGTCACAAATCCCATCGGAGCCGGTGCTTGACCGCCGGATGCAAATCCTCGAGGCCGCGATTGTTTGCTTCGCCAAACACGGCTTTCACCAGGCAAGCATGCACGATATCAGCGCCGAAGCCGGAGTCAGTGTGGGGCTGATCTATCGCTATTTCGCAAACAAGGAGGCGGTCATTGGCGCCATGGCGGATCGGCACAAGGTCGAGATCCAGGATGTGCTCGAACGCGCGCGGCAGGCCCCCTCCCTTCTCGAGTCGCTTGAGATTTTGTTTACCGCGCATTGCTGCGAGAAAGCGCCGAAGGTGCAGTCGGCCTTCGTGGTCGATCTTTACGCGGAAGCATCGCGCAGTCCCCAGATCGCCGATTTGGTTCGCGATGTTTTGCAGACGGCGATGGATGGCGTGACCGATTTGATCTCCCGCTCGCCCGAAGCGAAGAATGGCGCCACTCATGGACTCGAACCTCATGAGCTTTCGGAATTAATTTTTGCCGTCGCGCGAGGGATGTTGATGCGCGACGTGCTGCAGCCGCAGGAGATGACAGCGGCGGAACGGCGGGCGCGCCAACTCGAAGTAACCCGCCGACTCTGGAGCCTGCTTTTCAAACATGAATACGAACCTGCTCTCGCGTAAATCGCCCAGCTCCGCGCCGGTCACCTCGGCTCCGCCGCAAAAGAAGCGGACTCGCAGCGCCGTCGTTAAAGTAGTCGCCGGACTGCTCGCTATCTTTTTGCTCATCGCCGGGATCAAGGTCTGGCAGATCATGACGCTGATTTCGTCTGGCAAAAAGATGACGCCGCCGCCCACCACCGTTACCAGCACGCCGGTGCAGAAAGGCGATTGGCAACCGATGCTCACCGCCGTCGGCTCGATTAACCCCGTGCAGGGCGCCATGATCAGCGCCGAGCTCGCGGGAACGGTGAGCGAAATTAATTTTCAGTCCGGCACCCTGGTGAAAAAAGGCGACGTCTTATTGAAGCTCGACGCTTCCGCGGAACAGGCCCAACTGCGGTCCGCCCAAGCCGAAGCCGACCTGGCCAAGGCCGATCTCGATCGCGCTCACGACCTGGCGGGGCGCAAGGTCATCTCGCAGGCCGAACACGACTCGGCTTCCTCGAAATACGCGCAGAAGAAGGCGGCGGTGGAGAACATCGAATCGGTCATCCACAAGAAGGAGATCCGCGCGCCATTCGATGGGGCCGCGGGAATCCGCACCGTCAATCCGGGCGAGATGGTGGCCGTCGGCCACCCGCTGGTTTCCCTCCAGGCGCTTGATCAGGTGTTCTTCGATTTCGCCTTGCCGCAGCAACAGCTCGCCGACGCGAAGACCGATCTGCCGGTGAAGGTGACAACGGATGCGATCCCGGGCCGGGAATTCGATGGCAAGCTGACCGCCATTAATTCCTCCGTCGATCCCGCGACGCGCAATGTTTCTCTCCAGGCCACCGTGGACAATGCGGATCACGCGCTTCGCGCCGGAATGTTCGGACGAATCAAGGTTCTCCTGCCTCAAAGCAAGTCGACGCTCTTCATCCCTGCGACCGCGGTTTCGTACGCGCCCTTCGGAAACTCCGTTTTCATCATCGAAAAGAAACACGACGAGAAGAGCGGCAAGGATTCGCTTGTTCTCCGGCAGCAATTCATTCGCACCGGTGAAACTCGCGGAGATTTTGTCGCGGTCACCGAAGGGTTGAAGGAGGGCGACGCGGTCGTCAGCACCGGCGTCTTCAAATTGCGGAACGGGATGGATGTGGTGGTGGACAATAGTCTCCAGCCGAAAGCCGAACTGAATCCAAAACCAACGGACTCATGAGTCCGAAATGACGAAGCACGAATGACGAATGATGAAACAATGACCGAAGCTCGAATGATCGAAGAAAGAAGCGCTTCGAACGCGAACGGTATTTCCGCATTCGGGTTTCGGCCTTTGGGCTTCCTTCGTCATTCGTCATTCGTCATTCGTCATTCAGGCCGGAAGCCTTCATGAAGACCTTCACGGATCTTTTCATTCGCCGGCCCGTGCTCGCGCTGGTCGTGAGCTTCGTGATCGTCATCGCGGGGCTGCAAGCGATGTCGTCGCTCAATGTGCGCCAATATCCCAAGAGCGACATCGCGTCGGTCACCGTCTCGACGGTTTACGTGGGGGCGAATGCCGACCTGGTGCGCGGATTCATTACCACTCCGTTGGAGCGGGCCATCGCCGCCGCGGACGGAATCGATTACCTGCAATCTCAAAGCACGCAGGGCCGATCCACGATCACAGCGCGGCTAAAGCTGAACTACGACTCGAACAAAGCGCTTTCGGAAATCAGCTCGAAAGTAAACCAGGTGCGCGGCGACTTGCCGCCCGAGGCGGAGATTCCCGTCATCAACATCGAGTCAGCCGACTCGCGTTTCGCGTCGGCGTATCTCAGCTTCACCTCCGATATCCTGCAGGCGAATGAGATCACCGATTATCTCAATCGCATCGTCCAGCCTCGCTTGACCGCCGTCGGCGGAGTGCAACGCGCTGAAATTCTCGGCGGCCGCACGTTTGCCATGCGCATCTGGCTGAAGCCGGAGCAGATGGCGGCGCTCAACGTCAGCCCCGCGCAAGTCCGCCAGGCCCTCGCGCAAAATAATTACCTGGCCGCGCCCGGCCGAACGAAAGGCGCTCTCGTCCAAGTGAACCTGACGGCCAACACCGATCTGCACACGGTGGAGGATTTCAAGAACCTCGTCATCCGCGAGGAGAAAGGGACGCTGATTCGATTGGGCGATTTGGCGGACGTGGTGCTCGGCGCGGAAGATTATAACGCCGAGGTGCGCTTCTCCGGCCAGCGCGCGGTCTTCATGGGCATCTTCGTTTTGCCGAACGCGAATTCGATCGACGTCGTGAAACGCGTGCGAATCGAGATGGAGCAAATCCAAAAGGACCTTCCTTCCGGCATGAAGGGCGTGATCGCCTACGACGGCACGGCCTATATCAACACCGCGATCAAGGATGTTTACAAGACCCTGAGCGAAACGCTCCTCATCGTCTGCATCGTCATCTTCCTGTTCCTCGGGTCATGGCGTTCCACCATTATCCCGATCATCGCGATCCCGATCTCGCTGATCGGCGCTGTGTTCCTGATGCAGGTCTTTGGGTTCACTCTCAATCTGCTCACGCTCCTGGCTGTCGTGCTTTCGGTCGGTCTCGTCGTCGATGACGCCATCGTCGTCGTCGAAAATGTCGAGCGGCACCTGCGTGAAGGATTGACTCCCATGAACGCGGCGCTGCAAGGCGCGCGCGAACTGGTGGGACCGATCATCGCGATGACGATCACGCTCGCCGCCGTTTACATTCCCGTCGGAATCCAGGGAGGTTTGACCGGCACACTCTTCCGCGAGTTCGCGTTCACGCTCGCCGGAGCGGTCGCGATTTCCGGCGTCGTCGCGTTGACTCTTTCGCCGGTCATGACCGCGAAATTCCTGCGCGCGGAGGACAGCCATCACGGCTTCGCCGCCAGGGTCAGCAACCTTTTTGAGCGTTTGCGCGAATGGTATGGAAAGAAACTGGACGCCAGCCTGCGAGTGCGGCCCGCGGTTTACACCGCCTGGATCGGCCTCTCGATCCTTGCCGCTATCTTTCTGAAAATGTCGATGTCCGCGAAGGAGCTCGCGCCGACCGAAGATCAGGGCGTTATCTTCGGCATCGTCAACGCGCCCGCGAACGCGACCATCGAGCAAACATCGGCCTTTGCCGACGCCGCAGGAAAAATTTTCATGGGGTTCCCGCAGACCGAGTTCGTGTTTCAAATCACTTTTCCGGACAACGGCTTCGGCGGCATGGTCTTGAAGCCGTGGGATCAGCGGAAGGAAACTGCGTTCGAGCTTCTCCCCCAGGCCCAGGCAAAACTGGGAACCATTCCAGGCATCGAGATGTTTCCCATCATGCCTCCGGCCCTTCCCGGCGGCGGGAATTTCCCGGTCGAAATCGTTTTGCTCTCGACGGAAGAACCGGAGCGGATGCTTGCCTTCGCAAAGATGCTTCAGGCGAAGGCCATGGAGAGCAAGAGCTTCTTCTTTCCGCCCATCATCGATACAAAGATCGACCAGCCGCAGGCCGAGATCGTGATCGACCACGACAAGGCCGCGGCGATGGGGCTCAATCTCCAGCAGGTCGGCGCCGATATTTCCGCAGCCATGGGCGGCAATTTCGTCAACCGTTTCAACATCGCCGGCCGCAGCTACAAAGTGATTCCGCAAATCAAGCGCGCCGAGCGTTTGAATCCCGATCAACTGAAGGAGATTTACGTCACTGGTCCGGACAACAAGCTCATTTCGCTCAACACCATCGCCAGCATCCGGCAGACGACGGTGCCGAGGTCGCTCAACCGGTTCCAGCAGTTGAATGCGGTCACGATTAGCGGCATGTCGAACCTGCCGATCGATCAGGCCTTGCGCCTTCTCGAGGACGAAGCGGCGAAGATTCTGCCGAAAGGCTACACGATCGATTACACAGGCGAGTCCCGTCAGCTCCGTGTGGAGGGCGATAAATTCCTGCCTGCGTTCGCGCTCGCCGTCGTCCTGATTTTCCTCGTGCTCGCGGCGCAGTTTAACAGCTTCCGCGATCCCTTGATCATTCTGCTCGGCTCCGTCCCTCTCGCCATGTTCGGCGCGCTCATCTTCACCTTTCTGAAAATGCCCGGGCAAGGCGTTCCGTTTTTCACCAATAGCTGGACGACGACGATGAACATCTACTCGCAGGTCGGCTTGGTTACGCTCGTCGGTTTGATCGCGAAAAACGCGATTCTGATCGTCGAGTTCGCCAACAAATTACAGCAGCAAGGTTACGAGAAGATCGCCGCCATCTCGGAGGCCTCGCGCATTCGTTTGCGCCCGGTCTTGATGACCACCATCGCGACCGTTGCGGGTCATATGCCGCTGGTCTTCGTCACGGGCGCCGGCGCGAAGGCGCGTAATTCGATCGGTCTGGTCCTCGTCGGTGGAATGACCATCGGAACGATCTTCACGCTTTTCATCGTCCCGTCGCTTTATGTGCTGATTGCGAAGAGGCATAACGAAGGCCGCGAGGATGAGATGGAGACCGAACCTGAAACCGATCTCGCCCCCGAGCTATCGGACGCGCACGAACTTCCCGAGCCCGCTCTCGCGCGCGAGGGAGATGTAGGCTGGAACCCAGCGTAAAGGTTAGGTGGATCGAGCGCTCCGCCGCTCGATGTTTGGTGCGGGCTTTCACTCATCGAGCGCGGAGCGCTCGATCCACCACGGCCAATCCTCCGCTTTTGCGACCAGACCCGCTACAACCGGATTCTGCCGGATGTAATTGATCTTGGCTGCTAATTGCTCGCCCCGCTCATCGTCGCGCAGTCGGTGATCGAAATAACCTTCCTGCCAGATGATTCCGTGTTGATGCGTCTGGAAATGCTTCCAATCGCCGATCACGCGGCTCATCGGCTTGTCCCTTTCGAACGACAACAGGGCATGGAGATGATCCGGCATCAGTAGGAACGCGGTAAGGTACCAGCGATACCTTGCTTCATAAAACCTCGCCGATTCCATCAACGACTCAGCGAGCGGCGAACTAACCAGCGAGAGTTGTTGTTTTGTCCGATCAATCGCAACGCGAATGTGAAAGATCACGCCAGACTCCACCCAGTCCGGCACGGTGTGGTGCAACTTCGAGGGGAACCATCGAGCCACAATGCAGCATAGGTGGATCGCGCGCTCCGTCGCGCGATTTTTGGGACGGACCTGCGGTCTTCACTCATCGAGCGACGGAGCGCTCGATCCACCTATCTGCGGCGCGGCTTCTCCACTTCCGTCGCTACGATCGGAATGGCGTGTTCGCTCGGCTTCACCCGGCGGCCGGCTTGGTTCGCATATACCTGCGTGAACTCGGCGCCGAAAAGGAGAATCTGGGATGAATAATAAATCCAAAGCAAGAGCGTGATGAGAGAGCTCGCCGCGCCATATGCGGAGGCGGCCGCACCGCTGCCGAGATACAACCCGAGCGCCCATTTGCCGATTCCGAAGAAGATTGCCGTCATCACCGCGCCGATCCAGACATCCCGCCATTCGATCTCGGCGTCGGGCAGGAATTTGAAAATCATCGCGAAGAGCAGGACGACGACTGCGAAATCGAAGATGAGGTAAACCGATACGGCGATCGCGAGGCCACCCGGCAGATGAGCCTGCACATAATGGCTAAAGCCCTTCAAGAGCCCTTCGATCGTCAGCGACACGAGCAAAAGAAAGAAAACTCCGCCGAGCATGGCGAAGGAAACAAAACGCGCGCGCAGGAACGAGGCGATCCCCTCGCCCGGCTTTGCCTTCACGCCCCAGATCGTATTCAGCGCGTCCTGCAATTGACCGAATACGCCGCTCGCGCCGAAAAGAGCGAGCGCGATTCCGACGATCGTGGCCGTCGTGCTTGTGCCTGGCTTCGAAGCTTCCTTCGCGATGTCCGTCACCACCTGCACCGCGCTCTTGTCGAGGAAATAGCTCATCTGCTCCGTGATCCGGCTCCACGCGCCGGCCGGATCGTCGCGGAACAGGACGCCGATGATCGCGAGCAAAACCAGCACAAGCGGCGCGAGCGAGAAGACCGTGTAGTAAGCGAGCGCGGCCCCGAGTTGCGGCGCCTTGTCGTCCAGCCATTCCTGACCGGTTTGCTTTAACAAACTGAAAGCGTTCCTGAAAAAAGACGGGCGCCTGGCCATAGCAAATGTTCCAGAGAGCAATCGCATTGCGGCGAGAGAAAGGCCGTTCTTGTTATTCGCGCGATTTTTGCAGGCGGCTCCGCAGCGATTCTTTCTGGGTAGCGCGCGCGTCTCGCGCGTTGGCGATGACGTCTCGTCATCGCGGACTTTTCGAAAGCCTGTTTTGGCGAGACGCCAAAACCAACGCGCGAGACGCGCGCGCTACCCGGACGGGGGAATCCCCGCAACGCGTCAATCCAGCTTGCATCGTTGATGCGTTTAGAGGCTGTGGATTGGATGCAACATCTTCAGTGGCCCGCGATGGCTGCGACGCTTCTTTCCGCCTGGCTCGTCGCGGCGCAATCGAAAACAAAACGCCAATGGGGCTTCTGGGTTTTCCTGCTCAGCAACGTGCTCTGGGTCGGCTGGGGCTGGCACGATCACGCCTACGCGCTCATCCTGCTGCAATTCGGCCTCGCGATCTTGAACATCCGCGGCGTCGCGAAAAACGAACGCGCGTGACTGCTACGCCATCCGAGGCTCGCCCAGCTTCTCCCACTCAGCGGTTAGCCGCTCCAGGTCCGCGCTGATCGCCAGCAGCTCGCGGTTCAGTTGGGTCGCTGCGCCACCACGCTCATAGGTCTCGGGCTTTTCCAGCTCTTCAGTCAATTCCTTCTGGCGGCCTTCGAGATTCAGGATCTGCATTTCCAAATCGCGGACCCGCTTCTCGTGATCGCGCTTGATCTTTGCTTCAGCCTTCCGCTGTTCGGAATCAGCGCGCCGCTGCTCGCGCGATTCGCGCATGCCCGGCGCGTTTCGCGCAACCGGGGCAGCGCCATTATTCGGTTGAAAATTTTGCAGCTTGTCTCCGCTGGTGAGCGCGGCGCGCGCGGAGGTCGCCCGCGATTTATCCAGGTAATAATCGTAGTCGCCGGCGTAGGGCGTGAGCTGACCGGCGTTGATATGCAGGACGGTCTTCGCCACGGCGCGGATGAAGTAAACATCGTGGCTGATAAAAATCAGCGTGCCCTCGTACTGCGCCAGCGCCCCGACCAGCGCGTCGATGCTGCCCACGTCCAGGTGCGTGGTCGGTTCGTCCATCAAGAGCAGGTTGGGCGGGTCGAGCAATAGCCTAACGAGCGCAAGCCGTGTCTTTTCTCCCCCGCTCAGAACAGATGTCGTCTTGAAGACGTCGTCCCCGCGAAAGAGAAAGGAGCCCAGGACCGTTCGCGCGACCTGTTCCGATACCGGGTTCGGCATGTCGCGCGCCGTTTCCAACACGGTCCGTTTCGGATCGAGCATGTCGGTCCGGTATTGAGAAAAATAACCGACCTTTACGTTGTGCCCGAGATTGCGGTCGCCGGTTTGCACCGGAAGCGCGCCGGCCAGCAGCTTGAGCAAAGTCGATTTGCCGGCGCCATTCGGGCCCACGAGCACGGTGCGTTGTCCCCGCTCCGCTTCGAAATCGAGGCCGCGATAAACGACAAGGTCGCCATAGGCGTGATCGACCTCCTTGAGCGTGATGACGCGATGCCCGCTGCGCGGCGGTTGCGGGAAACGAAAGTGCACCGTCTTCTCCCGCGAAACGGGCGCCTCGATCTTCTCCATCCGATCGATCTGCTTCAGCTTGCTCTGGGCCTGCGACGCTTTGCTCGCCTTCGCGCGGAAGCGATCGGCAAAGAGCTGGAGCGACGCGATCTCCTTCTGCTGGTTCTTGTAAGCGGAGCGCTGCTGTTCTTCGCGGGCCGCTCTCTGTTCGATGTAACTGTCCCAATTTCCCCGATACCGATTCAGCCGCCGATGCGCGATCTCGATGATGGAACCGACGAGATGGTTCAGGAACTCCCGGTCGTGCGAGATCATGAGAATCGCGCCGGGGTAACTCGTCAGGTAATCCTGGAACCAGACGAGCGATTCGAGATCGAGGTGGTTTGTCGGTTCATCGAGCAGGAGCAAATCCGGCTCCTGCACCAGCAATCGGGCAAGGTGAGCGCGCATGACCCAGCCACCACTCAAAGTCTTTGCCGGCCGATCGAAATCCGATTCGCGAAACGCCAGCCCCGACAGGATGCGCTTGGCCTTCGGCTCGATCTCCCAATCGATATGATCGTCAGACGGAGCGTGAGCGTCCTGCTTTCGTTCTTCGTTCAATCCCGAGCCCGAAGCGTGCGCGACTTTCCCGCAGGCCAATTCCAGGACCGTCTCGGCGCCGGCGGGTGCATGCTCCTGCGGAAGAAATCCGATCGTGGCCGATTTTTCGATCGAGACCTTGCCTTCGTCCGGAGAAGCTTCGCCAAGGATCAGTGAGAAGAGCGTCGATTTCCCTGCGCCGTTCGGACCGACCAGTCCGACGCGATCGCCGCGGTTGACCTGGAGCGACGCGTCTTCAAAAAGCGTGCGGCCGGCAAAGGCCTTCGAGACTTGTGAAATTGTGAGCATGCGAGCGGCGGCGAATCTCGCGAATCCGCGCCTCCGCGCAAGCTCAGCACGCCATCCTTATCCCGTATCCCGCCGTAGCCTTGGCGAAGGCGGATCGCTCACTTCTTCTCGTCGTCCCACGCTTTGGAAAGCCGCGCCGTGGGCACGGCGGGAATCGCGAGGCCGCCGGTAGCGTAGTGCGACGTATCGTTAAAAAGAGTCAGCCGCGCGCTCACCGCATCCTTGAAATCGACGATGTTCAGCGCGGCTGGATTTTGATCCAGGTTATCGCGATAACGACGCGGGTCGAAGCCAAGCAAGGAGCTCAGGAGCAGACGAATCGTGGCCTTGTGCGAGACGACCAGGATATTGGAGGCGGGATGCGCCCTCACGATATCCATCAAGACCGGCAATGCGCGCGCGGTCACGGCGAGCCCGCTCTCCCCTCCCACCGGTGCGAAAGTATACGGATCTTTTTCCCAAGCCTCGGCTTCATCCGGAAAAGCCTGCTCCACTTCCTTACGCGTCATTTGTTCCCAGCGACCGTGCGAAATCTCGCGGAGACCATCGCGTGTCTGCACCTCGAGTCCGTGCGCCTGCGCCAGGATGCTGGCCGTCTCGATGGTGCGATCGAGTGGAGAAGCGTAAATCGCGGTGATGTTTTCGTCGCGAAGCCGGGCGGCAAGCCGGTGCACCTGTTCGCGGCCGTCGTCGGAAAGTTGAACATTAGTCGCACCGGCGAAGCGGTCTTCCGCCGTAAGGACTGTGGCGCCGTGCCTGATCAGGAAAATTCTAGCGTGCATATTTTATCGTTAGACCACGAATTACCTTTGAGTTGTTATTCATAAGGTGCGTCACAATATGTCCCCGGCGGGAATGGAGTCCGCGGGAGCGGCGCGACATAGACGAAGCCCGAAAGGGTGAGCGAGCGGGCGCGAGCGAATCAATCGAACCCGGACGATGGATTGCCTTTAAGCTGTTGTTCATAAACTGCGTCACAATATGTCCCCGGCGGGAATCGAACCCACATTTAAGGTTTAGGAAACCCTCGTTCTATCCGTTGAACTACGGGGACAAATGGTGATTTTTGTTGTTTGTGTCACCCGTTTGTGTCACCCTCGGCTCGACATGAAAGAAAATGGTGGCGGTCATGACGGGAAAAGGCGTTTCAAAAAGGTAGCGCCGAACCTCTATCGAGACGCGGCTGGCCGCTATTATCTTCTCGTCAAAAGAGCGGGCAAGCAATTTCGCCGGAGCCTGAAAACGAGCGATCCAGCGCTAGCTAAACGCAGACTGCGTGACTTCCAAGAGCGCGCCGGGCGCCTTGCTTCGGATGGAACGGGCAGTTCGATCCGCTTCGACGATCTCGCAAAGCGATGGCTCGATGCCAAACGTCCGGAATTGAAGGCTAGCTCGGCGGGTCGGCGTGAGACTGCGTTGAAAGCCCTAATTCCATTTTTCGGCGGACGTTTGGTTCGAGCGATCGGTGCGAAGGAAACCGAGGCATGGAAAATTAAGCGTGGTTCGACGATCTCGCCTCGCACCTGGAATATTGAAGTCGAGACACTGAAACAGATTTTCACTTACGCGAAGGACACGCTGCGAATCGTACTCGATAATCCCGCCGACATCCTCAAGCGCAAGAAAGAGCCGAAAGCGGGGATTGTGATTCCGTCGAAGGAGCAATTCCGGGCACTGGTCAATGAGTTGCGGTCCGGTCATCGATCAACGGGCGAAGCAGCGGACTTGGTAGAGTTCTTAGCTTACTCAGGCTGTCGAGTAGCAGAAGCACGCAGCGTTCGTTGCCGCGACATTAACGAGAGGCTTGGCACAGTGCTTATCACGGGCGGCGATATCGGAACAAAGAATCACGAGGCGCGGACTATTCCATTGTTTTCTCCGCTCGCGCGGCTTGTTGAATCAATGCGAGTAAGAAAACGCATGTCAGCTGACGCGTTGATATTCGAAATTGAGAACGCAAGACTCCAAATTATCCGGGCGTGCGAACGGCTAGGCTTGCCGCGCTTCGGCCATCACACAATGCGGCACTTCTTTTGTTCGAATGCGATTGAGGCCGGATGTGATTTCAAAGTGATCGCCGACTGGCTTGGACATAAAGACGGCGGCGTATTAGTGGCGATGACGTACGGACATTTGCGGCATGAGCACAGCGCGGCCATGGCGAAACGCATCGTGTTTGATGCCGTAGCAGAGCCTGAATCGGTGGCCAACGTGGTGAGGATGCCGCTGTGAAAGACGATACATCCGAATTGGCGAAACATATCCGCGGTAAGTGGTTTGAGCCGATCATAAGTCGGATTGAAGCGTTCGAGGACAAAATCGACCTGTGGGAGGAAATCCAATCAGTCGCAGAGCCGCGTTCGCCAGAATGGGCAATGCAATGCGTAATCAAAGCGATTCAGCCGTTTGGTGAACTCGCCGGGATTCCATTTAACGGAGATTTTGGAGCGAGAGAAGTCGGTGCAATGGTCGGTGCCAAAGCGTCGATGTGTAACGCGATGGCGAATGCACACCTTTGGGCGCAGAGGTGGAGCGCAGACGGCAGAGCGAAATTCGTCTCGATATGGGGCAAGGACGGACTGGACCATGCCCTTGTGACTTGGAAGAAATTCGCAACCGAGCTGCAACCAGAATTCGAGGATATCCGGCGATTTGCCGTCGAGCTCGCAATGCGTCAAGGCTGGGATGATGTGGAGTTCCTGAGCGGCGTTACAAAGGGTCTTACCTTCATGAAAGAGGTCCGAAAGACGATCCGAAAGGCTGTAACGAAAGCCGAGCGAGATGCCCAGAATCGCGGAGCAGTTTATTTCTTTGCGGTAAGTTCTTGGGAAACAATCGAGGCGAATCGCGAACAGTTGAGTTGGCCGGAGTTAGCACAACAATTCGAGGAAAAGTTCGAATACCAAATCGGAATTGACGAGGACGCGTTTAAGAAAATCCTGCAGCGTTGCGGCCTGCGGATTGGAAAGCCTGGACGGCGTATTCCGGTAGGACGGTAATCGGGACAGCGCCACATCAACCCTGTCCTTAGTGCGCCTGCAAACATGGGCGCATGAATGAACAACGATTCCTATTCCAAACGCCGAAGCTCGCGCTTACACGCGTCGAAGCGGCGAAAGCACTAAGCATCAGTCCTGCCGGCGTAGACAGACTCGCTAAGCGTGGACTGCTGCATCCATGTCGCGCCTCTCGACGGCCGCTATACGCGGTTGAAGAGCTAAAGCGATTTCTCCGGGAAACGACCGGCAGCATCGAGTCTACTCCCCAACGCCCGGATCAATCCCTGGAAGTGCTCGAATTCCAGCGTGAATCAGAACCTCACCGGCAGAACGATTACGACGAATTACCGCCTCGGGAGGCTGGTTATGGAAGATAACGGGGAGAGGCCGGATGCGGTCGCGTCAGCGACCGCGCCGGCCCTTCCTAGTCTTAAAAAGGATAACTGCATCACCAATGGCAGATATCGGTCCGTTTTCGTTGCTCAGGAAAACATCCGACTCTTCATCTGGAAAGCAGGCGAGCAAAACGTTGGCGCATTGACCGTCACCGCAGCGGACTGCCTTGAAGTTAGAGAATTTCAGGAAAAGTGGCACTCATATCTGAACGCCCTTAAAAAGGAATTGCCAAGTGGTATGTGGACCCGAGAGCGGCAACCTAGAAGCGGCAACTGGCACGCGCACGCCGTCGTTAATGTTGGGTGGGATATTAAGACTGATTTCCCACGCGATCAGGTCGCAAGGGGTTTTTATGCGAACGTGGACGTTCGACATCGGAAACTTTGGAAACACTTGCGAGAATCCGCCGCGTCACGTGGATTGGGTCGCGTCGAGTTGCTCCCGTTGAAGTACGGCGGTACCGCGTGCGCGAATTACTTCACTAAATATCTAACAAAGGCCGTGGCGTCTGAAAAAAACGCTGGCGATGAAAAATGCCGCCTGTTTGGCGTTTGGGGTGGTGTTCGGTTTGTGCATTCACGGTTTAGTTTCCTTTCATCACGCATCGTGCAGAAACGGAAGGTTTGGCTTGCCGAAGCTTTGGAGCTGGGAAGCCCAGAGGAGCTGCCTCAACTGCTCGGTGTGCACTGGTGGTTTCATTTCGGCGCTGCACTGTTGGAGGTCATCATGCCGCAAGAGTTCTACCAAGTCGGTCCGGCTGGAGGATTGAGATGGGACGAAATTGGTTTGAGAGCTTGCGCGCGGGATTGGGCAGTCTGGCCTGGGCAGCCATCCGAGGATGTAATGCTTCGCTCACACTTCAATCTTTTCCGGGATATTGGAAACCACCTATACGGCGGCTCCTCTTATGCCTTGCGCTTTGCAATGGACAAAATAGCGCAACCCGATCCGCAACCGGGGCGGCCGACCGAGCCTCAGTTGATTCTTGCCCTGCCAAGAAGCGGTTGGAGAGCATAAAAAAACCACCCTGGCCTTTTGGGGCTACCACTTTTGTGAGCAATTGCCAAAAGATGTTTTCTTGCGTAGCAACCGAATTACAATGAGTCTGGTGAGGCGGTTTCTGCTAGCCGGCGACCGTCTATTCTGAGTCGCTGATTAGGGAGTTGTGGCACAGTTCCCTCCAAAGTGATTGAAGCGCCTCCTGCCCCAATTTGACCGACGAGAGATAGATCAAAATTTGGCAGCGTCCCAAAAACGGACTGCACATTAGGGTTCCATCTAGTAACCTTTAAGCTAGCGGAGATCCGCAGCTCGCTGACCTGATAATGGCCGCGGTAAATATACCCGGGATCGCCACCGTTGATTGCGCCATCCCCAATAACGGCAAGGCCTTCCCCAAAATTGCCCGAAGGGGCCGAGAATTTTACGACGTAAATGCCGGGGCGAATATTTTCGGACGTGGTATCGAGTCCGCTAAGAATGTCTTGCAGTGTCGTTTCCACTTGGAGGGCAAGGGAGCGCGCTTTCGCAAAAATCGTGGCTAGTTTTGCGTCAGCGTCAGGCTCCAAGTCGGCCGTTATAGTGCTGATGCACGCTCCAACGTTGTTAAAGATATGCAGATGGTAAATGGATGCAGTTTCGGAAATGCACACGATTTCGATACTGGAGCGAGGAAAATCAACACGGAATGAGTTCCCGGGCGTTAGCTGCCATTTGAGTTGATTCCTCTGGGTTTGCTCAAAGATCTTATCTAAAAGAGTTTTCTTTTCGTTCTCTGTCATAGTCAGGATATCCCGATTTGATTTTTTAGCTGTGTAAGAATCTCGCGCAATGAGTCGACGTCCTTACAAATGGGTTGAGTAAGTGTCGCAATATTTTGCGGAGGTTGATTGCTAACGACGATATTATCGACCGTTAGTTCCAAGGCTTGGGAATTCATTATTGCGGTCTGAAATATGATCTTCTGTTTCTTGCTCAGGCCGAGTTCTGTCCCGTGGATCCCAATCAGGATAGCTCGCATTTCTGATAAGCGATCAGGTAAAAGCAGAAAGTTGCTGCTCCGAATCATACGTTTTATCTCATCGGTAATAGACAATGCCCGCGCAAAATCCATGACCGACATTGAGAGATTGAGGTCTTGCCGGAACTTCTCGACGGCTTCTTGTGCGGCTTGAGAAGCTTGCTTTGCGAGTTCGGACTGTTGCTTTGCGCGACGAGTTTCATTGAAGGCTATACGTAAACCGACCAGGGCTAATGGGAAACCGATGACTCCGAAGATGTCAGCAGCTCGCCCCGCGAATGTCCAGAATGCCGAGCCATCAAAGAAGTATGGCAGGGGTATTGCGATTGCCATACAAACGGCGAAGGCTTGGACGAGTGAGAGATACAAGGGGAATCTATCGTTTGCGGCGGGATGATAATTTGAAACATTAAATTCGCCAGAAGAATCGCCAAAAATGCTTGTTTGCCACCCTTGCTGGCTGTTCCCCTCTAGCCCAGCGGCTAGGAGCGGCGAGCTTGCAAAACCGTAGCCTCCTTAGATTTTGTGTCGCCCATTTGCGTAACCTGACTACCGGAAAATCTGCTTATTCTGGCGTACCCGTGATAACAGGTAGAGAGGTGTAAGGCTCTGAGGGAAAGGATTTTGCTCACGACAGCCGCTGTGTGATGACGGAGGAGAAAGTGCCCGTTTCGCCTTAGAGAAGCCCGCGATCGAACGTGTGATTAATGAACTTCGTCGCCGTCACTATTTTTCGGGTCTAATGTAGGACCTTTCAACGTCAAAGAGGATCAGACTGTGAAGTTTGCGAGTATTAAATCGTCCACCGTGGCAATAGCGAAAGTCCACAACGTTGACCGGACGATTTTCGAAATTGTGGGCTCTGGCGTGTGCATCGATGCAGCGGGAATTATCCTGACGTGTGAACACGTAATCTCGGCATTTATGACCGTCTCCATATCAGAGCAAATGAAAGGAGTGGGGCCGTCAGCGGAACCGAAAACGATAAAAGCGCCGCCGCTTATAGTACCGCACGCAATCTTTTACAAGGTTGACGCGCTCAGCAGACTCTTAGCGTTTCCTTGTCGAGTGGATCAAGTACTCGCATCCACGGTTCAAGACATTGGACTAATAAGGGTGCTGCCACATACGGCATTTCCGGCCGGTTACCCCTTCGTCGAGCAGGAAGATTACACCGAAGTTCATGAAGGTCTGGAGGTTGGGACATGTGGATTTCCAATGGGTAATTTTTTGAAGGATCAAATCGGGGCCGCAACCAGCTCCTTCACTTTCGGACGTGTCAGCACCATCTCACCATATGAGGGGGTGAAAAAAGAAGACGTGCGCGGGTTCCAATTGGATCTCACTGCTACTCATGGCAACAGTGGAGGACCGGTATTCAGCCAAAGCAATCAGCGGGTAATCGGGGTGCTTCAAAGTGGCATTTTGCATTCGTCAGGAGGATTGCAGGCGGGGTTGGTTCGGTGTGAGCCTATCTACAAATTCTTGGCAGGTCAGGAAATCGAATTCATTAAAGCACGCCCGTTGGGGCAACTCGGAGACGTGGCAGACATGAAGAAACTGCGGAAGCCATAGTCACGATTTTGTGTCACCCGTTTGTGTCACCCGGGCATCGAAAATCCGCGCATTTGTGATTACTGCTGATGAAGCGGAAGTAATTGCAAGTGTTTGTGCAATGCTTTATTGCGCACTGATGACGAAGCGGGCACACGGTGGCAAAAGTGCCGGTTTCGCCTTAGGAAACCCTTGTTCTATCCGTTGAACTACGGGGACAAAGAGATTTACGAAGTTTGATTGGCCAATTCCGATTGTCCAGCACCATTGATTTTTTGGGATCGGATCTTGCATGATGGATTTCGGAGCGGGGTTCTTAGGACGAAATCGTGGTGAGCGCAGCTCAATCTGCTGTTCCGAGATATCGGTTCAGCTTATGGGCGCTCGTTGGAAGCGTTGCGATTGCAACGGACAAATAGCCCTGGCAGAGCCGACATTGTCGCAACCAGTTAGCCCCACCGCTAGGCTTTGCCTTGGAGGAACCCGTAGGGCAATCTAAGGGGACATCAACTTCTAGCCTTTTTGGCTACACCTTTTTGGGCGATGCCAAAAAGGTTCTGCAAACTCGATACTGACTTCTCGTTATTGCAGAAAAGCGTCTTCCTTGGACCACGTGTGAGTCCCACCACAGTGCGGGCAGCTAACGGAGTTATTGGTGAAGCGATTGGTTGGGTCTTTAAATGAAACTTCATCAATCGCAATGCCTGTAAAAACGGGCTTCGATGTTTTCGGACACGAGATCATCATCTTTTTGGCGTTCATTTCAATATTTACAACGGGATCCGCGAAAACCATATCCCTATAGCTTATCATTTGGCTTGGGCCGAGATTTTCCTTCGCGAGTGATCTCGATCGGCTGCCGCACATTGATGAACTCATTTCGTTTCGAAGATACAGTCGTCCCTTCCGACATGCTGATGCCCACGTCTGTGCCAACGATCCTGCAGTTCTCGATCCTAACGCCTTGGCAGTTTTCGAGACGGATTCCGCCGGTACGTCCCGGGCCTGTTGTGTCTCTAGGCGGTGCCGGAACATCCGGCCTGCAATAACCCGGAAGAGTTGGCGTGGAAACGCCAATGCCGAAAACGGCAAATGACCTCACCATTGTTGCCCCGCACGTATCGCACGTGACGCACTGATTACGATCTTTGATAGACCGCATTACGTCTCGGCGACTCGCACATCCGTCGCACTGGTATTCGTAGTTTGGCATTACTTGCTACAGCTCTTCCGCTTTGGGAATCGTGTAGATCGCCTCCGCTCCGACTGCCTTATCGCCCGCCATTTCGATGCGCGTGCGTTCCCCGTAATTAAGGACGACTAAACCGGTTTCATTGATGTCGAGACGAATGTCACCACGGCGCATGTTGAGACGTTCGATTGCAAGGTGGTGCGGCGGAGACGCCCTGAGCCGGAGACCCAGTTCTGACTTGGTGTGCCGCACCTCAATGATGCGCCCTTCTATTTTCATATCCCAAACCGCGGTCGGGCATGTCCACTCATTGCGCTCTATCGAGAGTGACGGAGTCCCAGCTGCGTCGAAGAAGGTCGCGCTAATGCGTGCCGGTGCCGCATTCCCTTCCGGAGGTTCAATTGTAAACCAGTCACCCCTGCCGGGCTCGCGTATAATTGACCGCACGTCATGGAAAAGGTTACTGCCGACTTGTAGTGTGAACGGGTGATTGATGTCGAAGGCATCATGCGAATAGCCCTTCGTAAACGTTACGGGCTGTCGTCGAGCATCGATAACACGCTGCTTTGACCATTGCCCGCGGGTGACATGGTCATGGCAAGCAGCACAAAGAAGCGCGATTTTTGCGGGATCATGAACTGTCGCATCGGCAAATGCAGGGTCGATATGCTCATACTGTACAATCGCCAGACCGCAGATCACGCATCCGAATCCGCATTCCCGTCGGACTTGGCGTGTCACGTCTGCAGGAATATAGCGAGACAAACCGAATTGATTTTTTCCCGTCATCGAAATCGTCGGGGGCAGCGACTCTTTGTTCGAGGAGAACACTCAAGCGTTCAACATTCAAGGCTCAATCCAATCGAGCGCGACGCGTTGTTCGCGGCAGAAACGGCCGTGAACTCGCGGGCAGCCAGCGACAACGAACTTTGTCCTATTGCAGGTTGTAGATCTCGATCAGCCCGATCCCGGTCCCGCCTTTACCGGCAAGAATCGCGGTGTACTGGCCCGGGGGGAGCGAGGCGAAGATGCCGGCTTCTTTCGGATCCGATAGACCCAGCCCGTTGTTGGTAAGATTCCCGGCTGAGACAGAATCGCTCTGCCAGTCATCGTTCTGGATAATGAGTGTTCCATTCTGGTTGCGCAGATCCAGGGTGGGATCGGCCAGCACAGGACTTAATCCAAACTGGCTCAGCGATGGTCCCCGGCCGCGTACCGCGATGCGCGGGGGATTGTTGTTCCCGCCCAGGGTGAAGCCGCCGATCATGACCTTGTCCCCTGTCTGGACAAAACCGCGCGTGCTGATGTTACCCAGTCTCGAGTCGGCCCCTTGATTGGTGTCATAGACTTCCACCAGACCTATGCCGGTGGTTCCACCTTCGCCGGAAAGAATCGCCGTGTACGCCCCCGGGTTGAGCGTGATCACGATAACTGATTCGCGATCGTCCTTCGGCTGGAAGTTAGTTCCCTCGATCAGAGAGCGCTGGCTATCTTTCCAGTCCTTGTTCAGGAAAATCAGGGTGTTGTTAGGTCCCTTCAATTCCAGTTGCGGATTAAGCAGCAGATCGCTCAAACCAAAGGAAGCGAGCGAAGGCCCAAGCCCGCGGATTACCACCGACTTGGGTGAATTCCCGCTGATGATGAAGCCGCCGATCATAGCCCTGTCGCCTAGCTCTGTCCGGAGGCGAGTGGAGATGTTCAACGATTGAGCGGGCGGCGGACCAACGGTAAAGGTCTGGCTGGCCGCACCGCACACCGTGCTTACGGGGTTATTGTTAGCGTCGCCACTATAAAGGGCGACAAAGGTATAATTCCCTTGGACGCTCGGCGTGAAAGGATCTGACACGTAGGAGCCATTGCCGTTGACGGTTTTGACGGAAGTGAAGATCGCCGTGGCGCAATTTGCAGCGTTTGGCCCGTAGACGGTGAAGGTCATGGTGCCAGTCGGGTTGATCCCGCCCGAAAGGACCGCGGTGTCGGTAAACGGCATTCCTGCATTCGCGTTGGACGGGGAAACCGTGCCGGTGAGAGCTGGAGTGGCCTGACTTACCGCAATCGTATTACTCGTGCCAGTGATGGAGCTATTGCTTGTGTCCGTCGCGGTAATCGTCCGATTGCCGGCGGTTCGGAGCGTGGCGCTGAAGGTGCCGGCGCCATTAGTCAGCGTGCCATCGGCGGGCAAGGTCGCGTTTGGATCATTGCTGGTGAAGTGCACTGTGCCTGCATAGCCAGGCGCGGTGTTGTTGAACTGGTCCAGGGCGGTAACGGTGAAGCTAAAGGCCGTTCCGGCGATGGCATTCGCGGGAGCGCTTACCGAGAAATGCGTCGCCGCCGTTGCGTTCACCGTAATCGTGTTACTCGTGCCGGTAGCTGAAGTGCTCGTATCCGTGGCGGTAATCGTCCGATTGCCGGCGGTTCGGAGCGTGGCGCTGAAAGTGCCAGTGCCGTTGGTCAGGGTGCTATTGGCGGGCAGGGTTGCGTTTGGATCATTACTGGTGAAGCGCACCGTGCCTGTATAATTGGTCACAACATTGTTACCCGAATCCAGGGCCGCCACTGTAAAGTTGAAAGCGAGACCCGCGGTTACGCTCGCGGGAGCGCTGACGGAGAAATGCGTCACGGCCCCGACAATGTTGGTAAGCGAGAAGTTAGCGGGAGTGGCAATGCCGATAACTGTGGCAGCAACGGTGTAACTCCCGGGAGTGCTGTTGGCCGTGAAGGTAGGCGCCGTAGCGACACCATTGGCATCGGTGACAACCGTAGCCGTGTTACCGCTCGAGAACGTGCCGCTTGGTCCACTCGCGGGCGCGGTAAAGGTGACAGAGATGCCGCTGACAGGATTATCGGATTCCGTGACGGTCGCTTTGAGGGCGATAGGGAATGCCGTATTGACCGCCGTGCTTTGGGGCGTGCCCGCAAGCGTATTGATCGCATAATCTACTTCGACCGCGCCGATATCGACACCGTTGACGCTGCGCGGGAAACCGCTGCCGCGCTGGTCCCAGTCCAGCGGGTTGCCATTGGCGTCGAGGGCCAGGGGATCAAGGCCGGCATCAATCGCAGGGCTGCCGGGCAAAAGAAGATGAGTGGGAGTCGGGCCGCCATAGTTACCCAGCGCGGCCAGGAGCGGGTTAATGGGCGTAGCGCTTGTGCCTACCTTGTTGCCATTCGTTCCATTTGTAATGCCAGTCATTCCGGTCCCGTCACCGATGAGATTGTAAGAGCTGGTGGAGCTGATGGGACCATTCACGTCATCGCGGGTTGTGCCCGTTCCGTGGAAGTTTCCGGCAACGATCGTGTTGTTCAGGAGAGGGGCGTTGCTCGCAGCGTTGACCGAAATGCCGCCGCCGCTGCTAGGACCGGCGTTATTCGAATCGCACCGGTTATTCGTGATCGTGCTGTTTGTGACGTTCAGCGTTGAGCCGGGATTGCCGTTGGTCACGCCGCCGCCGAAGGAAGTTGCGCGGTTGTTTGAGATCGTGCTGTTGATGATCTTGGTAGTGGCAATGTTACCAATGCCTCCGCCATTACCCGTGACGATATTGCCACTGATTGTGCTGTTGCTGACGGTCAGTGTCCCCAGGACGCTCGCGAGCCCACCACCCAAACCGGGGTTGGACGTGTCGCCAGATTGATTTCCCGAAACAACGAGGCCATCGACGGCCAATGTCCCGAAATTAAGAATCCCCCCGCCGGATCCTGTATTCCCCACGCCAGCAATCGCACCATTGCTGATCGTCAAACCGCTGATCGTCACATTGGCGCCGCTCGCGATTTCGAAGATGCGGAAGTTTGGTGTCATTCCAGCCGCACTGCGCTTCACCGTCAAGACGTTCGCGCCCGGTCCAGTGATGGTGAGGTTCTTGTTGATGAGCAACTCGGCGGTCGTGAGTGTGATCGGGCTAACGACCTGACTGTCATCGAAAATGACCGTGCCACCCGTACAGGCATCGGCGATGGCCTGGCGCAAGGAACCCGAGCCGCTATCGGCGTTATTCGTGACGACAGGATTGGTTAGGCAGGTGACGACTACCGTGGAAAAACCGGCGGTATTGTTCCCGCTGTCGGGATCGCTCGTGCTAGAGCTGACCGTGGCCGTATTATTGTAAGTGGTGCCAGCAGACTTTCCCGGTGGAATGTGACCGACCAAAGTAAATGTGCTGCTCGCGCCTGCGGCGAAGCTGGCGTTCGTGCAGACAATGCTACCTCCCGTTCCGACTGATGGTGTCGTGCAGGACCAGCCCGATGCCGCGGCGAGCGAAACAAAGGTCATGTCCCCCGGAAGGCTGTCAAAGAGTTCGGCGTTGGTCGCGGTATCCGGGCCGAAGTTAGTGACTTGGATGGTGTAAGTGACGTCGGAATCCGCGAACGCCTGGCTAAGATTGCCGAACTTCGTTACCGCCATGTCAGCGCTCACGCCCGGTACGGTGGTGGCTGCGCTGGCGGTGTTATTCTCGTCGGTCGGATCGAACGTCGAGCTGCTGACCGTCGCCTGATTGGTAAAGGTTGTACCGGCCGCGGTGTTTGCCGGAATGTTGACCTTCAGGGTAAAGGTATCGTTCGTAACGGCCAAACTTGGGTTGGAGCAACTGACGGTGCCGCCCGCGCCGACATTGGGAGTGCTGCAGCTCCAGCCTGCCGGTGATGAAAGTGAGACGAAGGTGGTGCCGGACGGCAAGGTATCGGTCAAAGTGGCGTTAGCGGCGTTGTCGGGGCCGTTGTTGTAGACTGTGATCGTGTAAGTCACGTCAGAGCCAGCAGGCGCCTGATCCGCGTCAGCCGTCTTCGTCACAGCCATGTCTGCTTCCTGGGCTTTGGCCGCGGGCAGCCAAACCGACCAGACGAGGAGCGTAATACCAAGCACGATGGACCAACGGATCGGAGTTTTCATAAAGTTAAAGAGTGATCGCCGTAACATCAGGCGATGGCGACATGATGCGAGCTGCTCCAAATGAAGTCGAGGAGAAATTCTGTTTCTATCGCAAGAATTACCGTCCGATTCGGCGATGCGGAAGGAACTACCTTGATGCCGCGATCTTCTCTGATTGAACGAGCTTAAATTTTTCGGTGCAAAAAAAGCTGGACGCCGCCGCCTGACAAGATCAAACAAGACCGATTTCGTTATCCGGCTCTCGACGAATTTTCTGCCAGGCTTAAGCAAGCCTTTGTGTGGACCTTCGCTTACAGCGCGTTACGCAATCTGCCGATCCAGCAATGAAACAAACCAAATGAAAATCAGAACCATGACCAAAACAAAACAATTCAATCTGGCGCTTGTCGCCTTCCTTTCGCTCGGTGTGGCCGGGCTCTGCTCCGCGCAAACGGCCACCCCCGCCGCGAAAACCAGCACTCCCGCCGCAAAAACCACTTCGCCCGCGGCAATGACGAGCCCGTCCGCTGCCAGTGCGAACACATCCGCGGCCACCTCGTCGCCCGCCGCCCGAACGGACGTTTATCATGTCCATTTCGTGAAGGCCGCTGCCGGGAAAGCCGCTCAGCTTGCGCAGGAGCTCAAGAAACCAGATCCCAAGGCGCCGATGCCTGGACATTCGATTATCCTCCGCCACCAGGATGGCGACTCCTGGGATTATGCCGTCATCGAGCATCTCGGCACGAAGGCGACCGTCGAAGCCGCCGGAAATCCCCCGCCTCCGGGCACGCGCGACCTTCGTGATTGGCACAACGACACTTTTGTGAACGGCCCGTCCTGGGCTGACTTCACCAAAGCCCTGGGACTGGGTGACGACGCGAGCAAGAGCGCGGGCTCAGTGTATGCCGTATCAGTCTATCGCCCGATCGCGGGACATGACGACCAGTTGGAAAAGGAATTGAGCGCACCGCCAGTGCGGCCCGCCGATACTTCGGCTGGCAACGTCCTGATGCAGCATCTGGAAGGCGGCCCGTGGCGTTTTCTCACTATCGTTCGGTACGCCTCATGGGCAGATTTCGCCACGAACGAAACGAACAGCGTGGCGCAGAGTAACAAGAATGAAGGCGGCTGGTTTAGCTTGCGCGAACATACTTCGTTCCACAACGACACCCTCGCGGACCGCATCGCTCCGTAGGCGAACGCGAATCCATCTTCGGCCGCCCTTCCGCTAATACCTGAAGGGCGCGCCCGAGGGGCGCTGCTCGGTTTCGCCGTCTTCCGGCTAGACGTAAACGAGGGAACCGCAACGCCAGCAGGTGAACCACTCCCACCCTTCCGAAACGTAATTGGCGGCGCCGTCGTTCCAACAGGTGTAGGCCATCCGTTTCGACCGAGGCCCGGCTTCGGCTGAATCGGCTTCCGGTTTTTCCATACCGGGACCGCCTTCTTTGTCGGGTTTCCTGCCTGTTTTCTCCTCAGCCATAAATGATTTCTTCCCTGACCTCCGGGCTCCCCTTAGAGCCCGGAGGCCAGGCAAGGAAGCGCAGGGCATGGAACCCTGCTCTTCCGCTTACCTGGCTTGAGCTGCTTAGGTGTAATTCAGCGCGCCGCAACGCCAGCAGGTGAACCACTTCCAACTCGGGTCGATGTAGTTTCCTGCGCCGTCGTTAAAGCATGCATAAAGCGCCTGCCGCGAGCGACCACCGGCCTCTGACGCGTCCGCGCCTTTTTCCGTCCCGCCGCCACCCTGATCCTCGGGTTTCTTACCTGTTTTTTCGTCAGCCATAACTAGCTTACCTTTCTTTCTGTTGTTGTTGTTTTGCGTCGCCGTCACATCACTCGATGCGGCAGCAAATCTTTTCTTTTTATTCCTGGCGCTTCAAGCCCTTTTCTTCCAGCCACCTTGCTTCGCCATCCCTGATTAGACTCGCCGTATCGCCTTTCTTGCGAATTATTTCCGGGAGACAATTCATGACTCAAAATCAAACGCGTTGCCGGCATCCTGGCTCAGCCGGGTATCGCGCGCCCGCTCAGGCCGCTTCCTGACATCGCCGGAGGCGGGGCGGCGGAATGATCGGCCGCTTTCGCTCCCCCCGCCTCTTCAGCGTGATAGAGCTCGTAGAATAGACCGCGCTTCGCGAGCAGCTCCTCAGCCGTTCCACGTTCCTCGATTTTCCCTTCGTCCAAAACGATGAAGTAATCGCAGAACGGCATCAGCCATCGCAGATCGTGGTCCACCACCATGACCGTGTGGCCCTTCAGCGCCTGCTGGATCATTTCCAGCATCGCGAATTTCTCCATGTTATCCATGCCGACGGTCGGCTCGTCGAGGAACAGGATTGCAGGATCTCGCATCAGACAACGGGTCAGCGCCAGGAGCTTTCGCTGGCCGCCGGAAAGCCGACGGCCCCCGGCAAACTCCTCATCGAGCGGATTCCCTTGCACGCCGGCCTGCAGAATTTTCCACACGCCGGTCCGCTCGCAGATCGCCCGGATTTCTTCGTCCGTCGCGTCCTCTTTCGCCATCTGCATATTGGCGCGCAACGTGTCGTAAAAGAAGGCCGGAAACTGCGACATCATCGCGATGTGACCGTAGAGGTTGTCCGCGGCATAATCTCCCACCGGTCGTCCGCCCAGGATCACCTCGCCTTGTTGCGGATCGTAAAAGCGCAGCGCCAGCTTGAAGAAGGTCGTCTTCCCCTGCCCCATCTTCGCCACGAAGCCGGTGATCTTTCCCGGAGGCAACTCGAAGGAAATATCGTCGAAGATTTTCCGCGCGCCGGCTTTGTAGGAAAAGGTGACGTTCTTTGCCGCGAGGGTGTGCTCGACGGAATCCACTTTCACCGTGCCGGATTTTTCTTCGCGGCGCGCGCGTGATTCGAGCATCTCGTTCACCGTCTCGATCCGCGGCCAGGCGCTGCCCGCCATCACGAGATAAGCCGAAAGCGCCCCGATCGGCGCCATCAGTTGCGGGGTCAGCATGAAAATGCTCACGACATTACCGGCGCTCTTCGGATCGCCGGACTTCACGGCAATGAAGACACCGAACCCAAGCATTACCACCTGGATGAACCAGCTCGGCAACCCATTCACCAGGCCGAGGTACTCCATCGTCAGCGTATTTTTTATTCGCGATCGCAACAGCGCATCGAGCTGCTTGTCGTGCTTTTTCACAAACATCGGCTCGGCCTCCATCGCCTGGATTTCCTCCGGCGACTGCATCGCTCCGGTCACGAGACTGTTGAGCGCAAGCATCTTTTCCTGAAGATCGCGCGAGACATCGCGAACTTTGTTCGACAACTTCCCGGTCAGATAAGGCGACACGAACGCGAAGAGCACGATCGCGATCGGGATCGTCGCCGGCGGGATCACCACGCCGCCAAGGGTGAGCGGCGACCCGCCGCCCTCCGACCCGTCGCCCATTTTGAAATTGTAGATGAGCACCGCAACCGTGAACCCGAGGATCAACACCTGGAGGATCATATCGATGCTGACCTGTCGCAGGGTCATCGACGCCTCGACCGTGAATTGGTTCACCACCGCGTTGAGTTCGCCCGATTCGTGGGTGTGGTAAAACTCCGGCGATTGCCGCAGCAGTCGTCCAAAAAGCTGGCTGCGCATCTTATTCGAAATGGTCAGATCGAGCTTCGTCGAGATCGCTCGCATCGGAATGCCCAGGCTCAGCGCGGCCAATGCGCAGATGGCCCACAAGGCACACACCACGATCACCCGTTTTTTTGGATCCGTCGGCAGTATTTTCGAAACGAATGACTCTTCCGGCGGCGCGACCCTGGCATTTGCCGGAGCATTCGGCGGCGCAGCTACGGGCGCGTTTGCGTCGGCGCGGCGTTGCGGCGCTTCACCGCTCGCGCTCTGGCTCCCCAGCTCTTTGGTAACCTGGCCTACCAGCTGGGCCATGCCGATGTTCACGCCGCTTTGCACCAGCATCATCAGGCAATACGAGAATGCCAGCAGTCGGCAGTAGCCGATCATCTTCCACCCCATCTTGAAGATCAGGCTCCAATGCACGTCGCTCAGCTTCGCCCCAGAGCCGCCGCGTCCCTTTCGCTTTCCCTCGAAGCCGGCTGGTGGCGGAAGCCCCTGCAAGGCACCCGGCGCCACGGCCGAAGGTGCGGCTTGCGCGCCCTGGGCGGTTTGAGGTGCTAAACCTGGCGGCATTTTTTGCGACGCCTGTGGCGTTTGTCCCGGCGGTGGTTTTCCCTGCATAGGAGCGTCATTGCTAGCAGGGCCTGCCGGGAGCGAGCGAGCAAAATTCTCGAACAAGCCCGACATTTTTTGTTTCGGGTAGGGTGGGCGTCTCGCCCGCCGGCTTTGGCATCTTGCCAAAGCAATCTTTTCAAGTTCGTGCTCGCGTGACGCGATCACCGGCAGGCGGAACGCGCACTCAACAGATGTTATGAACCGCCGTAACAGTCGAGATACTTGATCCCGGATCCCGTATTAAAAATCACCACCCGCTCGCGTTTCTCAATTTTTCCAACCGAAAGAAGCAATCGCAAGGCCTCGAAACAAGCGGCCCCTTCCGGCGCGACGAAGAGCCCCTCGGCCGCGCCCACTTCTCGCGTCACGCGGATCATCGCTTCATCCTCCACTGCGATCGCGCCGCCGCCCGAAGCGCGCAACGCTTCGAGCATGAGAAAATCACCGACCGCTTTCGGGACCCGCAATCCGGAAGCGACCGTATGCGCATTCGGAAATTCCGCGGCAAATTTTTCGCCCGCTTCAAACGCGCGGACAATCAGCGCGCAGCCGCTCGCCTGCACCGAAAACATTCGCGGCCGCTTCGATCCAATCCAACCGAGCGCCTCCATTTCGTCGAACGCCTTCCACATGCCGATCAGTCCCGTGCCGCCGCCCGTCGGATAAAGGATCACATCCGGCAATGTCCAATCGAGTTGCTCCGCCAGCTCGTATCCGAGCGTCTTTTTCCCCTCCACGCGATACGGCTCCTTCAACGTCGACATCTCGAACCAGCCTTCCGCCACTTTCCGTCGCGCAATCTCCGCGCCGCAATCGGTGATCAGCCCATCGATCAAAACCACGTTCGCGCCCAACTCCCGGCACTCGATGATGTTCGCCCGTGGTGTATCGCTCGGCATGAAAACATGCGCCTCGAGCCCAGCGCGCGCCGCATAAGCTGCGAGCGCTCCACCGGCATTGCCCGCGCTCGGCACCGCGAGCTTGGTCGCGCCGAGATGTTTCGCCATCGAGACCGCCACCGCCATCCCACGCGCCTTGAAACTCTGCGTCGGATTCTGCGCTTCATCTTTAACCCAAAGCTCCGGCATTCCGAGCGCGCCACCGAACCGTTCCGCGCGAAGCAACGGCGTTCCACCCTCACCCAGCGAGATCGGTTCGACATTCGCCGGCAGCGGCAACACCTCGCGATAGCGCCACAAAGATTTCTCCCGCGTCGCCAGGTCTTCGCGCTTTAACGCACGTCCCACAGCCGCCAGATCGTAAACCGGCAGAAGCGGCTTATGACAGGCCGTGCACAAGTTTTGCAGCTTCGTCCATTCGTGCCGAAGCCCGCATGCCGCGCAACTGAGATGCGTCATATGCTCGATTTCTCCTGAAGACACTTTTTTCGACGCGCTCATGTTCGCCAACTTGATTCTGATGAACGGAAACACATTTCCGACACTCTTTTGTTTCGGTTCGCGTGCGAAGATCGTCAAAAACTTTCATGTGGCATTTCGCTGACGATTGCTCGTGACGAACGGATGGCAGTCAGGTGAAGTTTTTGTGACAACCTCGTTCCCGGTCTGGACGTAATCGTGCGCGAGGTCTTAGCTCAGTCCATGCATTCGCGTCCGATGACGTTAGCCGCTTCGCTGCTCGCTCTTGGCATGAGCACGGTTGCGCAGGCGAACCCGCTCCGTCATCCCGACCACGTCGTGATCGTGATTTTCGAGAACAAATCGTTCGGTCAGATCGCCGGCAATAGCGCCGCGCCAAACATCAACGCGCTCGCCGCGGAAGGCGCGAGCTTCGTGAACGCGCCGGCTGATCCTGCCGCGGCTACCACTGGATCCCACGCGTTGCGCCATCCGAGCCAGCCGAATTATCTCGAGCTTTTTTCCGGAAACCATCAGGGCGTGCTGCAGGATGGCCGGCCCGGCACGCCGAGCGAGCCTCTTTCCCAGCCGCTTCCGTTCAACGCGCCAAACCTCGCATCTTCTCTCATCGCCGGCGGGCTCACCTTTGCGACTTATTCGGAAAGTCTTCCTTCGGTCGGTTTCGACGGCGACGTTTTCTCTACCGATCCGGCGCAAAACCAATATGAGCGGAAGCATAATGCCGGGGCGAACTGGCAGGCCGCCGACGCGCCCGCCAATCATCATGTGCCGCCGGCGGTGAACCAGCCGTTTACAGCCTTTCCGACGAATGCGAGCGGATATGCGGCGCTCCCCACCGTGGCCTTCGTCGTGCCTAACGAGCAAAACAATATGCATGACGGCTCCATCGCGCAGGCCGATGCCTGGCTAAAAACGCAAATCCTCGATGGCTATTATCAGTGGGCGAAAACGCACAACAGCCTCCTCATTGTGACCTTCGATGAAGACTCCAACAACACGACGTCGAACCAGGTCGTGACGATCTTTGCCGGCGCAATGGTCAAGCCGGGCAATTATACCGAGACGAACATCAACCCGCCCGATACCCGGCTCCCGGACGGCGGATTGATCACGCCGACCGGCACGGCGATGACGCACTACAATGTCCTGCGCACCGTGGAGGACATCTACGGCCTCACACCGATCGGCGGTTCGGCGAATACTCCGCCCATCACCGATGTCTGGCGCCTTTCGGATTCCATTCTGCTGAACAGTTCCACCCGCGTGCGCACCAGCGGTGGAGATGATGTCTCCATCGGCGGGTTCATCATTGCCGGCCCGGCGAAAAAGAAGGCAATCGTTCGCGGCCTCGGGCCTTCTCTAAAAATCAACGGCGCTCCGATCCCAGGAACGTTGCAGGATCCGACAATCGAATTGCGCAGGGCAGACGGAACGATCGTCGCGGCAAATGACGATTGGAAGTTTTCTCAGCAAACCGAAATCGAGGCGAGCGGTCTTGCGCCGTCGGACAATCGCGAAGCCGCCATCTCCGCGGCGCTCGATCCCGGCAATTACACGGTCGTTCTCTCCGGCAAGCAGGGCGCGAGCGGGATCGCTCTCGTGGAAATTTATGATGACGACCGGAGCTCGGCCGCGCGTCTTCTTAATATTTCCACGCGTGGACAGGTGCAGACGGGCGACAACGTCATGATCGCCGGCGTGATTCTCGGCGGCGCCGATTACGCGCGGGTGATCTTTCGCGGCCTGGGACCGTCGATCGCGATCAACGGCGTCCCGGTTCGCGGCACGCTGGCGAATCCCACTCTCGAATTGCGCGACGGAAACGGCGCCGCGATCGGCTTCAACGACGATTGGCGGGATGATCACCGGGCTGAAATTGAATCGAGCCGTCTCGCGCCGGGGGACGATCGGGAAGCGGCCATCCTCGGCAATTTCCCGCCGGGCAATTACACCGCGATTTTGCGAGGCAAAGGCGCCACCACCGGGATCGGTCTCGTCGAAGCCTTCAAACTCAACTAGCTGTGAAGTCGAACGTCCTTTTCATCTGTATTCATAACAGCGCCCGCAGCCAGATGGCGGAAGCGTGGCTCAATCACTTCTGCGGCGATTCTTTCGCGGCCGAGAGCGCCGGCCTCGAGCCCGGCACATTGAATCCGCTCGTCGTCGAAGCGATGCAGGAAGTCGGCATCGATATTTCAAAAAAGAAAACGCAAGCGGTCTCCGACGTTTTGAAATCCGGCAAGCTTTTCTCTCATGTCATCACGGTGTGTGACGAAACGAGCGCCGAACGATGCCCGCTTTTCCCCGGCGTCGCCCAGCGCCTGCATTGGGGCTTTGCCGATCCATCTGCGTTGACTGGAACCGACGAAGAAAAGCTGGCGAGCGTGCGCGAGATCAGAGACGCAATCCGCGCCAAAATCAAAACGTGGTGCGAAGAAGTCGGTTGTAGCCGGGGTCGCTGATTCCCGGCCGCTATCGCGCGTTGAAGAGCGACTGCTTGCGCGATTCTTCGAGCAACCGCGCGGAATTCCGGTAATCGGAGGTGAGATAGCTCGGCGTGAAAAACTGGGTGGAATCGTTCGAGCAATTTTCCAGGCGCATCGGGATGTAACTCCAGAATCGCGCGTTAAGAAGCGGCGAGTTCGCGGCCGTCTCTTCCGCTACCCGTCTTGTCTCGATCTGTTTCTCCAAATGCCGGGCGAACAGGTCGATGATCGACGGTGCTTGTCGCAGCTCGAACGTTCCCGTCACCACGATCGGCGGCAGCTCAGCCTCCTGCGCGCGAAGCTGGACTGAGCCGAGCACGAGAAAAACGCCGAGCAAAAGAACCTTCACTGCCGACAGTTTCCATCGGCTCTGTCGAAAAGTGAAACCAATTATCGGCTACCCGCCGGCTTTGCGATCAGCTTCCGAAGCGATGTGGGGTTGATGCCGGATGTCTTCGGCCGCAGCCGCGTAAACGGCGTCTTCCGCGATGTTCGTGGCGTGATCGCCAACGCGCTCCAGACAGCGCGCGATGAACATCAGATTCAGATATCCGCGCAGTTGTTCGGGATCGCGCGCCATCTTTTCCGTCAACTCGCGCCCGACGTTCGAGTTCATTTCATCGAGCACTTTGTCCCGCGCTTTGAGCCCGCGCGCCAGCTCGACGTCCTCGCGCACGTAAGCATCGACGCTTTCGCGGAACATCGACATCGCGAGCTGCTGCATCGGCTCGAGCAACTGCGCCTCAGCCAGCGCCGGGTGCCGGTTCAATTTCCGGCCGCGCCGGCCGATGCTCACCGCCTGGTCCGCGATGCGTTCCAGATTCGAATTCAACTTTATCGTCGAAACCACCCGTCGGAGATCGGATGCCACCGGCTGATACCGCAGAAGCAATTCGACGCCGTCCCGATCGATCTGCTTTTCCAGTTGATCGACTTCTTCGTCGTCCGCGATGGCCAGTGCGCACAACTCGTCGTCACGCCCCAACACTCCCTGCATCGCGTTCGTCAAATTCTGGTCGGACAGGCTGCTCATCATGAGCACGCTCTTGCGCAGCGCGCGCAACGCTTCGTCGAACGTTCCCAGAATATGTTTGGCGGGTTCCATTTTTTTCGGATCAACCGAATCGGCCGGTGATGTAATCCTCCGTTTGTCGTTGCGATGGGTTCGAGAAAATCTTCGCGGTCGTCGCGTATTCGATCAGCCGTCCGAGATAAAAGAACGCCGTTTGATCGGAGCAGCGCCCGGCCTGCTGCATGTTGTGGGTCACAATCACGATCGTGTAATCGCGCTTCAGTTGTTGGATCAACTCTTCAATGCGCGCGGTGGCGATCGGATCGAGCGCGGAACAGGGCTCGTCCATCAAAATGACATGTGGCTGCACGGCGAGGGCGCGGGCAATGCAAAGACGCTGTTGCTGGCCACCCGAAAGACTGAGCGCGCTCTTCTCCAGCCGGTCCTTCGTTTCCTCCCAAAGCGCCGCGGCCCGCAAGCTCTTCTCGACGGCTTCATTGATCGCCCCGCGCTTCGTCACGCCGGCCACGCGCAGGCCGTAAGCGATATTGTCGTAAATCGATTTCGGGAATGGATTCGATTTCTGAAAAACCATTCCGACACGCCGGCGCAAGTCGACCACGTCGATCTCGGGCGTGTTGATGTCGATCCCTCCCAGCCGGATCGCGCCGCGAGTGATCCGCGCGCCGTCGATGAGATCGTTCATCCGGTTGATGCAACGGAGCAGCGTTGTCTTCCCGCACCCCGACGGTCCGATCAACGCGGTCACACTGCGCGGCGCAATGTCGAGATCGATGCCGTGGAGCACGCGATGATCCCCATAAGCAAAATCAAGATTCTCGATCGCGATCGACTCCGGATCTTTCTTCGGCGCGGGCGATGACGGACCGGGCGCGTGAGGTTGGTGGAACGGGGCTTCCGGCATCGTGGTTACCATTGCAGACGGGCCCTCAATCTGGTGCGCAACAGGATCGATCCGAGCGCGATCAGCATGACGAGCAGAAGGAAAACGAAGGCCGCTCCATATTGCACCCGAGCCGTGTAGTCGTTCTGCGGAATTTTCGAGCTGACCACGTAGATGTGATACGGCAGCGCCATTACGCCCTGGAAAAAGAAATCGCTGAACCGGCTTACCTGCCACGGCATCGTATCGCGCGTCGCGTAGGCGGCGGTGAACATGATTGGCGCCGTCTCCCCCGCCACGCGCGCGATGCCGAGAATCGACGACGTCAGAATCCCCGGCAGCGCATAAGGCAGCACATTCTTGCGGATTGTTTGCCAGCGGGTCGCGCCCAGCGCGAGCGAGCCTTCTCGCAAACCCTGCGGCACGGCGCGCAACGATTCTTCGCTCGCGGTGATGATCGCCGGCAGCACCATTAACCCGAGCGTGAACCAGCCCGCGAGAAGCGAAACGTTCCAGCCAAAAAAAATCACGACCAGACCGAAACCGAAGAGACCGAAAACAATCGACGGCACGCCGGCGAGATTCAAAATCGCAGTGCGGACGAGGCGAACCATCCGGCCGTTCCGGCTGTACTCGCTGAGATAAATCGCGCTGCTGACTCCGATGAAGAGCGCAAGCGCCATCGAGCCGATCACGAGCAGGGCCGTCCCGACAATGCATGGCCAGATTCCCCCGGCCGAATACGCAACGCTCGTGACTTCGGCATCGTTGATTTCATGCGTCGTTTTCCATTCCCGAAATTCACGATCGCCCAGGGTCATCTTTTTCCCCTGGTAATCGAAGACATAGAGGGTCTCCGGCGCTTGCGAGAGAAACTCCAGATTCACGAACGGCGGTTTTTTCGTGAACAGAACGCGGCTGCCCTTGATGCCGATGTCGAGAAAGATGTAGGAGGCCGCCGCGAGGATGAGGTAGGTGGCAAGCCGAAAAAGCCAGAAGAGGGCTTGCTCACGGAGCCGGCTGCGGCGTCGGAATGACGAATGTCGAATGACGAATGACAAAGAAGAAGCCGCTTCGTGCTTCGTCATTGTTTCGACATTCGACATTCGAGCTTCGTCATTCATCCAACGCTCATCCGGTAGCGGGCGCTAATTTTTTGCGCGGCGAGATTGATCAAGAGCGTCAGGGTGAAGAGCACGAGACCGACCATGAACAGCGCGCGGTAATGAATGCTCCCCTGGACCACTTCGCCCATCTCCTGCGCGATGATGCCCGTCATGGTGTGGACCGGCTGGAAAAACGCGCCGAGACCTTCCGTGAAATCAGGAATCGCGATGCGATTGCCCGCGCAGAGCAGCACCACCATCGTCTCGCCGATGACGCGCCCGAGCCCGAGCAAAATGGCTGAGACGATTCCGGAAAGTGATGCCGGGACAATCACGCGCGCGATCGTCTGGAGTCGGTTCGCGCCGAGGGCGTAGGAAGCTTCCTTGAAGGCGCGCGGCACATTCCGCAGCGCGTCTTCCGACAGCGTGAAAATGGTCGGCACCGCCATGAGCGCGAGGAGGGCGCCCGCCGTAAAAACATTCAGCCGCTCGCTCAACGGAAAGAACGGCACCCAGCTCATGAATGGCAATTCCGAAGCGGCGCGAATTGCCTGGCCCAAAACGGCGATGCCAAAAAAGCCGAGCACGACCGACGGAATTGCCGCAATGAATTCGATGTAGGGCTTGATCAGATTCTGTTCTGGCCGCGTCGCGATTTCGCTGATGTAAACCGCCGAGGCGACCCCGAACGGCACCGCGAGAGTGAGAGCCACCACCGAGACCATGACCGAGCCGGCCAGCAGCGGAATGACGCCGTACCAATCCTGCCAGAAACTGGCAGTGATCCACTCTTTCCCGAAAAGGAACGACGTGATCGACTCATACCAATGCACCGGCCGGCCCGGGTCCCACTCGCGCAAGCATTGCGCCTTCGCGGGAAACGCGGCGACCGATGCGCGCATCCGCGCTTTCACTTTCTCGAAAGATCGCTGCGCCTCAGGCGTGCTGAGCTGGGGAGGATTTGCGAGCAGCGCGTTTATCTCTGCCGCGGTCGCGGCAGAGATTTGTTCGTAGGCCGGATAACTGGACCGAAGCGCCGCCAGGTCGGCCGGTTCGCCCAACGCCGCTTTTTCCTTCAGCGCGATTGCCTGATCCCCCAAGTCGGAAACAAGACCGGCGAGATTATTTCCGGCGTCGCTGAACGAAGTCGCAAATTGGTCGAAAGCGGCGAGCGCCGAATTGATTTCCTCCACCGAACGGCCCTGCTCCGCGAGTTTCCGCGTTTCGCGCACCCGAACGTCGCTCAAGGCTCGCGATAAGGCCGCGTGTGCCTCCACCTGCGTGCGCATGATATCGACGTATTCGAGCCCAGCCGCGCGATAGACCCGCAGATTTTGCAGGTTGCCGCCGAAAAATCCGAATCCCTCGCGAATCAGAAACAGGGTGATCAACACCAGCACCACCACCGCGACGAAAGCATTTCCGCCGAAAAAAAGCCGGATCAAGTTCTCCAGCGTCCGCCCTTTCCGGTGCGATGATTTCGCGCGCGGCATCTGAAGTCCGGCAGTCTCGGTGAGCACACTCATCGCGTCTGGAGAATCCGAAGCGCGACGCACCGCTTCAATTCTTTTAGTGTTACGATTGTGTGACAAGCGTGTCGGCGAGAGAAATATTCTTGCGTTGAGCGAAGGCTCTGAGAGTCTGTGCCCCAATGCAACGGCAGCTAACGCGCTCGCTCATCCGCGGGACGATCGCGGGCTGGGTATGCGCGGCATTTCTCGGCGCGCTCGCGCTGAGCGTCTTGCCGCAATGGCATGAATTGCTGCATCCCAACGCGAAGGCCGCGCAGCATGAATGCGCCGTCACTCTTATCGCTGCCGGCAACTTGCAGCAATCGGCGCCCGCACCTCTCGTCGTAGCGCCACTTCCGGCTCTTCAGGTTTGTTTTGTTCCGGCGTTGAACCCGGTCTGGGTCGCGTCGCCTTTCATCAGCGCACGCATCTTCGAGCACGCGCCGCCGGCGCTCGCCTAGGCACGGCTCCAGCCGCGTTTACGCGCGGGGTAATCGGCGTTTCGGTTCGTCGCGCGTCTTGCGGCACGGATTTCGTGCACGCTCATCCACCCTTGCGGTCTCGCCACGCGAGCGCCGCTTCAACCCGCATTCCAAAAATGATTTTCAAAAACTTTATTCATGAAAGAATTTCTTATCACTGCAGCAGCACTGCTTGCCATTGCGACCTCTGCCGTTGCCCAGGATGCCGTCCAACCGGCAGCTACTCCAAAACCAGCCACCACGGCTGAGACCGAACGCGTCGTCGTAGTCGGCGGCGCCATCGAGCAAAGCGAAACCGACAAGGCCCAGTCCGTCACGATCCTCAACGAGAACAACCTCAAACAAAGAGCGGCCCCGACGCTCGGGGACACACTCTCGAGTGAGCCGGGCGTAGCGGGAAGCGGCTTCACACCGGGAGCGAGTCGTCCCGTCATCCGCGGGCAGGCGGACAATCGCGTCCGGGTAACGAACAACGGCACGGAGGTCTTCGACGTCTCCAATCTCAGTCCCGATCACGCGCCGAGCGTCAGCCCGCTCCTAAGCCAGAGCATCGAAGTCGTTCGCGGACCCGCCACGATCCTCTTCGGCTCCGGCGCGATCGGCGGCGTCGTTAATATTGCCGATAACGTCATCCCGGTTGAGCAGCCTCCCAACGCGCTCAGCGGCGAATTGGATGGCCGCTACAACAGCGCGGATGAGGAACGGAGCGGCGCCATTTCCCTGACATTGTCGCCGGTAAAACATCTGGTTTTCCACGGACAATTCTCGTATCTGCGCACGGACGATCGGAGCATTCCAGGCTTCGCGCTCAACGAGCGGATGCGCGCTTTGCTCACTCCTGCGCAAGCTGCGGGGCGTGGCTTCGGCCAGAACCCGGAGGGCACCGTGCCCAACACCTTTGTCGAAACCAAAGACTATGCCTTTGGCGCATCCTATGTCTGGGACAAGGGATATATCGGCGCATCGTTCACGGAATTCCTCTCCGTTTATGGCGTTCCCGATGATCCGGAAGTGGATGATCCCACGATGCCGCCGGTCCGCGTGCATCTCGATGTGGACAAACGCCAGATCAACGCGCGCAGCTCGATCGTCGATCCGTTGCCGTGGTTTTCGACCATGAACGCCAAGTTCGTTTATACCGATTACAAACACGATGAGATCGACGGGAATGAAGTGGGATCCACTTTCAAAACCAGCGGCGTCGATTCGCGTCTCGAGTTGGTGCACAAGCCAATCGGGCGTTGGGACGGCTCGATCGGCGGGCAGTTCTTCTACAAGGAACTCTCCGTGCTCGGCGACGAATCGTTCCTCCAGCCGACCCAAACCACGCAAATTGCTGCGTTCCTTTTCGAAGAAGTGAAATTGAATCCTCAGGTGCGGCTGCAATTCGGCGCGCGCGTCGAGCATCAAGCAGTTCACATCGATAGCAATGATCCGGCTCTGACTTCGCTTACCTCCGCCGGGCAACAGGACCAGAACTTCCTGCCGGTGAGCGGGGCGATCGGAGCGCTCTATGATTTCGCCGAGGGCTGGCAGCTCGCAATCAATGGGACTTACTCGCAGCGAGCACCGACCGCGGAAGAACTTTTCGCGCGTGGACCGCACGCCGCGACGTTCCAATTCATTATCGGCAACCCGACCCTGAGCGAGGAAAAGAACATTGGCATCGACGTTAGCTTGCGCAAGACCACCGGCTTCGTCACCGGCACCATCAGCGGTTTCTACAATCGCTATGACGGCTTCATCGATTTCGCGCCGACCGGCGCTGTCGAGGACGGACTCCAGGTATTCGTTTACACACCCAAGACCGCGGAGTTTTACGGCGCTGAAGCGAAGGCCGATTTCCATCTGCTTCCGCTGACGCTCACTCGAATGGACAATCAGGAAGCGAAGGATGCGAAGTCTGTCCGAAACGTAATTACAAAGAACGAGACGCCCGAGCCGCAAAAGAATCCGAACGATCTCTTTCTGCGATTGCAGGCCGATTACGTGCACGCCACTGATCTCGATACCGGCGATCCGTTGCCGCGCATTACACCTATGCGCTTGACGGCGTCGCTCAATTATCAGGGCGAGAATTGGAACGCCAGCATCGAAGGCCAGCGGGTGGAAGAGCAGGTTCGCGTCGCACCGTTCGAGACTGCCACGCCCGGCTACACATTCCTGAATGCGAGCCTCGGCTACAAATTCCGCGCCGGGCCGACCTACAACTACCTCTATGTAAGGGGCACCAACCTAACGAATGAAGAAGCGCGCGATCATCTGTCGTTTCTTAAGGAGGTGCTGCCGCTCGCCGGGCGCGGCGTCACGGTCGGATTCCGCACCACCTTCTAGTCGCGTCACGATGAAAACGGCGGCTCAAATCGCCAGTCATCCGAAAGCGCGGCTTCATCGGGAAATCGTCTCCAATCTCCGTGCCTTCGGCAGCATCGAAGGCGCGGAGCGGGGCTGGCTTCGTTTCCAGTGCAATCCGCGTCTTTGGAAGCAGATCGTGACTTACGGCCTCGGTCTTCCGGAACGTCAGGCGAAGTTAAACAAGATCGCGTTTCCGGATTCCAATCTAGCCGAAGTGAATGCTGCGCTAAAAGCGGGAAACAATCTCAACAGATTGTACGAACTCGCCCTGGGCCACACCTCCGTCGCAACGGATTCGGCCGGCCGTTACAAAATGGGAAGCAAAGGTCTGAAGATTGGGCGGCGTTCGACACCAATTCACGAATGACATTGCTGCGCGAGAGAGGAAAGCCCGCCAGGGAGAAGCCGGCGGGCTTTCGATTTGACCTAACTGCGTGTTGTCCCGCTGCTGCGTTATTGAATTGGAACGAACCCGACCTGCTGGACGATCTTTTGGCCGGCGCCGCTGATAGTGAAATCGAGGAATTGCTTCGCCAATCCATTCGGCTCGCCGTTGGTGTAATAGAAGGTGGGACGCGCGTACGGGTACGTCTTCGCGTGCACGCTTTGCACGGTGGGAAGCTGGCCGTCGATCGGCATTACTTTCGTCCCGCCCGCTTTCGTATAGGCCAGGCCGACATAGCCGATGCCGTTTGCATTCTTCCCGACTTCGGACGCGATCTGTTCGTTGCCGGCCATCTTCTGCGAACTGCCCGCGTAATCGCGCTTCTTCATCGCTAGCTCCTTGAAATCCGAATAGGTGCCGGATGAAGTATTGCGCGTGTAGATCGAAATCCTGCCGCTCGATCCGCCGACCGCGCTCCAATCGGTGATGTCGCCCGTAAAGATTTGTTCGACCTGTTTTTTCGTCAGGCCTTTAATTGGGTTCGCGGCGTTGACGATCACTGCGATCCCGTCGTAGGCGACAATCGTCGGCTTCATATTGACGCCCTTGGCCGAGGCGGCGGAAATTTCCGCCGGCTTCGCGCGGCGGCTCGCCATGCCGATCTGCGCGGTGCCGTCGATGATCGCGGCAATGCCGGTAGTCGATCCTTCGGCGGCGATGTCGAAGGTGGCGCCGGGATTTTGGGCCTTAAACTGTTCTGCGAGCTGCGGCACGAGTTTCGCGCCGAGCGTGTCGGAGCCTTTGATGACGAGACGTTCGGCGCGCGCTTCCGTGAAGACGAACGCGAGGGCGATGGCTAATGCGAGGTGAGTTAGTTTCATACTTGTTTGTTTGCGGTTTGGTTTTGGTTAGAACTTCACATTCAGGTCGGCCTGAAAGATCTGATATTTTCTGAGCGGGTTAATCGAGAAGGCGTCGCCCACGCCACCCGTGCCGAGGTCGTGATCGATTTGCGTGCCGTAGCCGTAGGTAAGATTGAAGGTGACCGCATCGCTGATCGCGTAACCGCCGCGGACGGCGAACCCTTCCATGTTCACGCGGCTGTCATACAGGTCGGAGTCCACCAGGTTTGGATCGACCGCGAATTGCTCGACATGCTGATAGAAAGCTTCCAGCGACCAATCGTGCTTCTGCTTAATTTTGCCGAGGCCGAGACCAACCTGATAGGCGTAACGCTGATCGCCTTTGTCCGGATGACCGGCCGCGGTGGCGCGCTCGTCGCCTTCCAGGTTAACGGCGAAATCAGCAAAGAAGCGCATCGGGATCTCGCCGAATTTCCAGCCGAATTCCGCCGGCATATCGAAGATGAGGAGGCTGTTTATGCCGGTTTGATTCGGCGAGACCGTCGCGGCCCCGACCTTGAAATTCGGATCGCCGACGAAACGGACGTTAAAGGAGTCGCCGTTGCCAGTATAGTTGTACGCCGTCGGTGCGAATTGGAAGTAGATGTCTTTGGTGAAATTGAACTTCGCTCCGACTTGCCACGCCAGGAGAAGGGCGTCGGTGTTCGGGACCTTGTTGCCGCCAACGACCGATCGCGGCCCGACGGGATCTTCGGGATTGGAATCGTCGTAGATGAATTGCGCGAAGTTCGCGAACAGGTCGATGGCCGTAGTCTGTCTGCCGCCTAACGAGAGATTGAACGTGTGTTTCCATTGTTCGGCGAGACCTTCGGGATTGATGTCCGCGTCCCAAAGCATCGAGGTGGTGACGAGCGGGTTCTGCATCCGGCCGGCCGTGAGCGTGATGTCGCGGAATCCTTTGTAGCCCAAATAGGCCTGGCCCACGTTCAGGCCGTCGCTTGCCTTGGAATAGGGACCGCCGCTGGCTTCGTCGCCGATGGTCACATTCGTAGAGCGCGGATTCGAACTCGTCTCGAGGCGAAGGCCGAAGAACCAATCGTCCGCGAGCGTGCCGCGGAGGCCGAGGCGCAGGCGGTAGCGGGCGCGATTCCGCTGCGTGTTTTCGCCCGGACGAGTGATGGTGTCGGGCAACCCGGCCTGCGCGGTGCGGACTTCATAGCGCATCCGCATATCACCGTAGATTTCGATCTCGCTGATCGGGCTGGAGAGCTTGAGTTTTCCCGCAGATGTTGACGCCATGTCTTTCACCAGCTCCCCGCGAACTTCTTCCGCTTCCTGATCGGTGATCAGACGCTTCTTCACGAGCAGATCGAGCAGCGCGCCGGCATCTTGCGCGGATGCGATCGATGGCGCGAGCAGTAACGCGATTGCCGCCGCGGTAACGAGATAAATTCTAAACATGAGTTTCTCCGTTTTGGTTTGGCGTCCCGAATTGCGGGACACGGAGAAACTGGAATGCGTTTGTTACGTGCACGTGGCGCTCACGTGACGTTTGTGTGAATTAATCGGCGCGGGCGGCGGCGTCCTGGGCCACTGGCAGGAAGACGCTGATCGTCGTGCCTTTCCCCAAAGCGCTTTCCGCTTCCACTCTGCCTCCGTGAAGTTGCGCGATGTGTTTCACGATCGAGAGCCCAAGACCAGTGCCCCCCAGCTCGCGGCTGCGCGCTTTATTCGCGCAATAAAACCTCTCGAAAATTCTCGGGAGATCAGCCGCCGGAATCCCGACGCCTTCATCACTCACGCTCAGTTTTACAAACGTGTTCTCGCGGTGCGCGCTCACTCGCACGCGCCCGCCGGCGTGGGAATATTTCAGAGCGTTGTCAAAAAGGTTGTAAACGATTTCCTGCAGCCGCAATTCATCCGCCCGCACTCGCGGCAAGTCCGGCGCAACTTCGAGCGCAAGGGCGAGCTGCTTTGAGGCGAATCGCTTTTCCCAATCGCGCCCAATCGACCCAAGAAGCGCACCGAGCTCCACGTCCGCGAACTCCAGTTGCGGGTCCGACACTTCCAATTGCGCGAGGCTCAGCAAATCCTCGACGAGCGAATTCATTCGGCGTGAGTGCCGCTCCATCGCGTCGACAATCCGGCGGAGCTCGGGCCGGCTGACCTCCGGATCGTCGCGCAAGGTTTCCACATAACCATGAAAGATGGAGAGCGGCGTCCGCAACTCGTGCGAGACATTGGCGACGAAATCGCGGCGGATTTCGTCGGTGCGCGTGAGCATCGTCACGTCGCGAAACAGGACGACCGCGCCCTTGATCGCGCTCGCGGCATCGCGCATCGCCACGGCATTCACCGCCAGGCGACGCGACGCTGCTGCGCCAGCGTCACCAGTCGAAATCGTCGCATTCGCCGCGTCGCCGCTCTGGAGCGTGCGTTGCACCAATTGTTCTACCGCGGCATTCCGCAGCGTTTCAATCAGCGTGGTCTGCGCTTCGCTCTCCGACAGGGAGAAGAGCCGGCGAAACGCTGGATTCGTCAGGCGGATTCGGCCGCTCTCGTCGAGGACGACGAGCCCGTCTTCCATCGCGTTAATGATCGTGGAGACGTTGAACTCGCTCTGCCCGATTTGTTCCGTCAGCGCGCGCTGCCGCAGAAAAAGATCCTCGAGCGCCAGCGCAACTCGCTTCGCCTCAGTGTTCCCTTCAATCAAATAAGTGCGCGGCTGGCGGACCTCGCGGACATCGTCCACCAATTTCTGAATCACCGGCCACGGCGTGACCCACCGTCGTCGAACGGCGATCGCCAGCCAGAGCGCGCTCGCCGCCGCGAGAATGAGGATGAACCAGATCATTAACCCTGGTCAGCGCGGAATCGATAACCGAAGCCGCGCACGGTCTCGATGACGCCGCCCGATTTTCCCAGCTTCTCGCGCAGGCGGCGCACGTGCGTATCCACCGTGCGCGTGTCGATGATGCTCTCATAACCCCAGACGTCGCTTAGGAGCCGGTCGCGTCCCTGCACCCGGCCGCGTCGCTGCGCGAGCGTGCTCAAAAGTTTGAACTCCGTCGCGGTGAGATCGAGCGCCTTGCCGGAAACGGTCACGCGATGTTGCGCGGGCTCGATCGTGATCGCGCCCGCCGTGATGTTGGCGGGGGTTCCATCAGACGGACTCGCGACCCGTTTCAGGATGGCGCGAATTCGCAGCATCACTTCGCGCGGGCTGAATGGTTTCGTCACATAATCGTCCGCGCCGAACTCGAGCCCGACTATGCGGTCCACCTCCTCGGCCTTCGCCGTCAACATCAGGATCGGGATGTTCCGCGTGGCCGGATCCGTTTTGAGGCTGCGGCAAACCTCCAGGCCCGGCATCTTCGGCAACATCAGATCCAGAATAATCGCCGCCGGCGTTTGGTTTCGCGCGTGGCGCAATCCCGCAGCGCCATCACGTTCCGCGACGATTGTGAATTCGCTGTGCTTCTTGAAATACCCGGTCAACATCTCAACCACATCGGGATCATCTTCGATGAGCAGGACACGGACGTGCATCGTCTGGTTCTCTGCCACGCCCCGTCGCGGACTGCGAGCGATATTGTGCAACGCCCTCACGGGATTCGTTCGGCGCTTGGATATTCCGAAACGCTTTCCTAATCTTCGAGAACACCGTGCAAGCGAAAGAAGATTACGGGATCAAGTTTCTGATCGCAGTCGTGCTCATCGCTGTCGGAAGCGCTGCGCCTCTCCGCGCCGATCAGGTGGACGAGGTCATCGCCGCGCAAATGAAAAAGCGCGACATTCCGGGCCTAAGTCTCGCGATCATCGACGGCGGAAAGATTGTTCGAGAGCAAGGTTACGGATTTACCGACAAAAGTGGCAGGACGCAGGTGACTGCTTCCACGCTTTTCCAGGCGGGCTCCGTCAGTAAGTCAGTCGCCGCGTTAGGGGCATTGCATCTCGTCGACAAAGGACTGTTGTCACTGGACGAAGATGTAAACACGAAGTTAAACACCTGGAAGGTCCCTCAGAATAAATTTACCGAGGCGAACAAAGTCACGCTGCGGCTGATTCTAAGTCACTCGGCAGGAATCACCGTGCATGGATTTCCCGGTTACCACGCGGGTGCACCGATTCCTACGCTCGTGCAAATTTTGAATGGCGAGAAGCCTGCCAACACGAACGCGATTCGGGTAGACCGCACTCCGGGAAAGGAATGGAAATACTCCGGCGGCGGCTACGTCGTCATGCAGCAGATGGTCCTCGATGTCACCAACCTGCCTTTCCCACAATTCATGGAGGAGACGGTGTTGAAGCCGCTCGGGATGAGTTCCAGCACTTACTCCCAGCCCCTCCCGGAAAATATGGCAGCCAGGGCCGCGAAAGGATATGGCGGCATCTTTAACCAGCCGATCAATGGAGCGTGGCATATCTATCCGGAAATGGCGGCAGCAGGCCTTTGGACTACTGCCGGAGATCTTGCTCGCTTCGCCATTGGGATCCAAAACGCAGTCTCCGGCCGATCGAATCCGGTGATCTCTCAGCCATTGACGCGCCAGATGTTGACGATTCAGCAGAAGAACGACGGTCTCGGGTTCTTTCTTAAAGGCAGCGGGAAGACGCTCCGGTTCGAACACAATGGCGTCGACGCCGGTTTCGACGCCTCGATGAAAGCTTATGCGTACTTGGGCAAAGGCGCCGCGGTCATGATCAACCAGAATGACGACGGGAAGGCCATGTCCCAGATATTCGTAGCCATCGGGGAGCAGTATCACTGGCCTGATTCCAAGACTCCTCCGAAGAAATAGAGCCCGGCCCGCAGCTACCCGTTTGCGCACGACGCGGAAACGTTGGACGCGTCGCAGAGAGTTAAGGCGCTTGGATATTCGAGAGACCTTCCCTAAACTTCGCCAACGTCGTGCAACAAAAAGAAGATTACGTTCTCAAGCTTCTCGAAGACGCCGGGCTGGTAACTCACGCGCAGATCGAGAGCGCCCGGTCACGCTTGAACGGCTCCAGCAACGCCGTCGATCTTCTCGTGAAAGATGGAGTGGTCTCCGAAGCCGATGTCTCGCGTAGCCTCGCCGCGCAAGCCCACATGGATTGGGTGGACCTCTCGGCGAAAGTGATCCCGCCGGAAATTATCAACCAAATCCGCGCCGAGGACGCGCGCCGTTTCAAAGTTATTCCAGTCGGCTTCGGCGAGAGCGGATTGATAGTGGCGGTGAGCGATCCCCTCGATATCGACACGATCGATAGCCTCAGCTTTCTCTTGCAGCGCGAGATCGAGCTCGTCTGCGCCAGCCCGGACAAAATCCGGCAGGCCTTGATCAAATATTACGGCACGGCGGATGAAGCTTCGAACGTGCTCCTCGAGCAAATCGGGCACGAGGTCGATCTCGGAGTCGAGATCATCGAAGGGGGCGACATCAGCGCGACCGATGAAGCGGACGCGCCGATCATTCGGATGGTTTCGATGCTGCTCATCGAAGCGCACCGGCTCGGCGCGAGCGACGTTCACCTCGAGCCGCTCGATAAAAAATTTCGCGTCCGGTTCCGGATCGACGGCGTTCTCCAGGAAATGCAGGCGCCACCGAAGCGTTTGCAATCGGCCATCGTGAGCCGGCTAAAAATCATGACCGGCTCGATGAGCATCGCGGAAAAGCGGCTGCCGCAGGATGGGCGCATCCAGGTGAAAATCGCGCGGAAGCCGATCGACCTCCGCGTCTCCACGATCCCGACGAACCACGGCGAAAGCGTCGTCATGCGCGTGCTCGATAAATCGAGCCTGATGCTCGGCCTGCCGGAGCTGGGATTTTTTAGCGACGACCAGGAGACATTCGAGCGCCTGTTGCGCCTGCCCGATGGCATCCTGCTTGTCACCGGCCCCACCGGTTCCGGCAAGACGAGCACGCTTTATTCGTGCCTGAATTTCATCAACAAGCCCGATCGCAAGATCATCACAGTCGAGGAGCCGATCGAATATCAGATGAACGGCATCAATCAGGTGCAGGTGAACACCGATGTCGGGATGACTTTCCCGGTCGCGTTGCGTTCCATTTTGCGCCAGGCGCCGAACATCATCATGATCGGTGAGATTCGCGATCTGGAGACGGCGACGATCGCCACGAACGCAAGTCTGACCGGGCATCTCGTCTTCAGCACCCTCCACACGAACGACGCGCCCTCCGCCGTGGCCCGGCTCGTGGATATCGGCGTGCAACCGTTTCTCGTCGCTTCCTCCGTGCGCGCGATCATGGCGCAACGGCTCGTTAGGCGGCTTTGCCCGGAATGCAAACAGCCGGGAGAATTGAGCGAGACCGAGCTGCGCGCGTTGAATCTTGAGGCTTCCCAACTGAACGACGCTCAGGTCATGACGCCGGTCGGTTGCGAACATTGCCGGCACACCGGTTACAAAGGGCGGATGGGGATCTTCGAGATTTTCATCATCGGCGACAACGTCCGCCACATGATCAACAACCGGCAGTCGACTCTCAGCCTGCGGCAACGCTCGCGCGAGCTCGGCATGCGGACGCTGCGCGAAGACGGCGTCCGGAAAGTCCTGGCCGGCCTCACCTCCGCCGAGGAAGTCATTTCGATAACGCTGGGCGATGTGAACTGATATGAGGGCGATGGCAGATGGATTGGGTAGCGCACGCGTCTCGCGTGTTGGTTTTGGCGTCTCGCCAAAACAAGCTTTGGGAAAGTTCGCGATCGCGGGGACGCGATCGCCAGCGCATGAGACGCGCGCGCTACCCAGAGTCATTGTCGACGTTTTTCTCCAATGAACGCGCAACAGGTCGCCGATCTTTTCGTCGAGCAGCGCGTGCTCCAGACCTCGCAGGCCGAGGACGTTTTGCAGGAGGCGAACCTCAACGGGAAAAACATCGAGCAGGCTCTGATCGACAGCGGGTTCGTGGATGAGCGCGGCTTCTATCAGGTGATCGCCGATGCCCTTGGCACCGACTTTGTCGATCTGCCCCACGACGACATCGCACCCGAAATCCTGCGCCTGATTCCCGGTGGACTCGCCCGACTCCACCGCGCTCTGCCGATCGCGGCCAGCGATAACACGCTGACGGTCGCGCTCGTTGATCCTCTGGATCTGCGCGCGGCGGAGGACCTGCGGTTCGCGCTCGGCAAAGACGTGCACGTCGTCGTCGCGCCGTCCGAGGAAGTCGAAGAACGGATCAAGCGTCACTACGGGACCGACAGCTCCAGCATGGAGGATATCCTCAAACAACTGGGCGAAACTGGTGAGCTGCTCTCGCTTCGCGGGACCGACCAAAGCGCGTCGGCCGTGGAAGCGGAAGCGAACGCCACACCTATCATTCGCTTTGTTGATCTGATTCTGTTTCAGGCAATCCAGGACCGCGCGAGCGATATTCATTTCGAGCCATTCGAAAACGAATTCAAAATTCGTTACCGCGTCGATGGCGCTCTCTATGAAATGGCGCCGCCGCCGCGGCATCTCGCGCTGCCCGTCATTTCGCGAGTGAAAGTGATGGCGAACATGAACATCGCGGAGCGCCGTCTGCCGCAGGATGGCCGCATCCAGAAAAACATCGCCGGCCGCAGCGTCGATCTCCGAGTCTCGACGCTGCCGACGCAGTTTGGCGAGAGCGTTGTTCTGCGCGTGCTCGACCGCTCCACCGTGAATCTGGACCTCGAAGCGCTCGGGCTCCCCGATTACATCCGCGACTACATCATCGAGGTCATCAATCGCCCGAACGGTATTTTCATCGTCACCGGACCAACCGGTTCGGGAAAAACGACGACGCTTTATTCCTGCCTCCGCAAGATCAACACGATCGATTCGAAACTGCTGACGGCGGAAGAGCCGGTCGAATACGATCTCGAAGGGATCGTGCAGGTACCGGTGAATGAAGCGATCGGGCTCACTTTCGCGCGAACGCTCCGCGCCTTTCTGCGGCAGGACCCGGACCGGATCATGGTGGGTGAAACCCGCGATCTCGAAACGGCGCAGATTTCCATCCAGGCATCGCTCACCGGCCACCTCGTCTTCACCACCCTGCATACGAACGACGCACCCGGCGCCATCACGCGGTTGATCGACATGGGCGTCGAGCCATTCCTGATTTCTTCCACGCTCGAGGCGGTGCTCGGCCAGCGCTTGCTCCGCAGCATTTGCCCGCAATGCCGGGATAAGTATCAGCCGAGCGACACGCTCCTCTCGCAACTTGGTCTCACGCGCCGCGACATCGGCGAGAAGAATTTTTATTACGGCAAAGGATGCGACGCGTGCAACCAGACCGGTTACAAAGGTCGCAAGGGCATTTACGAATTGCTCAAGATCACCGACCCGCTGCGCGAGTTGATCAACGAACGCGCGCCTACCGTGACGTTAAGGGAAAAGGCCATCGAGCTCGGCATGGTGACGCTGCGTCAGGACGGCTTGCGCAGCATTTTCGCCGGCGACACGACGATCGAGGAAGTGCTGAAATATACCTGAGGAAAATGACGAAGCACCAATGACGAATGACGAAGGAATGAGGCTAATGGTTCTTGATTCGTCATTCGTCATTCGTCATTAGTCATTCCACCCCATGCCGCGTTACACTTTCGTTGCTCTCGATGCGCGCGGTCAGGAATCGACCGGGCTGGTCGACGCGACTTCGACCAATGAGGCAATCGGCCAACTGCGTCAGGCGGGTTATTTCCCGACCAACGTTTACGAGGAAGGAGCAGGTGGCGCGGCGGCGCCCGAGGTAAAAGCGTCGCGGCAAAAAACCAAGGCGCCGCGCGCCGAACGGAAATCCGGCAGCAGGAACATCGTCCTGTTCCAGAAGAAAACGGTCAAGCCGAAGACGATGATGATTTTCACCCGGCAACTCGCCACACTGATCGATGCCGGACTTCCGCTCCTCCGCGGTCTGAACGTTCTCGCGAAACAGGAGCGCGACGCGGTGTTAAAAAAAACGATCAACGCCCTGGCTGAGTCGGTGCAGGGGGGCAGCACATTCTCGGAAGGTCTGGCGCAACACCCGCGGCTCTTCAACGATCTCTACGTCAACATGGTCCGAGCGGGCGAGCTCGGCGGCGTGCTCGAGGTCGTGTTAACGCGGCTGGCCGAGTTCCAGGAAAAGGCGCAAAAGATCAAAAACAAAGTCGTCGCCGCAATGGTTTATCCGCTCATCGTCCTCGTGCTCGCGGTCGGGATCATGACGTTCCTCATGATCTTTATCGTGCCGCGCTTCGAGATGATTTTTCACGATATGCTGGGCGACAAACCGTTGCCGGCCATCACGCTGTTCGTCATCGGCATCAGCGATTTCATGCAGAACCACTGGGGGATTCTGCTCGGAGCGGTGGCCGGTTTGTTCGTTGGCTACAAAATGATCGCGCGGACGCGGGCCGGGCGAATCTTGCTCGATCGAGTCAAACTGCGCGCTCCGCTCTTTGGCGATTTGATCCGGAAAACTTCCATCTCGCGATTCTCGCGGACGCTGGGAACGCTCGTAACCAGCGGCGTGCCGATCTTGCAGGCGCTGAATATCACTCGCGAAACCGCGGGCAACACCGTCATCGCCCGCGCCATCTCGCAGGTGCACGACAGCGTGAAAGAGGGCGAATCGATTGTGCAACCGCTGGAAGCGAGCGGCGCGTTTCCGCCCATGGTCATCAGTATGATCGATGTGGGTGAAGAGACTGGGCAGTTACCGGAGATGCTTCTGAAGATCGCGGAGGTTTACGACGACGAAGTGGACAACTCGGTAGCCGGTCTCACTTCCTTGCTCGAACCAATCATGATCGTGTTCCTGGCCTTGATTGTGGGGACGATCGTCATCGCGCTCTTCATGCCGCTCATCAGCATCATCAGCGGATTGCAGCAGCAAACGTAATCGAGCTAGTGAAAGCTTCCGCATCGAACGCCTGGGTAGCGCACGCGTCTCGCGTGTTGGCGATGGCGTCCTCGCCATCGCGAACTTTTCTTCGCGCAACATATGTCCGCATCCGCCATGCGATCGTTCTTCAAGATTGTTTCGGCGAGACGCCGAAACCAGCACGCGAGACGCGTGCGCTACCCGGACCGTCGGCTTCCCGCGCCTTCACCGTGGTCGAGCTGTTAATTGTGATGGCGATCATCCTGATCCTGGCCGGACTGATCCTCGCCACTTCGAGTTACGTCCAAAAGAAAGGCGCGCGTTCCCGCGCCGAAGCCGAGATTGCCGCGATGTCAGCGGCGTTGGAGAATTACAAAGCGGATAACGGGATTTATCCAAACGACGCAGATACAAACGCGTTGAAACCGAATACGAAGGGCGATCCGACCCAGTCAGAATATCAGAAGGCAAGCCTCGCGCTTTACAAGCTCATTAGTGGAGACGCCGACAACGACGCAAGTCGGATCGCGGAATCGAAGAGCTATTTCAGCTTCAAGCCGAATCAGCTCAGTCCTCAGACACAGAACGTAGCGGTAACTTCTATCAGAGACCCATTCGGAAATTCATACGGCTATTCAACCGTTAAGGCGTCGGCACCCAGCGGAACGGATGGCTATAATCCCACTTTCGATCTCTGGAGCACCGGCAACACCATTGACACTGCAATTTCGCCGAATCAATCGCAGTGGATCAAGAATTGGTAGAGTCTACCGCGCGTCGGTGTGCACCACAATCACAACGCGGCGATTCGGTTGCTGGCGCTGGATCTCGACCGGCTCGTCCTGAGGTCCGGCGATGGGCCGCGGCGGCACGAGAAATTTCGTCGAGCCGAAACCGCGCGTGGTAATCTGCGCGGGATTAATTCCCATCACATCGACGAGATATTGTTTCACGCGGTCCGCGCGGCGCTGGCTGAGCTCGAGATTGTAATCGGGCGGCCCGAATGAATCGGTGTAGCCTTCGACGGAAAATGTCGCTTTCGGATTGCGCTTGATCAGCGTGGCAAGCTTCTGCAACTGGCTGATCGCACTCGGCAATAATTCGGCGCTGTCATAACTAAAAGTTTGATCGTCGGGCAGCCGCATCTGGGTCCCCGATCCCAGCGGACCTTTCTGCGCCAGCAGAGAATCGAGATCGCTGAACCCGGGCGTGCGAGCCCGATTCGGGCCGGCGCTGTCACCTGGAAGTTTCGTGAAGGTGTTCGGACGTTTGATAGTCGTGCTCGTTGCCAGCTCAGTTCCGGTCAAAGCGGGCTGCGGCCGGCCGGATGTCGCGGAATCAGTCAGGAGGTTTTGCTCGCGCGTGGCATTCGGATTCTTGGTAAGAGTTTGCGCCGTGCTCTGCTCGATTTCCGTCATCACCGAATTCGCGTTCGATTGATCGACCTGCGGCTTATCCGGAAGAACATCGCGCGTGTCGTCCGGCAACGCCGCGCTGGCGTGAACGTCGTCCAAAAGCTGGTCGAACGATTTCTTTTCGTCCGGCAACTGGACGTCGGTTTTGTCCGGCTCCGGCTTGGCCGCGGGATTCGTCTGGTCCGCGCTCGGCTTGTCCAGCGGCTGGAGATCCACGGACTTCATCTTGAAGGTCGGGACCGGGACGCGCTGTTCGGCCAGAACGTCAGCGGAGATGTAATTGGTTTTGTAAAAATAACCGCAGAGCGCTCCGTGCAGAGCGAGCGAAATCATGAGGCCAAAGAGCAGCCAGTTCCGCTGCCGCTTACCTTGCAGGAGCGCTTCTTCGAATCCCGTGAACTCGGAGGTTCTCATCTAGCTGTTAGAAACAAACCGGCACGGAGCGTTCAATGTCAATTGGTGGATCGAGCGCTCCGCCGCTCGATGACAAATACCGAGCGGAAGCCGGGAACGCAACCCATCGCGCGACGGAGCGCGCGATCCACCTTAGGCACCGCCTGATTTCGTGCGTCCAATGAAAATCTGCACCGCCTTCCGAATCTCATCCGCAACATGCGCTTCCGGCGAAACAAACTTCGGGGTGAACCAGGGAAACAAACCGATCAGATCGTGCGTGACCAATATTTGTCCGTCGCAATGTTTGCCCGAGCCAATCCCGATGGTGGGGATCTCCAGCGCACTCGTGATTTGCCGAGCGGCCTCCGGATTTACGATTTCCAGGACGACGGCGAAAACGCCCGCTTTTTCCACGGCGCGCGCGTCCCGGAGCAGCGCCTCCGCCTCGACTTGCGTCCGGCCTTTCACTTTGTAGCCGCCCTCCTCGCGCACACTTTGCGGAAGCATCCCGATGTGTCCCATCACGGAAATTTCGGCAGCAATGATCGCTTCAATTTGCGGGACGTGACTTATCCCGCCTTCCAGTTTTACCGCTTGCGCCCCGGCTTCGATCAGCGCGCGCGCCGACGCGACGGCCTGCGCGGGCGTATCGTAAGTGCGAATCGGGAGGTCGCCGATCAACAAGGCGCGTTTCACGCCGCGCGCCGCGGCCCGGGTGTGATGAACCATTTCCGCCAGCGTGACTTCGGTAGTGTCTTCATAACCGAGCACCACCATGCCTAACGAGTCGCCCACCAGAATGAGGTCGATCCCGCTTTCGTCCAGCAAACGCGCGGTCGGATAATCGTAGGCGGTCAACGCGGTGATCCGTTCGCCGCGCGCTTTCTTCTCACGGAACTGCTGCATCGAACTCGATCCTACCACTCTGTTTCCAGACGCACCACTGCGGGTGAATCGGGCAGCCGGGAGAGGAGCGCCTGGATTGGTTCGGTCTGGTGCGGGAGAATCAAATCCGGGCGAATATCCGCGAGCGGTCTGAGGACGAATTGGCGTTCCGTTATCCGCGGGTGCGGCAAACGCAGGCCCGGCATTTCAATTTCCGATGGCCCGAAATAGAGGAGGTCGAGATCGATCGGGCGCGAACTATTTTTCTTATGCTCCGCGGGACGGCCCATGGAACGCTCGATCGCCCGGAGCTGACCTAACAACTCCTGGGCCGAACCCGCATATTCAAATTCAATCACCGCGTTCAGAAATTTCGGCGCGCCCGGTTCGCACCCGACGGGCTCCGTTTCGTAAATCGCGGAGGCCAGAAACGGCTCCGATACTTTTTCCAGCGCCTCAATTTCCTTCCGCGCGTTGCAAAAGTTCGAGAAGCGATCCCCGAGATTAGTCCCCAGCGCGATGCCAGCCCTCATGGATGTCGCGCCCGCTACAGGCCGAGCACATTCTCCATGCTGTAGAGGCCGGGAGGCTTGCCGACGATCCACCGCGCCGCGCGCAATGCGCCGGCGGCGAACGTTTCGCGGCTGGACGCTTTGTGCGCCAGCTCGAGCCGTTCGCCCTGGCCGGCGAAGATCACGGTGTGATCTCCGACAACATCGCCGCCGCGAATCGAGTGAACCCCAATCTCGGCATCCGGCCGCTCGCCGATCATTCCTTCGCGGCCATGCGCGAGATTCTTGCCGGCATCGAGGTTTCGCGCATCGCACAAAATCTCAGCCAACCGCTTCGCTGTCCCGCTCGGCGCGTCCTTTTTCAATCGGTGATGGATCTCGACAATCTCGGGATCGAAATCATCGCCCAGCAGTTCCGATGCTTTTCTGGTCAACCAAAAGAGCGCGTTCACGCCCACGCTGAAATTGGGTGATGACACAATCGCGAGTGTGCTTGCCGCCTTCTCGATAATCGCGCGTTCCTCCGGCGAATGCCCGGTCGTGCCGGTCACGAGCGGCTTGCCGGCCTCGAGACAAATGCGGCAGATTTCCGCGGTAGCGCTGGCGTGGCTGAAATCGACGACCACGTCGCAGTCGCCGATCCGTGTTCCCAGGTCATCTCCTTGATCGAGCTCGGCGACGATCTCAACGTCTTTGTGCTTTTCGCCCGCCGCGGCGATGGCCCGTCCCATCCGCCCTTTCGCGCCGACAAGAAGAATGCGCACCGCACTAACCATTGGCGGCGAATTCCTCCAGTGTTTTGCGCAGACGCGCCTGGTTCGCCTCGCTCATTTCGCAGAGCGGCAAACGGCATTCCGCGGACATCACTCCGCGCCAGGCCAGCGCCGTTTTTGCCGGAACAGGATTCGGTTCGATGAAGAGGTCCCTGAAAATCGGCAGCATTTTTAAATGCATATCGCGCGCACTTTTCGTATCGCCGGCCCGAAAGGCCTGGACGAGCGTGACCACTTCCGCCGGAAATAAATTCGACGCGACACTGACCACACCGACCGCGCCCACGGAAAGAAAAGGGAGCGTGAGCGAATCGTCGCCGCTCAGGATCGTAAACGCCTCCGGCAAACGCGCGCGCAAATGACTGACCCGCTCGACGCTGCCGCTCGCTTCCTTGATCGAGACGATATTCGCGCAATCCATCGCGAGCCGCTCCACCGTCTCCGGGCCGATATCCACCGCGCAACGGCCGGGAATATTATAGAGCATCAGCGGCAGGGCCGTCGCCTGCGCGATCGCCTGAAAATGCCGGAATAAACCTTCCTGGCTCGGCTTGTTGTAGTAGGGCGCCACGACCAGCGCACCATCGACGCCGATCTTTTCCGCCGCCTGGGTCGCCGCGATCGCATGCCGCGTTGAATTCGATCCCGTTCCGGCCAGGACCTGACAACGGCCCTTCGCGATTTCCGCCGCGATCCGGATCACCTGTTCGCGTTCGGCCTCGGACAAAGTCGGCGATTCGCCCGTGGTGCCGACCGCGACGATGCCGGAGACGCCGTCGGCGATTTGTCCTTCGATTAAATCTTCCAGCGCGGTCAGATCAATCTCCCCATCTCGAAATGGAGTGACGAGTGCGGTGTATGTCCCTCGAAACATTTTTGAAACTCTACTGGAGAAATTCGCGATCTCGCGTGCTCAGAGTTCGATCGTCCCTTCGAAAACGAAATCCGCCGGGCCGGTGAGCGTCACGTTCTTGAATTGCTCGCCGGTTCTTTCGAAGCCCACCTGCAATTCGTTCCCGCCGCGCACCAGCACTCCGATCGGGCCATCGACCTTCTCCATCGCCGCGAACACGAGCGCACTCGCCACCACGCCTGTTCCACACGCGAGTGTTTCGTTCTCGACGCCGCGCTCATAAGTGCGGATCGAAATCTGCCGGTCGCCCCGGCGTTTCAGAAAATTTACGTTAGCGCCTTTGGGCGCGAAAAGTTCGTGATGTCGCACCGCCGATCCGATGCCGCGCACATCCACGTTCTCGAGATCTTCCACCGGCACCACGACGTGCGGCACGCCGCTGTTTACGAAATGCGCGTCAACGGTTCGATCGGGCAACGGAATCTTGATTCCGAGCCGCAGATCTTTCGGCTCGCTCATTTGCAGACAGACGAGTTCGCCCTGGAGGTCCGCGCCGATCACGCCCGCGGGCGTTTCAAACGACAGTTTCTGGACCGGTCCCGCGACATGACTCGCGTAGCGCGCAAAACAACGCGCGCCGTTGCCGCACATCTCCGCCTCGCCGCCGTCCGCGTTGTAATAACGCATCCGAAAATTCGCGCCGTTCGTGGGGCGCTCGAGCACCAGCACCCCGTCCGCGCCGATCCCGCGATGGCGATCGCAAATCTTCGCGATCTGCTCCGGCGCCAGTTGCAAGTCGCCCGCGCGATTGTCGAACATGACGAAATCGTTCCCCGCGCCGTTCATTTTCGTGAAACGCAGCATTGGACATTTGGTTACCACAAACTGCGGTCAAAGCCAAGAAGCGGCGGTTTGCAACCGCCGTCGGCGATTTGGAAATCGCCGCTCCTTGGTTGCCGGAGAAGCGTTCGAGTTCTATCTGTGAAGTCTTGAATCGAAATCTCGCAAGAGTCGTTATCTGTCTGGCGCTTTTGTGCACAACCGGGCCACTCGCTTTCGCGCAACTGGCGCCCGGCCGCTTCAACGGGATCATCCTCGATCAAATCCGGGACATGCCGCAAGGCGGACGCTATTCGGCTTCGCGGGTCGCGACCATCCGGCTTCAGTCCGCCGCGCATTTCGAATCCGGAATATTCTCGGTCGTGCCCGATGCGGCCTCGCCGAGTTATTGCTCCGGCGCAACCTATCTGGTCTTTATCAAAACCATCGAGGCCCTGCGCGCGCGCAAAGCGCTTGATCTCGACCACGCGACTTTGGAAAGCCTGCTCATTCGCAACCAACGCGACGGTGAAGGCATCTGGGGTCGATGGAACGCAAACGGCCCCGGCACGGCGCGGCTCTTTCACGAAATGGATTTGGGAGAGAACTTCGACAATTTCGCCGCGGCGCAACCGGGCGATTTCATGAAGATTTTCTGGTCGCCCGAAGTGGGCCGCGCCGAACACGGGCACTCGGTTATTTATCTCGGCATGGAAAGCAAGTTCGGCCTCGATTACGTCAAGTTCTGGTCGAGCAACATCCCATCGGGCTACGGCGAACGGAGCGTGCCGCGGAGCAAAATCGTGCACGCGATTTTTTCCCGGCTTGATTCACCGGCGAATTTGTCGCGCGTTTTTAAGACGCCCCCGGTGGACAAATATCTCGCGAGCCTTCTCACTGTTCGGTCGAGTTACGAAGAGGCGAGAGCAAAATGCGGGATGTGACCGAGCCTGTCCGCGCGCGGCTTTCACGAATCGTCCGATGATGCTGGCTGTCGCGAGCGCGACTCTTCTGAACGGGTTTGTTCTTGGATGGTCGGTGGCCTGGCCGCCCGGACCGGTCAATGCCGAGATCTTGCGGCGCAGCGTCACCCCTCGCGCGCAAGGCGGAGGTTTTTGGCCGGCCTGGCAGATCGGTCTTGGAGCGTGCACCGCGGATTTTCTTTGGGCGCTCGCCGTCATGACCGGCGCGGGAGCATTGCTCGATACGCCGCTTGTTCGGCAGATTCTGGCCGTCGTGAGTTTCGGGCTGCTTTTGTTTCTGGCCGGTATGTTCGCTTTGGGTGCGTGGCGCGCGGCGCATTCGTTGCGCGCCGACAAAGCTGGCGACAGTCCGGGAAAGATTCGCCGCCGCGGGTACGTGCTCGGTTTCATGATGGCCTTGACCAGTCCATGGAATCTCGGTTTTTGGCTCGCGGTCATCGGCGGGCAACAAAGCGTAATGCGTGATCCAACTTTCGGAAATTCTCTGGTGTTCGCTGCCTCCGTGGTTCTGGGTGCGCTCGTTTGGACCCTGGTTTTTTCGGTCGCGCTTAAGCAGGGCGCGAGAATTTTCGCGCGACCCGCCTGGCAGGTCGCGACCCAGGCGATCACTTCGCTCCTGATGCTGTTCTTTGCGGCGAAACTATTTCTGACGCTGCGGTAAGTCACCGGTGCCGGGTTGTCATTCAGCTTCAAGGAGCGGCGGTTTACAAACCGCCGAACAAAAACAGACGGCGGTTTGGAAAGCGCCGCTCCTTGAAGGCCCCGGCCTTATCCACGCTTCACTCCAGCCACGAGCGGTTTTACGAACGCGCCGATTCGGTCCGGCATATCCGCAGCGCCGCTGTTCTCGCTAATTTTCTCCACGATGGCGCTTCCGACGACTATCGCGTCCGCGATTTGCGCGACTTCGCGCGCTTGCTCGGGCGTCGAGATGCCGAAGCCGACGGCGATCGGCAACTGGGTGCATTGACGGATTTGCCCAACCCGCTCGGCGAGCGATGACGCCACGCTGCTTTGCACGCCGGTGACGCCTTCACGCGAGACGTAGTAGATGAAACCAGCGGCGCCAGCGCAGATTCGTTGAATGCGGTCCTGCGGCGTGGTGGGTGCGATCAATCGAATATGCAAGAGCGCGTCGGTTTGCGGATCCTCCTCGGGCGGAAGATCGAGGATCAAGAGTCCGTCAACGCCGGCCTCGGTCGCTTCGCGGTGAAAACGATCGAGACCGAATTGGAAGATCGGATTCATGTAGGTGTAGAGAACGATCGGGATCTGCGAGCGGTGGCGGACTTGCCGGACGCAGTCGAGGACGCCTTGAACCGTAGCGCCCGCTTCGAGCGCGCGTTGAGCGGCAAGTTGATTTACCAGGCCGTCGGCCAGCGGATCGGAGAAGGGAACGCCGAGTTCGAGGATGTCGGTCCCGGCATTTTCGAGAGCGAGAGCTAGATCGATGGTCCGGGCGAGGCTTGGATCTCCGGCGCAAATGTAGGCGATGAAGGCTTTCTGGTTTCGGGAACGCAGCGCGCTGAAACATTGATCGATTCGATTTTGCATTCGAGCTAACGTCAGTTCCGTCCGGGGAAAGAAACGTCCAACGTCCAACGCCCAACGTCCAACATTCAATGAAAGAGCCCGGAGAGAAGACGCTGACGATTAACGAAATTTATCACTCGATTCAGGGAGAGAGCACCTGGGCTGGACAGCCGTGCGTTTTTGTCCGCCTCACGTTTTGCGATCTGCGCTGCACTTATTGCGATACGGAATATGCGTTTTACGAGGGGAAGAAGCGGACGCTCGCGGAAATCGTCGACGCGGTCGCCGCATTTCAATGCCCGCTCGTCGAGATCACGGGAGGTGAGCCGCTCTTGCAGAAAAATGTGCTGCCGCTCATGACGATGCTGGCGGATGCCGGTCATACCGTTTTGCTCGAGACGAGCGGCGCGCACGATATCTCGCCTGTCGATCCGCGCGTTCACCGGATCATGGATTTGAAAACGCCGGGGAGCGGGGAAAGTGCGCGCAATCTTTTCACGAATATCGAATACCTGGCCCAACGCGATGAAGTGAAGTTCGTGATCGGTTCGCGGGAAGATTACGAATGGTCGCGCGAACAGGTCGAGCGCCACGGACTCGCGCGCCGTTGTCGCGCGGTCCTCTTCTCACCGATCTTCGGCCGGATCGATCCGCGTGAAATCGTCGAGTGGATCCTCGCCGATCGGTTGCCGGTCCGCTTTCAACTGCAGATGCACAAGTTCATCTGGACGCCGACAAAGCGCGGGGTCTAGCGTGCGTGGTCATCCCGAGCCGCGATAGACGGCGAGGGACCTCACAATCGAAGGGCGGATTAGCTTGCGCCCTGACAACGCCGTTCGCGTGAATGACGTGGCTCTGGCGCAAGCTGACCGGCGATTGCAGTTGTGAGGTCCCTCGGCGCGCTTCGCCAGCCTCGGGATGACACACGAGAAGACCAATGCCACTTTGGAGCCATGCGCGCACGCCTGACGAAAGATTTTGGATTCGAGGCGGCGCAGACGTTGCCGAATGCACCGGAGGGCCACAAGTGCCGGCGGATGCATGGGCACAGTTTTAAGGTGGAAATCTCGGTCGAAGGAGAAGTCGATCGCGCGGCGGGGTGGTTATACGATCACGCCGAGATCGGCGCGGCGATGAAGCCACTTATCCAGCAACTCGATCACGCTTATCTCAACGAAATTCCAGGGCTGGAGAATCCGACGATCGAAAACATGGCCGCGTGGTTCTGGCAGAAGCTTCAGCCGCTCTGTCCCGGTCTTTGCGAGATTGTGGTGCACGAGACGCCGACGGCGCGCTGTGTTTATCGCGGCGAATAAGAACAAGGAGCGGCGGTCTCCAGTCCGCCGTCTTAAAGCGGGCGGTTTGGAAAGCGCCCCTCCTTGGCAGCGAATCCCGCGGTCACGGGACTAATGTTTCGGCGCGCGGACGGTGCCGGTTTCCACGGCCGATCTCCGCTGCTCGACGATGCGGTCGGCTGTCTCCGCCACCATTTGTTCGAGCAACATCCGCAGGTGCGTGTTCGGCCGGTAATCGGCCGGCGCAATGTGTTTCACGCGATCGGCGTGACTGGAAAGCTGATAGCATTTGCGGAAACCAACCCGGTTCGGGTCGTCGGGGTTATAGACGGCGATCGCCTCACCGCCGTTCTTTTTCATGACGGTGAAACAAGGCACATCCGTCGGGCCGTCGCCGATGTAGATCATGTTCGGGAATGGGATCGGGCGGATGTCGGCGTCCATGTGATCGTTCACGTCCTGCGCCATATCGAGCAGACCTTTGTTGATGCGAAAGAGGTATTGCGTCTTCTGGGTGTGACTGATGACGCGCTTCGGAAAGGTGATCCGGTCCTGTTCGTCCACGTCGAATTCGCAGCCGAAAATCGCGCGCACGTAGGGCTGCAGCCGGCTACCATCGATCAATATCTTCAGGCCGGATGAGATGATGTAGTGCTCGACGGTGATCCCATGCCCCACTTGGTCCGGCGTGAGCAAACCATCGCGGAAATCCTCGAACATTTCCGGGATGCCTTTGTAAAAATTCAGCTTCTCGCCTAACAACTTCAACTCGGCGTTGGTCGGCCGATCCATCCCGAGGGTGTCGAGCAACACTTTCATGTAGGCGAGCTCGTTGTCGTAGCCGTCGTCGCGCACGAGCTCCGAGCAACGCCGCCAGAAACTTTCCGGGTTGATGCCGAACGCGGGGAATACCGTTTCGTCCTGCATATAGCTCGGACTCAGGGTTTGATCGTAATCGTAAACGATCGCGATGGTGTTTTGCGGTGCGGACATGGGAGAAATGTGAAATGAAACAGACAGGATTAACAGGATTTAACAGGATTTTTATTCCGAATGATCCCGTCAATCCTGTTAATCCTGTCCAATTTTCTCCGAGTCTCCCAAGTTCGAGACGAAATCGGCGAAGAGCGGCGCGTAACTTTCGCCGCGTTCGGGATGATATTGGACGGCGAAAGCGAAGGGGTAATCGCGCAGCCGCATTTGCTCGATGATATCGTCGGTCTTGCACCAGGCCTCCACTTCGAGTCCGTCGCCGAGACGATCGACGGCTTGGTGATGCGAGCTGTTGACGCAATCGAGCCGATGCGTGGCCGACCGCTCGGTTCGTAATGGCTGGATATTGTGATCCTTCATTTCCGGCGCGTTGTGTCCGGGAATGTCGAGACGCAGAGTGCCGCCGAGCGCGACGTTTAGAAGCTGCATGCCTTTGCAGATCGCAAAGATCGGCAGGCGCCGTCCCAGCGCATCCTTCGTTGCCTCAAATTCCCAGCGGTCCCTTTCCGGCTCGACGTCGTTGTCGAGAATGGAAGGATCGGGCACCGGTTGGCGGAGAAATTCCTGGGCGACATCCGGCCCGCCGCTCAAGAGCAGGCCCTGCATTTTTTCCAAGGGCACCTGCTGGGTGCGGGCGTTCCAGAGCCGCACATTCGGATGCTTCGCAAAAGCGCGCCGAAACCATTTCTCATCCTTCGCGCGAATCCAGGTGGCCACGTGCGGCATGGCCCGACTTTGCGACCCTTCATCTCCGTTGTAAATAGCAGCCCGGCCAATCATGGAAGATCAGGAGAAAACGGAAGCGCTCCGGCAAAGTTGCGAGCGGATCATGGGCGAAAGCAAAGCCGTGGCCTATGCCGTCGCTCTGCGGGATTACGAAACCGGCTTTGAGTTTTCGATCAACCCCGACCGCCGCTTCCACGCCGCCAGCACCATCAAAGTAGCGATCCTGCTCGCGATCGGCAAAGCCATCGACGACCGCCGGATTCGTCCCGAAGACACGTTGCACATTCGGAACCGCTTCATCAGTGCGGTCGATCGCACGCCGTTCCGGATCGACGCAGAATCGGACGGCTATCCGCAATTGCACCGTTTGATCGGACGCACCGCCAGGATCTCCGACCTCGCGGAATGGATGATCGTCTCGAGCAGCAACCTGGCGACAAATCTTCTCCTCGATTACATCACGGTCGAAGAAGCGCAGCGCGTTTTGCGTGAGGCCGGCGTGAACGGAATCGACCTGCGCCGCGGCGTAGACGACACGAAAGCGCACGAGCAGAACTTCAATAACGAAACGACGGCGGCCGGTCTGCTCGATCTTTTCGCCACCCTTCGCGGCGATTTCCTTTCGAAGGCCAGCCGCGACCGGGCGATCCACATTCTGCTCCAGCAGCGATTCAACTCCATGATCCCCGCCCCTCTGCCCGCCCACGCAAGCGTGGCGCACAAGACCGGCGAAATCTCCACCGCCTGCCACGATGCCGGCATCGTTTATCTCCCCGAGCGCGAGCCTTACATTCTCGTTGTGCTCACGGAAGTTATCTCGGAAGCGAACGGCCGCCGCGAAGCCATCGCGAAAATATCGGAAGCGGTGTTTCGATGCCTGACGGCGACGGAGGTGAAAGCGTGACCGGACCGGAAGAACTGAAGCCGGTCGACGGATTAAAACTTTCCGCGGAACATCGCGCGGCCCTGCGGCCGGGCGAAGCGATCACGGCCGAGGACGGAACGCTCCATCATCTGCCGCGATTTTTCTTTGAAGTCCCGAGCTGGGAAGAAGCGCATTCGTTGCGCATCGCGTCTCATTTCGCCATGTCCGAGTTGATCACCGTCGATTCGCGCGAAGCCGATCTTCTCCTGCGCACCTTCCCCCATTATGTGCCCTGCGCGATCCTCGCGCTGGCGCGTTACCTCGAAGATTTTCGCCGCGAAGTGGACGCGCCGGTTTTTATCAGTGCCAACGGCGGTTACCGTTCCCCTTCGCACCGGATCAATCGAGGGGTGTCGCTCCATAGCTGGGGTACCGCGGCCGACATTTACCGCGTCGGCGACACATATCTCAACGACGAGAAATCGATCGCGCGTTACGCCGGCATCGCCGCGTCGCTCGGCGCGGAAGTTTTCGCTCGGCCCTACCGGGACGGCGACGATCATCTTCAGGTGGATCTGGGTTATCTCACATTGGTGCCGCGCGAATGCAGCGAATCGTAAAACAGGATCGATCGAAAGCCGGCGCGCGCATTTATCTGCCGCCGCCGCGCGCGGTCATCGGTCTGGAGGCGGAGTTCAGTCTCATCATCGATGATGTGCGCCACCGGCCGGAAGCGATTTTCGGGACGCCCCAAAAGCTCATTCGCCGGAAAATGCTGCCGCGAACAGGCCGCTCTTTTCAACTTCCATCGGGCGGCGCCATTTATTTCGACACCGGCGTGATCGAAGTCGCCACGCCGATCGTCGAGTTGGAACCGGGATGCAGTTATCGCGCTACCCGGCTTTTGTGGGAGCAAATCCATTACGTGGGCGGAGAGCTTCGTCGGTGGAGCCGGCGGCATAAATGCAAGGCGCGGCTGCAAGGTTTCAGCACGCATTACAATTTCTCCTTTCGCAGCGAGCACGCTACGCCGGTGCGCGATGCGAAAAGGCTCGGCCATTTGCTGGCGCATATTTTGCCGGCGCCGGTCATGCTTCTGGCCGCCAATCGCAAGAGCACGGCGGTCGGCGTCCGTCCGCGCGGGAAACGAATTGAAGTGACGGCCGATTTTACTCCGGATGCGGCGCTAATGCTCGCGACTTGCGCGTTCGTGGCGGGCGCGGCGGAAACCGCGAGCGCCTGGCCCGATTACGAAATCGCTCAACTCGACGAACACAACATCCCGCGATTCTCGCCCTTTCGCCTGCGCCGGCATTCCTCACGGCGGGGTTGGCGCGTTACGAAGCAATCACTGGCAGGCGACCCGTTCGCTGCCGATGTGAATGTTGCGATCTGGAAATTGCGGGACGGCCGCACGCTCAGTCTCCGCGAGATCGCACAGGAAACGTTGCGACCTTTCCGCAAAGAGATTCGCCGGGTGAGCGATCTGGCCACGCTGCGGCACATCGAGGCCGTCTTCGATGGGAACGCCCGTTCGCTCCTCGATTTCCCCGGGCGTCCCGAAGCATACGACGACGCGGGGCGCGAATGGGATTGGAACCGGCGGCGGATGCGGCATTGGCCGCGATCAGCCTACGAGAAGGTGATTCATCGCGTCATTGCTCGCGAGCCGATTCAAGTTGGCGGCAAGCGCTACATCGCGGAGCGCATGCAGGGATGGTACGAGGTGGTATTCCGCGAAACGAAAACCGGTGTTCGCCGCATTTTCAATCTCGATCACCTGGCGAAATTGATGGCGGGGAAGCGTTAGGTGGATCGAGCGCTCCGCCGCTCGATGACAAAGTGCCGGCGACGCCGTGATTTCGCAAATATCGAGCGGCGGAGCGCTCGATCCACCTACAACCCCATCATCTCGCGCACGTATTTCACGGGCGGGCTGCCGAAGGAGAGGACGGTGTCGTTGTATTTCTTGAGGTCGAACTTCGCGCCGTCGCGGGCTTTCGCCTGTTCGCGCAACGCCAGGTGCTCGGTCACGCCAACGAAATAGGTGGAGAGCTGCGCCGAACTGAGCCGGGCGCGTTTCCATTTCGCCACGGCTTCGCCTTCTTGTTGGAAGCCCTCTTTCATCATCACATCGAGCGCTTCCTGCTCGCTCATGTTCCCGGCATGAATCGATTGATCGATGATCGCGTTGCAGATCACCCGCAGCCGCATCTTGAGCTGCTGCATTTTCACTTCCGGCCCACCGTAACCGGCTTCCGCCATCACCTGCTCGGTGTAAACAGCCCAGCCTTCAATGAACGGTCCGCTCTGGAAAATCGCGCGGACGAGCGTCGGCGCCTTGAATTCATTTGCATGTGCCAGCTGCAGGTAATGGCCCGGCATCGCCTCGTGCACCGTCAGGTCGCGGATCATGAAGTTGTTGTACTCGCGAAAGAACGAATCTTTGCGCTGCTGGTTCCAGTCGTTAGGCGTGGGCGCGACCGCGAAGAAGGTCTTGCCGTTCTTCTCCAGCGGCCCGGGTGAATCGCAATAGGCGATCGCCTGGCCGCGCTTGAACTCCGGCATGACGATGATGTCCACCGGCGTGGTCGGCACCGCCACCAGCTTCTTCGCTTTCACGAAATCGGTCGCTTCTTTCAGCACGGTCTTGGAGTAGGCAACGATCGTGTCGTCGTTAGGCCGCTGCTCGGCCAGCTTATCCAGCACTGCCGCCGTGACCTTCTTGCGGTCGGCCAACGTGGCTTCGTCCGTATTCGGGAACTGTTTTTTGTAAAGCGGCAACGCCGTTTCGTAGATCGCCTTCTGAGTTTGTTCGAGATCGGCACGGGCCGCCTTCATCAGGTCTTCCATCGACATGTCGGACGCGAGGGCGAAGCGGAGTTTTTTGCGGAACTTGTCGGCGCCGATGCGGAAATCGGCGGTCGAACGCGGCAGGAGATCGTTCTGCAGCCAGGTCTTGTAATCGTTCAAGGCCGCCATCGCCTTTTCCTGGACGGCGGCGATATCCGCTTTTGCTTTCGGCGCTTTATCGAGCGTCTCCTTCAATCCGTCCTTGATCAACGCGATCGCGCCCTGGGTCTGCTCGATCGCCGTCTCGGTGTAAATGCGTGGCGGATTCTTCAGATTGGCTTTCGCCTGCGCGATCACATCCGGAATTTTTTCCATGCGCGCGCGCACACTCGCGGCCCGCTTCTCGGCCGGCGCGAAATCGCGGGCAACCAAAAGATAGAGGCTGTTGGCGAGACTCTGGTTGTAGAGAAGCGGGTTCCACTCGCGTTCCTTCAACTCCTCGATCCCAAAGATTTCGTTATCGATATTATCCTTGAGCAGCCGGACATCGACCTTGTTCGGACCAGTCAGCTTCGCGAGATCGTTGAACTGCTCGAGTTGCTGCCGGAGCTCCTTGGCGCGCGCCAGTTCTTTCGCGACCGCTTCATCGGAATAATCGGTAAGCCGGTCATCGAAGCGATGGTCGCCAAGCTCGGTGGCGTACTCAGGATTCGCCTGGAGCAAACCTTCGATGTAATCCTTCGCCAGTTTTTGGAAGCGATCGTCCTCGGGCGTGGCGCGAAGATTCGTCAGCGGAAGAACAAGTGAAGCAGCGATAAGCAAGGAGAGCGCTTTCATACGCATTACGGCATGCCGACTTCGGAGACGGCTTCCGGCGCCAGTTCTTCGAGCGGCTTATCCTGCGATTGCAGGTAGGTCTTGCCGCGATAAAACATAGCCACGAAAACAAACACGACCGCCGCCGCGAACATCAGACCGGCAAAGAAAAGGAAATATTGCTGGTCGTTCAACTTCACGGTGCCGTCGTCGTTCCGGATAAAGTAATTCACACCGGCGGTGAAAAGATTGCCCATCGAAACGGTGAAAAGCCAGAGGGCCATGACCGCGCTCTTCATCTTGTTCGGAGCTTGCGTGTAGGAAAACTCCAGGCCGGTGATCGAAACCATCGTCTCGCCAAGCGTGAGGATAATGTAGGCCAGGAACTGCCAATTCACGCTGGGCTTTCCGCCCCCATCGATCATTTGTTGAACGAACCAAATGACAACGTAGCTCCCCGCAGTAAGGAAGAGGCCGATGCCGATCTTGCGCAGCGGCGTCAGCGTAAAAAATCGATCGACCAGCGGATAGATAACGTAGTTGACCAGCGGAATGAAAAGCAGAATCAGGATTGGGTTCGCCGTCTGCACCTGGGCGGGAAGCAAGGTCATCCCAAACCAATTCAGATCCAGGTGCTGCGCCTGAAGCGTCCAGGATCCACCGCTGCTCTGATCCCAAAGCGACCAGAACATGGCCACAAATACATAAACAATCGCCAAACGAAACAGCGCGCCCAGGCCTTCCCGGCTGAAGATTTGTTTTACGAAACCCAAACCGCCCGGTGGAATGTGAACGAATTTCCTGCGCCCGGCCCAAAAGAAAATCGTGGCCAGGACCATAAAGACGCCGGGAATACCAAAAGCCCACCGAGGTCCGAAGCGGGGATCGGCCAGGAGAAACGGGCACGCAATTGTGGAAATAAACGAGCCGGCGTTAATGGAAAAATAGAACCAGCCAAAGACTTTCGAGAGCAGATGCTTGTTCGACTCGCCGAATTGGTCGCCGACGTTCGCGGAAACGCAGGGTTTGATCCCGCCCGCGCCGAAAGAGATCAATCCGAGCCCAATGATCAAGCCCAAACGCGTGTCGTTGAGCGCCAGCGCGAAATGCCCGAAGCAATAAACAATCGAGAGCCAGAAAATCGTCTGGTATTTTCCGATGAAACCTTCGGCGAGGATAGCGCCGAGAATTGGCAGGAAGTAAACAGCGGAAACAAAGAGGGCAAAATTCTGCCGCGCCTCGGCGTCACCCATCTGATCGGAGGCGCCGGAACTCTTGACGAGGTACTGCGTCATGAAAATGATCAGGATGGATCGCATCCCGTAGAACGAGAACCGCTCCGCGGCTTCGTTCGCGATGATGTACGGAACGCCGGGAGGCATCGTGCTGATGTTCGGCGGTTTGGTGGCGTATTGGTGACTAGCCATGCGTCGTTCCTGTCTGGTTACGGTTTGGGTTTATCCGGGAAAAAATTCGCGGGCGTCGAGCGCGGCGCGGGCGAGGGCGAAATGTGCGGCGTTGTCGCGGCATGATCTTCCGCTGGAACTTTTGCGTGTTCTTCCAGCGGCAGTTCGCCGACGCGATGGCGCTCGCAGGAAAGGAAGAAGACTAAGGAGCCGGTTGCGAGAATGAGACCGGCTCTGCGAAGAAATAATCGCATAAGGTTTGGCACAGTAAGCGGCGAGGCTTGGACGGCGCAAGGAGGAAAGCAGATTGCGAATTGAAAGGGCACATCGTCGGATTACTATGAGCCGCAGTGGCTCGCACTACCAAAAACAACGCCTGGAACGAAGTCTTCGCTCTCATTCTTCTCGGTGTCGGTACCCTGCTTTTCCTGGCGCTGATTTCCTACGCGCCAAAGGATTTGCCGTCGTGGGTCCCCTTCAGCCACGTCTCGCCGCCGAACCGGCCCGCGCAAAATTTCATCGGCCCGTTCGGAGCGATCATCGCCGGCTTCTCCTACCTGATGATCGGCGCCGCTTCTTATTTGCTCGCGGTGGTCCTGCTCGGCTTCGGCGGCGCGAAGTTGTTTCACTCCAATTTGCGGGTGACGCCACGCATCCCTTGGATCGTGCTCTTCATCGTCTCCGGCGCGTGTTTGCTCCAGTTACAAACCCAACATCTCCAAGGCTGGCGCACCGCCTTCAATATCCAGGGACCGGGCGGATGGGTCGGCTACTTCATTGGAAAAAAAATGCTGCTCACCTGGATGGGCGGCGTCGGCTCGATTATTCTGCTCACCGGAATTTACGTCAGCAGTCTCATTTTAATGACGGGGCTGCGGCCGATCCACATAGTCAGGCAGACGGTCGTGGGCATGCGCAACGGCATGGTCGCGTTGCGCGAATGGCAGTTGAAGCGCCGGCTGCGCAAATCGGATTTGAAAGGACGGCTGGAGATCAGCCAGCAGGAGCTCGTGAAACAGCAGCGCGTTATCGAGAAGCAGTTGAAGAAAAAGGGCGCGCCGGTGCCCGAGCCTGCCGGAGTCTTTGTTTCGCCCGAGGAATTGGCGAATCGGCCGAAGCCCAAGGTGGTGGACACCACCGCGCTGCCGGAGGAAGCGGCCCGCCGAAAACCATCCCTGGCGGAATTGCGCGGCCCGGAGAAGAAAGGAAAGCAGCTCGCCGGCCTAACGAGCCAAACCTGGGACGCTGAGAATTACGTACTGCCGGGGTTCGATTTACTTGATGCCCACGACACGGAAGGCCGGACGGCCGCCGATCCTGCGGAACTCGAGCAAATCCAGCGGACGCTGATCGAAACCCTGGCGCAGTTCGGCATCGCCGTCGCGGCCGGCGACATTACGAAAGGCCCGACCATTACGCGCTACGAAGTCTACCCGGCGAAAGGCGTGCGGGTGGACAAGATCGTCGCGCTCGAACGCGACCTGGCGCGCGCTACCAGCGCCGAGCGGATCAATATTCTCGCGCCGATTCCCGGCAAGGACACGGTGGGAATCGAGCTGGCGAACACGCGGAAAGTGAAAGTGACGCTGCGCGAGTTGCTCCAATCGCAGGATTGGGAAGAAGCGAAGACGAAAGCCAAACTCCCGCTCGCGCTCGGCAAGGATGTTTACGGCAAAACGATCATCGCCGATCTGGCGCAAATGCCGCACCTGTTGGTCGCGGGAACAACCGGCAGCGGCAAGAGCGTCTGCATCAATGCGCTCGTCGCGAGCATGATCTTCCGGTTCACGCCGGAAGAACTGCGCTTCATCATGATCGATCCGAAAGTGGTCGAGATGCAGGTTTATAACGCGTTGCCGCATCTGGTCATTCCGGTCGTGACCGATCCGAAAAAGGTGTTACTGGCGTTGCGCTGGGTGATCGATGAGATGGAGAAGCGCTACAAAATTTTCGCGGCGGCCGGCGTGCGCAACATCACGAGCTTCAACGGCCGGCCGGCGAAGAAGACGCAGAAGGAATTGGATGAAGCTGCTAATGCGTCCTCCACTGATGGAGGGCGGAGCTCCAGCGACGCCGGGCTCGCGGGAGCTCGCCCCTCCAATGGAATCAAAGTCCCGCGCGATGACGATCTGATCATTCCGGATCGGATGCCCTACATCGTCATCATCATCGATGAGCTGGCGGACCTGATGCAGACGGCGCCGGCGGACGTGGAAAGCGCGATCGCGCGCATCACCCAGATGGCGCGCGCGGCCGGCATTCATCTTATCGTTGCCACTCAAACGCCGCGTGCCGACGTCATCACCGGCGTCATCAAGGCGAACATCCCGAGCCGGATCGCATTCCAGGTCGCGTCAAAGATCGATAGCCGCGTTATCCTCGATGAGAACGGCGCGGACCGTTTGTTAGGCCAGGGCGACATGCTTTATCTGCCGCCGAGCACGTCGCGGCTCATCCGCGCGCAAGGCGTTCTCGTTACCGACGAAGAAATTCACCGGCTGGTGGAGTTCGTTTCCGCCCAAAGCCCGCCGTCATTCGATCTCTCGATTCAGGATAAACTCGAGCTCTCCACCGCATCCGCCGAAGACGTGACCGAAGAAGACGAAGAGCTGGTCGAGAAATGCCTCGAGATTATCCGGCAGGAAAAACGCGCTTCGACTTCGCTCCTCCAACGCCGGTTGCGGCTCGGCTACACTCGCGCGGCGCGGATCGTTGATATTCTGGAGCAGCGCGGCATATTGGGGCCCGGCGAAGGCGCGAAGCCGCGCGAGATTCTCGTCGACCTCGACGCCACGGTGTAACCGGGCGACGCAACGAACGAAT
>JBEEHT010000040.1:0-7023 GCA_041167545.1 Verrucomicrobiota bacterium
GAACCGTTGTTCCGCACCCGCATCATCCCGTCATCAGTCACGCGACCGATCTCCGCGCACGGCACGTCCCATTTCTCGAAGACTTCACGCACGACGTTCTCGCGGCCGCGTTTACCGATGATCAACATCCGTTCCTGCGATTCGCTCAGCAAAATTTCGTACGGTGTCATGCCCGGCTCGCGTTTGGGAACTTTCGCCAGATCGATCTCTACGCCGGTGCCGCCGCGACTGGCGGTTTCGCAGGTCGAGCAAGTGAGCCCGGCTGCGCCCATGTCTTGAATGCCCGCGACGGCATCCGTCGCGAGCAGTTCAAGGCACGCTTCGAGCAATAATTTCTCCTTGAACGGGTCGCCCACCTGCACGGCCGGGCGGTCTTCGCGGGATTCCTCAGTTAGCTCGCGCGAAGCGAAGGCCGCGCCCGCGAGCCCATCACGACCTGTCTCCGCGCCGACATAGAAAACCGGATTCCCAACGCCGCTGGCTGCGCCGCGCGCGAGCTGTTCATGCCGCAGCACGCCCAGGCAAAAAACATTCACGAGCGGATTACCCTCGAAGCTTTCGTCAAAATAAATTTCACCGCCGATCGTCGGAACACCGATGCAGTTGCCGTAATGCGCGATGCCGGCGATCACGCCGGTGAAGAGCCGCCTGTTAGCGGCGATGCGAGATGCGGGATGCGGGATGCGAGATGATTCTTTTGATCCCGAATCTCGAATCTCGGATCCCGCATCTTCTGTAATCGGTCCGAAGCGCAATGAATTCAGCAGAAACTCCGGTCGCGCACCCATTGTGAAAATGTCCCGAATGATTCCGCCCACGCCGGTGGCCGCGCCCTGGAAGGGCTCGATCGCGCTCGGATGATTGTGGCTTTCGATCTTGAATGCCACCGCCCAGCCATCGCCGATATCGATCACGCCCGCGTTTTCTTCCCCCGCCTTCACCAGAATGTTCGGGCCGGTCGTCGGAAATTTTTTCAGCTCCTTTCTCGAATTCTTGTAGGAACAATGCTCGCTCCACATCACCGAGAAGATTCCCAGCTCGGTGAAATTCGGTTCGCGGCTGAGGATCTTTTTGATCCGCTCGAATTCTTCCGGGGTCAGGCCGTGCTTCGCGACGAGCTCGGGAGTCACTTTCGGTTCGGCGGCGGGCATTGTGCTCGCACGTTAGCCGACACGATTTGATTCCACAATTCCCGGCAACGCCGGAACGCCCTCTTCTTTCAGCGCCGCCGCATAACCACGAGGTCTTGGTATCCGGCAATTGCGCCGTCGATCACATCGACGATTTCGAAATAGCGGTTCCAATGTTGGTAGATGTAGCGCCGGCTGTGGAAAACGTTTTTGTAGTAATCGGTCTTCTTCACCTCCGGCAACACCTCATCGAGATCGGGGCAGCGGCCGTAAACGTGGAACCCGGTTTGCTCCAGCGCGAGGAAGCGCTGAAAATCGCCGTCCGCCCGCAGAAAAGCGATTTCGGCCTGGATCGACATCAACACGGCGGCGCCCGGTTTGGTGATGCGCTGCAATTCTGCCAGCCAGCGGTTCTGGTCGGTTTCGGAAAGATGGGTGAACACCGAAATCCCGTAAACCAGATCGAAACCTCCGTCCGCGAATGGCAGGGGCGGATCGAGATCGATGCGAGCAAACTCCGCCACGGCGATATTTTTTTTGCACCACTCGATGTTGTCCGGGTCAATATCGACGCCGGTTAATTTTCGCGGTGCAAGTTCGCCGACGAAACGCGTTACCCGGGCGCAGCCGCACCCCCAGTCGAGGATCGCCGCGTAGTCCGCGTAATCGCGCTCGAAATAATCCTGGAGCGCTCGACGCAGCGTGAGGCAGTCAGTGAATCCCAACGATTCGAAAAGGATTGGATCGGCAGTGCCCGCGGTACGAACCCGGCGTTCCGGCTCCGCCTGCAACCCCGGCGTCAATCGCAAATACCAATCCTGGTAAGGTGATAATGCCCGGCCGGAGCCCGGTCGAAATTCAACTCGCAGAGTCTCCGCGTTGCCGAGCCGGCTCATCGGCATGGCGCAACGAAAGTTATATCGAGTAGCGTCGCCGCTTAATCCGTAGCGTTCCACGACGGTGTCGACGGCCGGGTCTGCGGGGCGTTCCACGATAGGACATTCAATCCCATTCACGAAAAACCGCAGCGGCATCGGCAGATCGTCGGGCGGAATGGCCCAACCGTGGAAAACCAGGTCGCCATTCTCTTCTCGCGCGAGCCACAAGGTCCAAAGACCGCCGCCGAGCAATTGGTTTCGCGCGATGCGGTAAGTCTCCTCGAGCATCTGTTGCGCACGTTAGCTGATGTGACCTACGGCTCAACTCTCGAAAGATTTTACGGTTGTTCGCGAGATTCGAGATTCGTTGAATACGAGAGCGGCCCGGGCAGTCCAACCTTGACCGGGCGAGACCTCTCACGGGCCGTCCGGTTAGTAGTTTGGAAACGAATCCAAACTGTCATCACATCAACAAAATAGAAGGGAACTATATTGTGAAAAAAAGCATGCTAATTCTCGCTTGCGCTGCGATCGCGCCTTTCGCGTTCGCCCAAACAAGCACGACGACAACGGAGTCGACGACAACGAAGAAGAATCCCGTCGCGACTGAATCGACCACAACGACGACCACCACCTCAACGGATGGAACCGTCACCACCTTCGAGCCGGGCAAGACCATTGTGGTCCGCAAGGTCGGGGTGACCGATCCGATCAGCTATGTGCTGGGCAAGACGGTGCGTTACGTGAACAAGGCCGGAAAAGAAATCGAAGCCTCGCTGATCAAACCCGGCGCCAACGTGCACGTTTATTATGACGGCACCGGCGAAACGCGCACAGTCACGCGCGTGGTTGTCGACGAATAAGCGACCAAAACAATAACCGGGAAGCCGCAGACGTCCGTGTGACGTCTGCGGCTTTTTGTTGTCCGGCCCCGCCGCGTTGCGTTTCGCGGCTAAATCAGCTACAAGCAATCGATGGCATTCGAGCTGAAAGAGATCGTGGCGGCGCGGCTGGGAGAGAATTACCAACTCCACGAACGCCACCTCAACCGCACGCTCGTCGCCGCGCAGCGGGTCATCGGTTTCGACAAAGTCTACGCCCGCGGTGAGGGCGCTTATCTCTACGACATGGATAACGCCGCTTACCTCGATTTCCTGAGCGGCTATAGCGTGTTCAACATCGGCCGGAACCATCCGGTGGTGAAGAAGGCGATTCGCGACGTGCTCGAGCTCGATCTGCCAAACATGGTGCAGATGGATTGCTCGCTCCTCAGCGGACTGCTGGCCGAGGCGGTCACCAAGCGCACGCCGCCGCATCTCGACGCGGTTTTCTTTTGCAATTCCGGCACCGAGGCGATGGAAGGCGCCTTGAAGTTTGCGCGCGCGGCCACGCAACGAAAACGCGTGATCTCGCTCGAGAGCGCATTCCATGGGCTCAGCCTGGGGTCGCTCTCGCTCATGGGCTGCGAAAGTTTCACCGAAGGTTTCGGCCCGCTCATGGAAGGCTTCGAAACGCGCGTCGCCCTGGACGATATCGAGACGCTCGAGCGGGAACTGGCGAAACGCGATGTCGCGGCTTTCGTCATCGAGCCGGTCCAGGGCAAAGGCTGCAAGTCGCCGAAGACCGATTTTTTCCAGCGCGCCCAGGAACTTTGCCGGAAGCACGGAACGATGTTTCTCTGCGATGAGATCCAAACCGGGCTGGGGCGCACCGGGAAGATGTTCGGGTTCGAACATTGGAATCTCGAGCCGGACATCATCACGCTCGCGAAGAGTCTGAGCGGCGGTTACGTCCCGTGCGGCGCGATCGTCACCCGGCGCGAGATTTATCAGAAGACCTTCAGCCGGATGGACCGTTGCGTCGTGCACTCGACGACGTTCGGCCGAAACAATCTGGCGATGGCGTGCGGGCTGGCGTCACTCGAAGTGCTTGACGACGAAAAGCTGGTCGAGAACTCCGCGAAGATGGGCGCCCTCCTGATGGAGCGGATCGACGCGCTGCGCGCGACGCATTCCTTTATCAAAGAAGTGCGCGGCAAAGGGCTCCTCATCGCGGTCGAGTTCCAGGAGCCGACGGAATTCAAACTTAAGATGGGATGGAAGCTGTTGCACAAAGTCGACAAGGTTCTCTTCGCGCAAATGGTCGTGACCCAGATGTTGAGCAAGCATCGCATCCTGACTCAGGTGGCAGGCCACGCCATGGACGTGGTGAAAATTCTGCCGCAGCTCATCATTGGCGAACGCGAAGTCGAAATGTTTGTCACTGCGCTCGACGATGTCCTGACCGAGTGCCGGAAATTCCCCGGTCCGATGTGGGAAATCGGGCAAAATTTTGTCCGGCACGCGCTCGGTTCGAAGCGATCAGCGGACGACCGGCGACCGATTACAGCGTAACGAGACGGCCCGAGCGGGCCCCCAGAAAGGGTGAAAAAAAGCGCTAGATTAATACGTCTTGCCCGTTACAACACGCGCCTCATGCGCCCCCAGACTGGTCAAGCGCGCCGTGCGTTCGCGCGCATTATCCCTTGCCGCGGCCGAATCTTCGCGCGCTGCTCAATCATCGCGTGTTGGCTGGCTTATGCTCTTCTCCTCACCACCCCGAAGAATATTTTTGCGTTTTCACTGAACGGTTATCGCTGGCCATCCGGCTCGCAGGTCGGCATGAACCTGGGTCTTAACCGTCCTCCAGTCGCTTTTCAGGACGGCAGCGCTTCCTGGAATGCATCGGCGGCGGATGCGCTCGCCATTTGGAACCAATACATCGATACCGTGAAGTTCGTCGAAGCTCCAGCGGTTGCCCCGTCTGGCGGCGATGGGGCGAATTCTGTTTTCTTCTCGAGCACCATTTATGGCGACGCGTGGGGCAGCAACACTCTCGCCGTGACGATCAATTATTCGAACAGCGGCAGCGGGGTTTTCACCGAGACAGATGTGATCTTTCACAGCGGACGAAATTGGAATTCCCATCGCGGTCCGGTTCAGGGTTCAGGCCCGACTGCGACCTTTGATCTCCATCGCGTCGCGCTCCATGAGTTTGGGCATGTGCTCGGGCTCACCCACCCCGACGAACACGGCCAAAACGTCACCGCCTTGATGAATTCGATCATCGGCGATCTCGATCATCTGGCCGACGACGACATTGCGGGGGCGAGATCCTTATATGCTGTAAGGATTACCAGCAATCTCTTCCCTTTCAGCGTCCAGGCAGGTGATAGCTTTGTCTATCAAATTACCGCGAACAATAATCCTTCGAGTTTTGATGCCAGTCCTCTGCCGCCCGGCCTTCAAATCGACTCTTCGGGACGAATTTCCGGTATCCCGACGGCGGGCGGAACCTATGATGTGACCGTAATAGCACATGGAGTTCCGAGGGACGTTCTAGCGATTGTTCGGATTGTTGTTATCGGTCCCACTATAACCAGTAATTCGAATCCCTCGGGGGTGGCAGTGGGGAATAATTTTAATTATCAAATTACGTCTTCGAAGACCTCTACGAGTTACGAAGCCACTGGTTTGCCTCCCGGGTTGGAACTGGATGCAAACACCGGGTTGATCAGTGGAGTGGCGACGATCAGCGGTACTTATTACGTTACTGTCTTCGCTCGTGGACCATTTGGCGAAGCGACCGCTCGCCTCAGCTTCATCGTTCTTCCGAATCCCATCCCTCCCAAGTACGATGACCCGAGCCTGACACTGCCCGTAGGCAACGGACCAATGGCGACTGATTCGATGCGAGATCGCCTCTATGTCGCGAGCGGTTCTTCCATCGCAGTGGTGGATACTGCTTCGCCAAGGGTAGTGACCACCATTCCAATCTCCGACCATTACGTTGCGACGACCCTGAGCATTTCCCCAGATGGAAAGATCCTGTGGTTCGTCCGGACCAACAACACGATTGGAAAAATTGACTTGGAAAGTCTTACCGCGTTGCCGGACCTGCTGACGACGGAACGTGTCGGTGGAATTCGGGAGGGTCTGGATCATCGCCTTTATTGCCCGAGCTGGAATGCCGGGATGCTGCAACTGGACGCCACGAGCGGCGCTCTCCAGGCGCGTTTTGATACGGAGCCACCCTCCCCGGGCATACCCAATTACTGTTCCGTTGAGATCAGTCCCGATCGCAAGACGCTTTACGTCGGTCAATCACCGGCGTTTCCAGGGATTCACAAATACGACGTTTCGACATCCACACCGATGCTTCTTCAGGCATATAAGCAGTCGGGCAATCTTGGCAGTCTTTCGGTAAGCCATGATGGGAGCCGCCTTTGTTTTTGGACCAGTCTATTGGGAACCAACCAATACGAGACAAGGAATATTACTCAGCCGCTGGGTTTGCTTCAGTCCCCGCGAGACCCTTATAACTATGCCATCTTCGCGCAGGATGATTCGCTCATCTTTCAACTGGTCAATGTGCGAAACGCCGGGCAACAAATTGCGGTTTACAACGCTGCGACGCGCCAACTCGTCCGCACGATTGCATTGCCTCCGAAAACCTATGGGTACGAATACCTCGGAGTGGATGCCGGTAATTCGTATGTTATCGCCTGCGGCGCTGGTTGGAACGGCGATCCACCGCGCCTGTTATTTTATCCTATCAACGTCCAGGCCGTTCCGGTTCCGCCCTATAGCCTCTTGAATGTTTCGACGCGTGCCTTCGTGCAAGCGGCTGACGACGTCGAAATCGGCGGGTTTATTATTCAAGGGAGCCAGCCAAAAAAAGTGGTGGTTCGGGCGATTGGCCCATCCCTGGTAGCGTCCAACGTGACCGGAGCGATGGCGGATCCAGTCCTCGAGCTTCATGATTCGGGGGGATTGATCGCTTCCAATGATAACTGGAATTCTCATCGCACGGACGTGATCGAGACCGCTTTGGCGCCGAGTGACGAGCATGAGGCAGTGATTGTCCGCACCCTGGCGCCTGGGAGTTATACGGTGGTTCTACGCGGCGTGAACGACACCACCGGCGTGGGCTTGTTCGAGCTCTACGATATCGATCCGACCAATTCGCGGATCGCT
>JBEEHT010000041.1:0-12586 GCA_041167545.1 Verrucomicrobiota bacterium
GCCGGCAGGCAAACGGCCCATTTCTGACCAAATCCGCTGTCCGGCGCGCGATCCATCGGCGCTGTGAACCTAAGTCCGCTGCCGGCCGCTCCTATTCCACCAACCGTTAATCCATAAGGGTTGGTCACCGCAGAGTTGCCGGCCGGATCGGAAATCGGGATCGGCGGATTACCGATGGCGCTTAGTGGCACATCCACTGTAACAGTGCCATTAGGTCCGGGGTTAAAGGTGCCCGTTGTCGCGTGGGTAGTTCCACTCACGAATGCATCCCCCGCTGTATCGTACTCACCGTAGGTGATTCCAAGCGAGCCGCTCGGGTCGCCTGGTTCAACAATCCTGGTCGCGTAGGTCTTTCCATCGCTGGACTTCCAGATGACCAGGTAGTGGGTCGAGGTGGTACCCGGAGTAGGAGTGTTGGAAAGATTCCTCAACATCATCTTCGTAGTCAGGATCGTCTTCGCGCTGTTCACCGAGAATGAGATCCCGGTAATGTCGGCCTGATCAGTGTTCCCGCCGACGCCGGCAGGATTACGAGCGTCGCCCGCGGCATCGGTCACCACGTTAACGCCACTACAGGAAAACGGCAGGACGATGGGCGGTGTCGCCCCAAGCTTCAGATCGATTTCATTGCTCGCCGCACCGATGCCGGCGCCCACTCCATTAACTGCCTTCACAATATAGAAGTAGTCCGGCACCGCAGGATCCGCCGTCGAGTCGAGGAAAGTTGTCCGGCCAACGGTTTGGCCGAGCGGGATTACTCCTTCTCCCCCGGCGGTGGTCCCCCGGTAGATGAGATACTTAATGATATTCGAGCCACCATTGTCCGGCGCCTTCCAAGTGAGATGCGATCCAGAAGAATCGCGCGTGCCTGATAAGCAGGAAGGTTTCGGCAGCGCGGGCTCGACGGGATCGAGATTGGCGAACAATGGCTTCCCTCCGGTCTGGCGCGCGACAGCCATGTAGGCAGTGTAGTCGTTCGCAGCCGTGCCTGCGATGCATGCCGCAGTCACACAACCATCGCTATAGCCGTAGAGCGGGCGTCCTTTGTCGTCGACTGTGATTTCGTTAAAGTCGAGCAGATTGCGATCGGCTCGCCCCCCACCCTGTTGCCAGACACCGGTATTGCGTTGAACGGGGTCGTTAGGCGTAGCGTTGACTGTGACCCATGTCTTACCGCCATCATAGGTGGTGGACATAAAGGCATACCAGACACCCGTGAAGGTGTCGTCTTGATACGGTCCCGGGATATCCGTGCCGAAGAAGCCGACCGCCGCGCGGCCAGAGCTGCCGCCCACCGCCTCGACATGCACGGCATTCCTGATTCCATGCGAAGCGCCGAGATCGAAGTCGTTGATCCAGGTGAGGCCGCCATCCTTGCTCACTTTCACGTGCACGTGCCCTTCGGGAATTCGACCAGGGGCAACCGGCTCGTTGTTAACATAGGCGAAGTAGGCGGTGCTATCGCTATCGATGGCGATAGAAGGATCGGCGCCCTGCTGCTGCGAGAGTGCGCCAGGAACCCTGAACTCCTGCCAGGTAGCGCCGGCATCGGCGCTGGTGGCGCCGCCCTGCAGACCATCACATTGATTAACCGGCAGCCACACGGTGCCGTTGGGAGCAATATGGAGGTGGCCGTGAAGGCCACCGCAGTGAGTAGTCGTGCCGTCATAGGCCAGAACGCCGGGCCCATAACTCGCGCCCAAAGTATCACTGCGCTGGCAGCTGGCGGGACCGACGATGTCCTGCGAACAATAGAACACCTGCTCACCCTGGTTCACCGGGGTAGTTAGAGCGGGACTCAATAACGCCGGGTATGGCCCGGAACCGATGGTCTCATGATCGGCTCCGCCATTCGGAGGAGAGGCGCCGCCTTCTGTCCAGGCATCACCGTCGTTATCACTGTAGGCGTAGACCGCATTAGCGCCGGCGGTCGAGTTGGCAGCAAAGGTGCGGCCTGTCTTTTGATCGGTCCACAAAATCGGATCGAGCCCGATATTAAGTGAAGCAGTCGACTTATCCTCCCACACTGCTTCGCAGCATTCCGGTTTGGCCGGCGTATTTTTTTCCGGCGGAGTCAAGCGCCAGATCGGTCCGTTGTTCATCGTCATGATCCGGCCCGACTTCGGGTTGAAGCCAATATTGAATTCGCCCTGGACATTATCCTGCGCGGAAGTGCCGGGCGGCGCATAAAAATTTTGATAGCGCGGGACACCCGGCTGCGTGGGATCGGGCCCGCCGAAACCGGGCACGGCATCGCCACCGCCGGGCAGCAGCTCAATCCTCACGTGCACGGTTTCGCCCGTCGGCTGGAATGGATTGATCCGGACCGTGTAGGTGTGATTCCCATCGACCAGCGGAAAAATCGTCGCCGCTTCAGGAACGTTGCCACTGCTCGTGGATTGGTGGTCGGCCTGCTGGGTTCCGTCGGTTTGCGTGCAATTGTTCGGTGTGCAATCGGCCCGCGGGGTTCTAAAAATGTAGAGGTCGTAATCCGATTGGCCCGCGCCCGAATCGGTCCAGGTCAGCGTGACTTTTACGCCCGCAAAGGGATGAGCCGCCGTGTAGCCAGCCGGCAGCGAGATCGTAAGGAGTCGATCGTCACAGGGAAACGCCAGGTCGTCGCAACGCGGCCCGGAATCGAGTTGGCCCAGCCCGAGAGGCGATTGATTTGCTTGAAAGAAGGGACCCGCATCATACGTGACCACGGGGTTCGCAACCGAGACGGTGGCGTTCCCGCTGACCGCCGCAAAGCTGACCATTGCGAGCAGGACGCCACTCGCACATAAGGCGAAGGCGGCGAAAATGCGTGGATTAAAGATGCCGGCTTGAGTCGTGGAATTTCTGCGCATCGGGATTTCCTTTCGGCTTACGGGGTTATTCCTTAGTTCGGAACCTGAGGGGCGGGTCGGATGCTAATTTTTGGTAAGGCTGCTTCCAGCCAAGGTTGCCGAAACCAAAACACGAGGGAGCGGCAGTCCTGCATGACAGAAATGTAATCAGCCGCCAACTGCCTTTGGGCACTTTTTCTGCCGGTTGCGATCCCATTTTGGCGCTCATTCCGCGTTCTGGTTGGGCGTGCCTCTGTAAAACAATCGTTCCAATCGCCGCCCTCCTTCTGCTAAACAGAGTGGATGGCTTCCAGCTCACTTTGGCCGCGCTTTCAAAAGTATTTTCTCCGTTACGACGATCTCGATTTCTCGATCGACATCAGCCGCATGCGTTTCCCGGACGGGTTCCTCCAAAAAATGCAGCCGCTCGTGGATAAAGCACTGGCCGCGATGCGCGACCTCGAAGCCGGCGCCATTGCGAACCCGGACGAAGGGCGAATGGTCGGCCATTATTGGCTGCGCGATCCGCAACTCGCGCCTACCGCCGTGCTCCGGACCGGCATTGAGGAAACGAACGCGCGGATCAAAGCCTTCGCGGCCGATGTGCACGCCGGGAAAATCGCGCCTCAGAAAAGCGAAAAATTCGGGCACGTGCTTCTGGTCGGGATCGGCGGGTCGGCGCTGGGACCGCAGTTCATTGCCGATGCGCTGGGCCAGGCGAGCGATCCGGTCGATATCTATTTTCTCGATAACACGGACCCCGACGGGTTCGATCGCGTATTCAACCGGATCGGCGATCACCTCGCGCACACGCTCACAGTCGTCATCTCGAAATCCGGCGGAACAAAAGAGACGCGCAACGGAATGCTCGAGACCGCGGCGCGTTACGAACAGGCCGGTCTCGACTTTGCGAAACATGCGGTCGCCGTGACCGGTGTCGGCAGCGAGCTGGACAAATATGCCGAGAAGAATGGTTGGCTGACCCGTTTTCCTATGCACGATTGGGTCGGCGGACGCACCTCCATCATGAGCGCGGTCGGTCTCGTCCCGGCGGCGCTGGAAGGATTCGACATCGCTGACTTTCTGGCCGGCGCCGCAGCCATGGATTCGAAAACGCGCGCGCCCGACGCAATGCAAAACGCGGCGATGGTTCTCGCGCTGATGTGGCATTACGCCGGCAACGGCCGCGGCCAGAAAGACATGGTCATCCTGCCTTACAAAGATCGGCTCATGTTGTTCAGCAAGTATTTGCAGCAACTGGTGATGGAGTCGTTAGGCAAAGAGAAGGACCTGGATGGCAACGTGGTCCACCAGGGAATCGCCGTTTATGGAAACAAGGGATCGACCGACCAGCATGCTTATGTGCAGCAACTGCGCGACGGCGTTCTGAATTTTTTCGTCACCTTCGTCGAGGTGCGAAAAGACCGGTCGAAAGGCCGCTTCGACGTCGAGGAAGGCGTGACGAGCGGCGATTATCTGCAGGGATTTTTGCGCGGAACCCGAGCGGCTTTGTATGAGAGCGGGCGCGAATCGATCACGATCACGATCCCGGAAGTGACCGCGTTTTATGTCGGCGCGATGATCGCGCTTTACGAACGCGCGGTCGGCTTCTACGCGACCCTGGTTAACATCAACGCCTATCACCAGCCGGGTGTGGAAGCCGGGAAGAAAGCGGCGACGCGAGTGCTTGAGTTACAGAGCCGGGTGCAGAAACTTCTCGGTGCCGAATCAAAAAAGACGCCGGAAGAAATCGCCCGTGAGCTGGACGCAGATCCGGAAGATGTGTTTCACATTTTGCGTCATCTCGAGGCGAACGAAACGAAACGTTAGCGTCATCCCTCCGGCCTGAGGACAGGCCGGCTCCATTGCGCTCTGGAACCGTTGTTCGTTGTCGCTGAACGGTGCTTGCGCTAGGATTTGATTCTTCGCTTTCGCCATGCCTGAAGGTGCCCAAAAAAATCCCGAGCCCTCTCCCGAGATTCAGGTCCCGTTGCCGAACGTTGTGAAATTTGTGCGGCAACTGGCTCACGATCTTCGCAACCATCTGAATGCCGCGGAGCTGCAATCCGCTTACCTCGCCGAGATCGTGGACGATGCGGAGTCGAAAGAGGAGATCAAGCGTCTGCGCAAAATGATCAGCGAGATCGGCGCAAGTTTGCAGAGCGTTACGAACGCCTTGAGCACGCCGAAGCTGACCGAAATGTCCTACACGGCCGCGGATTTCATCGACGATCTTCGGCAGAAGCTGGCCGCCGAATTCCCCGACACAGGCGCGAACGTGCAATGGGACGCCAAGGTCGGCGACGCCGCCTTGAATATCGATCCGCAACTATTGCTGCCTGCGCTAATCGAGCTCTTCGCAAACGCCTTTCGCCACGAACCGGGCGAAGGCGCCATTTCAGCCGCCGCCCGAATCGAAAACGACCGCTTTGTTTTCACGATCCACGAACCGAAGCAGAAGTTCGAAGGTTCCACTGAAAACTGGGGCCGGGAGCCGTTGCGCTCAGTTCGGCACGGCCATTACGGTCTTGGTCTTCACCGTGCGCGAGGAGTCATCGAAGCGCACCGGGGCGAGTTAGACGCACGCTATGACAATGGCGCATCCCGCCTGATCACGAAGGTAACGCTTCCGTTGGCTCCGCCGGATTAAGAGGCCGGCGAAGGAGCCGGCTGCGTTTTCCGGTGAATGAAAAGAGGCGTGCGCACGTCGATTGCTCTTCCTGAATGAGCCTCGCCGCACGACAATGAGTTCCCACCACCATGGCCGCTGAGAACCGACGCATTCTGATCATCGACGATGAGCGGCCCATTCTGCTCACCCTCGAAGCGCTTCTCGGCCGGCACGGTTACCAAACCGAAACCGCGGCGACAGCGTCATACGGGCTGCGCGTGCTGAAGGAGAAACCACCTGCCGTTCTTTTGCTCGATCTGCAATTGCCGGATGCGGACGGCCTCGAAATGCTCGCGCAGATCAAGGACGAGCATCCCGAAACGCAGGTGATCATTCTGACCGCGCACGATTCGTTGAACAATGCGATCGAGTCGATCAAACGGGGAGCTTATCATTTCATCAGCAAGCCTTACGCGCCCGAGGAATTGCTCAGCCTGATCGAGAAAGCGCTCGAGAAACAATCGCTCCTCCGCGAGACCGAGCAGCTTCGCCAAAAAACCCAGCAACTCGAGAAGCGCCTCGAAATTGCCGAGACCCGGCTGGCGCCGGTGGTCAAAAGCAAGGCGATGCAGGAGATCCAGGAATTAGTGGACGCGATGGCGCCTTCGGAAGCGAACGTTTTGATCACGGGCGAAAGCGGCGTGGGCAAGGAAGTGATCGCTAACTTCATCCATACGCGGAGCCGCCGCGCGGAGAAGCCGATGGTGAAACTAAACTGCGCCGCCTTTCCGCAGGCGATGATCGAGTCGGAATTGTTCGGTTACGTCAAAGGGGCGTTCACCGGCGCGATGAACGATTTTTCCGGCATGATCGCGGCGGCGGCTGGGAGCACTCTTTTCCTCGACGAGATTTCCGAAATGCCGCCGGAATTGCAGACACGTTTCCTCCGCGTCCTACAGGAACGCGAATATCGTCCACTCGGCAGCACGAAAACGCTCAAGGCCGATTTCCGGGTGATCGCCGCCACGAACCGCCCGATCTCGAGCGCCCTCGCGGAAAACCGGCTGCGCGCCGACCTTTACTACCGGCTCAACACTTTCCAGATCGAGATCCCGCCGCTGCGCGAACGGAAGGAAGATATTCCCCCGCTCGTCTCCACCTTTCTGAAAAGATTCGCGCGAGAGCTTGGCAAACCGGAACCGGTGATCGCGCCCGAAGCGTTTCAAAAACTGCTCGACTACGCATGGCCCGGGAACGTGCGCGAATTGCAAAACGCGCTCGAGTACGCCGTAGTCCTGGCGCGGAAGGACACGATCAGCGTGAAAGAATTGCCCGCGGAAGTGCAGTTGCCGGCCGCGCTTCAGCAGAGCGAGCGCAATACCAACGGCGCCGGCGGCGTCCAAAACCTCGACGATCTCGAACGCAACGCCATCATCCAGGCGCTGGCCCAGTGTCACGGAAACAAGAAGAAGGCCGCGCAAGTCCTCGGCATCCAGCGCCCGACGCTTTACAACAAGATGAAGCGCTACGCGATCGAGCTGTGAGATGTAGAGGCGTTCGCCGCGGCGAATGCCTGTCGGCGGATACGCGCTTGGCACAAGCGCCTCTACATTTGAGATTCCAAAAGCATGCCTGCTTCTCGTCATCTCGGAAAAGTTCTGGCGCATGCCGAGCGTGAACTCGCGTCGGCGCGGACCATGCGCCCGGCGGAATCGCTGCCGCTCTACAAGAAGTTTCTGAAAATCGAGGAGCATCGCCTCCGCTTGCGGCATCAATATGGTGGCGGTGGCCGCGAAATCTGCGGCCTTCGCGTCGAGCTGATCGACGTTCTCTTGCGCCATATCTTTTCGTCGGCGGCGAATCTGCCGGAGCATGGAAAAGCTGCGGCGCCCCTTCCCCTCACCGTTATCGCGCTCGGCGGTTACGGTCGCAAGGAACTCAATCCATTCAGCGATGTGGACATCATGTTTCTCCACGATCAAAACGGCGCGGAGATTTCGCCGGATGCGGCGCGAGTCGTCGAACAAATCCTTTATTTGCTTTGGGACATCGGATTCAAGGTGGGCCACTCCACTCGCTCGATCGCCGAAGCGATTGACCTCGCGAACACCGACATGCTCACGAAAACGGCGATGCTCGAATCGCGCCATCTCGCCGGCGATGAAGCGCTCGCGCGGCGCTTTCGGAAGACGTTTCGCGATCATTGCGTGCGGGGTTACGAACGCCAATACGTCGAGCTGCGCATGCAAGACCAGGCGACGCGCCACGCGAAATTTGGCGACAGTGTTTACGTGCAGGAGCCGCATCTGAAAAGCGGCTGCGGCGGGTTGCGAGATTATCAAAATCTTCTTTGGATGACCTTCTTCAAGGAAGGCGCGCTCACCACCACTCATCTCGTCGGCAAGGATTGGCTGAGCGAGGCCGACCGGCGCCGGATCGAGGCGGCTTATGATTTTCTTCTGCGTCTGCGCACCGACCTTCATTACGCGACCGGCCGCGCCACCGACACCGTGCATTTCACCCTCCAGGACCAGATCGCGCAGCGGCTCGGTTATCCCCAAAAGCGCGGCTCGCTCCGCAACGAAGCGCTGATGAAGGATTACTATGGGCACACCCGAAATATTTTTCGCGTGACCGAGCGGATCACGGAACAATTCGCGAGCGGGCGGTCGTCGCGGACGACGCGCTCGCTCTTCAGCTTTCTGCCCCGGCTGAAAACGGCGGAGGAAAAGCTGGGACTCTTTCGCATTCGCCAGGGCCAGCTCTTTGCGCAGCAGCCGGATGTTTTTGAAAAAAATCCCGAAGCGATGATGCAGGTGTTTCAGTTGGCCCAGGAACGGCAGCTCGATCTCAGCCCGGACCTGTCGGATCTCTTCACCAGAAATCTCGGCGTCGTCACCGGCACATTTCGAAACGCGCGGGCGCCGCAGCAAACGTTCAAGAGCATCGTCTCGCGCAAAGGCAAAGTCGGCCGGGTCCTGCGGATGATGCATCGGGTCGATTTTCTCGGGCGATACATGCCGGAGTTCGGCCAGCTCACCTGTCTGGTGCAGCATGAATTTTTTCATCGTTACACGGCGGATGAACACACCCTGGTCTGCATCGACAAACTCGATCAGGTGATGCAAACCGAGGACCCAAAGCTGAGGTCCTACCGCGCGTTATTTGAAAAATTGGAGGACCCGTTTGTTCTCTATCTCGCCCTTCTCTTGCACGATACTGGACGTGCGGTCGGCGCGCGTCCGCACTCCGAAGCGAGCGCGCTTTTTGCTCAGGGCGCGGCGGTGCGGCTTCGCCTTTCGGCGGCGGAACGGCGCTCGCTTGTTCTGCTCGTCGATCATCACCTCACGCTTTCGAACATGGCGCAGCAGAGAAATCTGGACGACCCGGAAACCGCGGTAGAGTTCGCGCGCATCGTCCGGGACCAAAAGAATCTTGATGCCTTGATGCTGCTGACGCTTGCCGACGGCCAGGGCACGAGCGCGGATGCGTGGTCGGATTGGAAGGAAACGCTCGTCTGGTCGTTGTATCACTCGACTTCGCAATATCTCTCCGACCAGGAGGCTTTCTACGAGCAAACGAAAATTGAGCGCGAGCAATTGCAAACCAGCGTGACGCAGCATCTGGGCAGCGAATACGCGGAAGAGGTCGAGGCCCATTTCGAAGTGATGCCCGACAATTATTTCCGCGCGTTCGCCATGGATGAAATCGTGGCGCACCTGAAACTTTTCCGGCGATTTCTGCAGAACCTCTACGTGCGCGACGAGCCACCGCTCGCGCCGGCGGTCTCGTGGCAGGCATTCCCCGAGCAAGGTCACAGCATCGCTTCCTTCTGCGCCTGGGACGGGCAGGAACTCCTCGCCAAAATCGCAGGTTCGCTAGCGGTAGTTCCGCTGAACATTCTCAGCGCCGATATTTACACGCGCGGTGACAACGTGGTGGTCGATATCTTTCGCGTCTGCGACGCCAGGTTTCGCGCGGTAACGGACGAGCGCGACCAGGCGCTGGTCGAATCGACCCTGCGCGCGTCACTCGCGGACGAGAATTTTGATTTCGCTCCGCTCCTCGAGCAGGCCCGGAGCAGAATCGCAAAACGCACCGGCCTTGGTCTCGATTTTCCCACGCGCATCTCGGTCGAAAACAAGGCGCATCCGACTTACACCCTCGTTCAGATTCAAACGCCCGACCGGCTTGGTTTGCTTTACGATCTGCTCTCCGCTTTCGGCGAAGAACGCGTCTCCATCACGCTCTCCCGCATCAGCACCGAGAAAGGCGCGGCGATTGACACCTTTTATGTCGCGGATCGCGCGACGCGCGCAAAGATCACCGATCCATCGCGAATCGCCGCCTTGCAGCAACACTTGCAGCGCGCCGCCCTCGGCCAGCCGCGCGATTAATCGGAAATGAAATCGAGCTAGCCGCATCGGCCTTTGCGCCTAGTTTCTCCGACTCCATGAATGTCCTCATCCTCGCCGCCGGTTACGCCACGCGGCTCTATCCCCTCACCTTGCACAAAGCGAAACCGCTCCTCGAGGTCGCCGGAAAACCGATGATCGATTGGGTCCTCGATAATCTCGCGGCCGTCCCCGATCTCGAAACGGTTTATGTCGTGACGAACAGCAAGTTCGTGAAAGATTTTCAGGCGTGGGCCGAGGGTTATCGCCCAAAACAATCCGGCTTCGCCATCAAGATCATCGACGACGGTTCGACCGACGATTCGGACAAGCTCGGCGCGATTGGCGATATTGTTCTTGTCATTACTCGGGAAGATTTGGCGAAGAACGATCTCATTGTGGTCGCGGGCGACAATCTCTTCAGCGAGCCGCTGCTCGATTTCGCGCGGGAAGCAAAAAAGTCCGAAGCGACGCTCGCCACGTACGACGTGGGCGATCTCGAAGCGATCAAGAAATACAGCAGCATCACGATCGACTCTTCCGGCGTCATTACCCAATTCGAAGAAAAGCCGGCCGAACCGAAGAACACTCTGGCCGGGATCGCGCTTTATTATTTTTCGCGCGAGATCGTGCCGCTCTTCACCACTTACATCGCCGCGGGGAATAATCCCGATCAGCCGGGCCGGTTTATCCAGTGGCTTTACCAGCGCAAACCGGTGAAGGCGTATCAGATTAAGGGGACTTGGTTCGACATCGGCAGCAAAGAGACGCTGGAAGAAGCGAACCAAATCTTTGCGAAGTTTGTCAGGTAAAGACGGCATGCTGCGCCATCCGCGTAGCACAGCCATCTTGGCTGTGGGGCCAGTGGGCATCTTGCCCGCTGTCAGGGAACAGGCAAGATGCCTATTCGCCCCACAGGCAAGATGCCTGTGCTACTTCAGGCGACCCTCGTCGAACTCGATGAGATCGAAGTAGGTGCGGATATCCTTGCGGCCCGCGCCGCCGGCTTCCTTCAGGAAATGGAGAAAGCGCGCTTTCTTCGCGGCGGTATCGGGATGGCGCGCGATCATCGATTCGTTCCAATGCTCGATCGCTTCCGGCGAATGTCTCGAGCCGTTTTTCTGGACCCAATCGAGAATCGCGGCGTCGTCATCGAGTCGATGGGCCGCCTCCTCAAATGCATCCGGATTTAATTTCAGGAACGCGAGCAGATGCTTATCAAACCCGGTGCTTTTGTAATTGTAGCCATCGAGCAATCCTTTGCGATGGAGCCTGGCCTTATCGATCAAGCGCGGCAGATGGACGAAACCGCCGAGCCGTTCGTAGGGACTGCGTGGACGCAGTTTTTGCATTGAGCCCGGCCTAAGTCGCGGGCAGAGGATGCGCCACCGGCGCGGGCGCGATCGGTTCCGGCGCGGCCGCCGATTTCGATTCGGGCAGAAGCTCCGCCTGGGTGAGCCCGGCACTGCCGATGACCAACTGGCCGGTGAAGATCCCGCCCTTTTCCACTGAAATCGATTTTGCCGTCACGTTTCCATCCAGCACCGCGCCGCGATGAATCACGACCGCCGCCTCCGCGACGATTTCCCCCGTCATCCTGCCCCTGATTTCGATGCTCTTGACGCGGACCTGACGGAAAAAATGCACGTCAGATTTTCGATCTACCAGAATATGCTCAGCCTTCAACCGTCCGGGAATCTTGCCGATGAAATTGATCGTGGCCGTTCCGAGGCATTGCATGTTGCCGCGCAATTTGCCTTCGAGGAGCGCGGAGCGGCACGTCACGCTGCTGCTGCTGAGATCGCCTTTCGCGGTAATATGGATTTCGCCCTGGGTCTTAATGGAGCGGCTGAAGCTCGTGGTGACTTTGTAGTCGCGCAGATCGATGTGCGTGCTGCATTTCGGACAAAATGTGGACGAGGCGGCGGAACTGACTTCCTGCTTCGCCTTGCAATCGAAACATTCGATCTCCGAGTTGTGATGCTTGTTCCAATAGCCTTCGAGCTTGCGGAACAATGATGGATCGGGCGCGGCTTCGACCGGTTCGTCTTTGGGACGAAGACGCATCTCCTGCTTCGGCGTCGCGGGCGCAAAATGCGAGCCGCACTGGCGGCACATCGTGCTCTTGGCCGCGGCATACTCCATCTGCTTAAAGCCACAGTGTGGACAATCCACACTGACTTTTGCAGGCGACGACTTTGCCACGGGGCAGCTCTGGCGAAAGGTGGCTGCCTAAACTCGTGCGCCGAAGGCCGACTTCGGTGGCGACGCCGGCTCTTCATTCCGGACGATCTCCGGTCGCGCTGCCGCGGGAGTAGCGCTCTTGTTGGCGCCAACGCTCGTGACCTCGGATTTTCCGATGAAGGTGGCCCCTTCTTCGATGACCAGACGCGCCGCTTTCAAGTCACCCTGAAGGGTGCAACGCGATTTGAGCTCGCAACGTTCGGCAACGGTGATGTTACCCACCACTTTGCCGTAAACCGTAATCGACTTGGTCTTGATCTCCCCTTGGATGTTGGCGTTCTCGCCGATGGTCAGGACGCCATCGGAGTTGATTTCGCCCTCCACTTTGCCGTCGATGAGGAGTTCCTTTTGAAACTTGATCGAGCCTTTGATCTCGACGTCGCTTGAGAGAATGTCTTTGCCAGAATGTTCAGCCATATATTTTTTTGGATCGATTGTTGGTGATGATGTCCTTGGTTCTTCGCGCTGAGCGAGACCGTTGTTCTCCTCAGTGCCCGCGCTTAACGATC
>JBEEHT010000042.1:0-7524 GCA_041167545.1 Verrucomicrobiota bacterium
GCCCCGTCAAAATGAGTTAGCTGAAATGCGCGTATGAAAAATCTGCTCGCCGCTGCGATTATCTTCGGTTTCGCGACCTCTGCTCTCGCCGATATTCAGGATCCGCCCTCAAACGATTACGGCCCGACGCGCAAGCTCGGCCGTGGAGTTTCGAATTTGGTCTTCGGCATTGCGGAATTGCCCGTCACCATCGCGCGGGTGAACGATCGCGAAGGAAATTCCGCCGCCGCAGGTTACGGCGTCGTGCGCGGATTGGGCCGGAGCTACATGCGTTTTCACGCGGGCCTTTTTGAGATTTTCAGCTTCCCGTTCCCGGTCAATCGCGGCACCTACTATCCGATTTTGCCGCCTCACATTCCTTATATCCATGCCGGGTATGAAGAATTCCCGCCCGAGCTCGGCAACGAATCGAAGTATCCTTACGTTCGGCAGTACTGACTTGCGGTCGCCTGCTCAGCGGCATGCCTTGCCAAGGAAGGGCGATTTCCAAATCGCCCACGGCGGTTTGTAAACCGCCGCCCCTTGTGATAAGAACTCGCAGCCGGTCCCGGCAATGGATTCCCGACGCACTCGAACGGCACTGACCGTTGGCATTCTCACGGTCGTCTATTTCGTCGCGGCCAAGTTCAGCCTGAAGCTCGCGTTTCTCCACGCCAGCGCCTCACCAGTCTGGCCGCCGGCCGGCATCGCCCTCGCCGCTTTGCTCGTCCTCGGCTCCCGCGCCTGGCCTGCCATCTTCGTCGGCGCCTTCGTCGTGAATCTAACGACGGCCGGAAATATTTTCACCTCGCTCGGCATCGCCACGGGAAACACACTCGAAGCCGTAGTCGGTGTCTGGCTCATCCAACGTTTTGCCGGCGGCACCCACGTCTTCGATCGAGCGCAGGACGTTTTCAAATTCGCGGTGGCCGTTGTCATCAGCACACTGGTAGCTCCAACGCTCGGCGTCACGAGTCTGGCCCTCGCCGGTTTTGCGAATTGGGCGAACTACAGCGCGATCTGGCTGACCTGGTGGCTGGGCGACATGACGGGCGATTTCATCGTCGCGCCGCTGCTCATTCTTTGGTTCACCGCATCGGCACGTCGCTGGGACCGGGCGGCGGTGGCGGAAGTGATCTCACTGTTTTTATTGTTGTTTCTCCTGGGCCAATTGGTTTTTGGCGGCTGGCTCCCGGTCTCGTCGAAAAATTATCCGATCGCATTCATCTGCGGCCCGATCGTGATCTGGACGGCTTTCCGATTTACGCCGCGTGAGACTGCGACCGGCATTTTCATTCTCTCTGCAGTGGCCGTTTGGGGCACGCTGCGCGGTTTCGGCCCGTTCGTCACCGAAAGCGGAAATCAATCGCTCCTCATGCTGCAAACTTCCACGGCCATCCTCATCGTCACCGCCATGGCCCTGGCGGCGGGCATGGCAGAACGGCGGCGCGCCGAGGCGGCGATCGAACAACAGCGGGCCACGGTCGAGGCCGCGAACCGCACCAAAGATAATTTCCTGGCAATGCTTTCGCATGAACTGCGGACGCCGCTCACGCCGGTTCTCGCCGCTCTCGATGCCTTGAAGACCGAGCGCCAGCCGCCGGCGGAGCTCGATGCAACTCTCGCGATGATGCGCAGAAACATCGAGCTGGAAAGTCAGCTCATCGACGACCTGCTCGATCTCACCCGAATCACGAAAGACAAACTACAGCTCCAGTTCGAATCCGTGGATGCGCATCAGGCCATCGCCGATGTGGTCGAGATTTGCGCCGCCGAAGCGCGCGCGAAGAAACTGGAGGTGCGCCTCGACCTGCAAGCGACCGATTTCCATGTCATGGCCGATCCGGCAAAATTCCAGCAGATCATCTGGAACCTTTTTAAGAACGCGATCAAGTTCACCGGCGAAAACGGCATCATCACGATATCGTCGGCGAATCATTTGCCGCACATTCTCACCATCGGCGTCGGCGATACCGGCATCGGCATCGAGCCCGAGATCATGGAGCGGATTTTCAATCCGTTCGAACAGGGCGAACGATCTTTTCAGAGAAAATTTGGAGGCCTCGGGCTTGGCCTCACGATTTCCAAATCGCTCGCGCAAGCTCACGGCGCGTCGCTCATTGCCAAAAGCGAGGGACGCGATCGCGGCGCCACCTTTCTGCTCACGATGAAGACTGCCGGACTCGAGGAGGCTGCCGCCAAACCGAGTCCGCTCGAGGCGCGGACCTCGCCGACCAGCCTGCGCATCCTGTTGGTCGATGATCACCCGGACACGTGCTCGGCCTTGGAACGACTTCTCACGCTGCGTGGACATAGCGTCGCCACCGCAGGCAGCGTGGGCGCAGCCCTGGAGAGCGCGGGCCAGAATTCCTTCGACCTCCTCATCAGCGATGTCGGTTTGCCCGACGGCAACGGCATGGAACTTTTTCGGCGACTTCGCGCAACGCAGCCGATGCGCGGAATTGCGATCAGCGGTTTCGGCATGGATGCGGATATCGGCAAAAGTCTGGAAGCCGGCTTTGCAGAACATTTGGTCAAGCCGGTAAAGTTGGAAAAACTCGAAGAAGCCATCGCGCGCGTAATGGCAAACGCGCCGGAGGCGCGTTAAGCTCCAAATTCCAAGCTCCAAGCTCCAGAGAAACAGCAAGCTCCAAACTTCAAAGGCGCACCGCACATTGCTTTGGTGCTTGGTTATTGGAGCTTCTCTGGAGCTTGGTGCTTGGAGCTTTTCCCACATGCGCACACTGGAATTAACGATTAACGACATCGCCTTTGGCGGCAAAGGCGTTGCGCGCGACGAAGGCAAAGCTGTCTTCATCCCGTTCACCATCGACGGCGAACGGATCTCGGCCCGGATTGTGCGCGAAAAAAAGCAATTCGCAGAAGGCGAATCGGTCGAAGTGATCGAGCCGTCACCCCATCGCGCCCAGCCGGAATGTCCGTACTTCGGCGGGTGCGGCGGCTGCACTTACCAACATATCAGCTACGCGCACCAACTGGATCTGAAGGCGCGCCAGGTCGAGCAGGCGATGCGGCGCATCGGGAAATTATCGGAGCCGCCGATGCGGTCCATCGTCCCCTCACCTTTGCCTTACGGTTATCGCAACCGGATCACCGTCCACGCCCAGGATAATGTCGTTGGCTTTTATCGGCGCGATGTTCATGAGCTCATGGACATCGCGCGCTGCCCCATCGCGATGCCCGAAGTAAACGACGCGCTCGCTCAGTTGCGCGCCAAGCGAGTCCGCGATGGCCATTACACTCTGCGCGCCCACTCGGGACCGCGCGTCTTCGCCCAAACGAACGATGCGGTCGCCGATGCGATCGTCGCGCACGTTGCTCAGACATTCGGGGGTGAAGAGAAACTTCTCATTGATGCATTCTGTGGCGCCGGCTTTTTTACGAAGCGACTCGCGCCTCAATTCGAGCGCGTGGTCGGGATCGATTGGGACCGTTTCGCAATCGAGGCCGCGCAGAGGGATGCGGGACCGAAAGAAGGTTACGTCTCTGGAGACGTCACAACAGAATTACGCTGGCTTTTGCAACAGAGCGATCTTGCCTCGACCGCATTAATTGTCGATCCGCCCGCGACTGGTCTCTCTGCCGAAATGCGCCGCGCCATTCTTGACTCGCCGCCGCGCACCATGATTTACATCTCCTGCAACCCGCCGACGCTGGCGCGCGATATTGCCGAATTGCAGGAACGCTTCGCCGTCGCCTCGATCACGCCATTCGACATGTTCCCCCAGACCGCTGAGATCGAGGCGGTAGTGCATCTGAAAGCGCATTAAACTCTGGGGAGCGCACGCGCCTCGCGTGCTGGCGATGGCGCCCTCGCCATCGCGAACTTTTCCTTCCAGGATATTTCGGCGAGGCGCCGAATCAGCACGCGGGCGCTCCCCGATCATTCCGTCCGCAGCGCTTTCACGGGATTCAGATCAAGGGCGGGACGATCGTGTCACCAAGGCGGTGGCGGGGGCACCGGAGACGGAGGCATTGATGTTTTGACAGCCATGTTGATCGATTCAAACTCCAAGTTTCTGATTCAATGTCTTTTGAACATTAGCTTCGTCGCGGCTCGTGTAAATCCAATCTTTTGGCATCTGCGCCGCGGCCTCAACGTACTCTTGTTGGAGTGTTGCGAATTTTTCCCTGACCTTCACCACGTCAAACTCCGGATCTAACCGCATTCCACTAAACAGTGTCTCGAATTGAAGCCGAATCCGTAGCATGCGACCGCGTGACTCCAGCATTGTTTTTAGCCGGTCCGATACTGCAAGCGCACTCTGCACGATCGACAATACCGTAGCGACACCTGCGCATACCGCCCAAGTCATCTTTCCGCCAGTGTTCGCGGTCCAGAAGCTCCATCCCGCGACTGCGGAGCCAGTACTGAAAAGCGCGACAAGCAGTTTGGCAATTTGATCCAATGTCTGCCAACGTCCCGCGACCAGATCAGCTAGCAGATGTGAATAGTACGCGTTGTAGTACGCCTTCCAGCATTCGTGATATAACGCGGTGCGCGGATCCGTAGATGGATGTAGTGGGGGGATCGAATCGGTCATGTTCAGCGATTATTGTCAATGGCCCGCATATCTCGAGCGAAATCGGCCGTCCTCTCAATCACGCCCTTCGGCGAAAACCCGGATTAACGATGCCGGTTACAGCTACTCCATCCGCAACGCTTCCACTGGATTCAGCAAACTCGCCCGCCGCGCCGGAAATAGACACGCCAGCAGCGCAGCCATCGCGAGCACCGCCGCAGTCGTCAGCAGCAACACCGGATTATGCGCCGATGTTTGGTAGAGCTGCGCCGCGATTAATTTCCCCAGCCCTAGCGCCGCCACTAATCCGACCACCAATCCGATAATCACCGGCGTCATTCCCTGCATCACCACCAGCCGCAGCACATCCATCGTCTGCGCCCCGAGCGCCATCCGCACTCCGATCTCGCCTGTCCGTTGCTCGACGGTGTAAGCCACCGCGCCGTAAATGCCGACCGTCGCAAGCACCAGCGCCACGGCCGCGAAAACGCCCAGCAACGTCATCATCAGCTTCGCCTGACCAAGCGCCTGCGCCATGATCTCGCTCACCGGCTGCGGCTGAATCAGCGCGAGACCCGGATCGATCGCCTTCAGCGCGGCCTGCACCGTTTTTGTCACGCTATCCGGCGGTAAGGGACTGCGCACCGTAATGGTGAGGAACGGAAAATTCTCCTGCGCGAATGGCCGATAGAATTCCATGTCGTTTTGCTGGTCGAGCCGCGCCGAGCGCACATCGCCAACCACGCCCACGATCTCCACCGGCACGCTGCCGCTGGTAACGAGCAAGGTTTTGCCGACCGGATTTTCGTTGCCGAAGACTGACTTCGCGCCGGCTGCGCTGATCAAGATCACATTGGGGTGGCCTGCAACGTCCTGCTCGTTGAAGTCGCGACCGGCCAGGAGCGGGATGCCCAGGGTCCGGAGCCATCCCGGGGTGATGTCATTGGAGGGCGCCCCCTTGCGTTCCGCGACGGGTGGAACGTTGCCGTCCGCGCGCGTGTAGAGCGTCGCGCCGCCGCCATTGAAGAGAGGAAACCCGCCGCTGACCGATGCTTCCTGCAGACCCGCCGTCGCGCGCAATGCGTTCGTCATCTGATCGGCAAAACGATTGCGCGACGCGACGTCGGGATATTGCGCCTGCGGCATTACGGTGAGGCCGATCCAAAGATTTTCCGGCTTGAACCCGGGATTCTGATTGCTGAGGCGGGTGAAGCTCGCGATGAGCAGCGATGCACCCGCCAGCAAAGTAACGGAGAGCGCCACCTGCGCACCGACCAGCACCTTGCGGAAACGCTGCTGCCGCACGCTGCCGGCGGTTCCGCGGCCACCTTCCTTCAGCGCGTCCACCATATCCGCGCGCGAGCTTTGTAACGCCGGATACAAACCCATGACCAGTCCGGTTAAGAGCGAGAGTGCGACCGTGAACATCAGGACTGGAAATGAAATCGCCGTCGCGGCTCCGGGTTCAATGGGAAGAAAGTTGGTCGCCAGTTTCGGGACGAACGGCACAAGCTGCCAGGCGAGAAGCGCTCCGAGAATTCCCGCGAGGAGACTGATCAGAACGCTTTCAAACACGAAAAGCCGCAGCACACTTCCCCGCGATGCGCCCAGCGCCATACGGAGCGAAATCTCGCGGCGCCGGCCGCTGAACCGAACGAGGAGAAGGTTTGCGACGTTGCTGCAGGCGATGAGCAGGACAAAGGTCACCGCGGCCAGCAGCGTGGCGAAACCAGGACGCAAATTTTCCGTTACCGCTTCGGGCAGCGTTTTGGCCACCGTGCCCGATTTCGCGTCGATTTTTTCCGGGTATTGGGTGCGATAGCTGTCACCGAGGACCTGCAAGGCGGCCCGGGCCTGTTCCACCGTGAGGTTCGGTTTCAATCGGCCGACCGCGCGAAGGAAGGCCGTCCCCCGCATCATCCGTTCATGTGAAAATCCCGGAATGATAAACGGCTTCGTCGTCCAGATATCCGCGTTCGGACCGCTCCATGAAATCGGCGGTGTCGGAATCACGCCGACGATCGTGTGCGGCACCCCATCGAGCGTCAACGCCCGCCCAATCACGTTCGGATCAGTGCCGAGCCGCGCTTTCCAAAAGCGTTCTGTGACGACTGCCACATCGGCGCCTTCTTCTTCCTCCGGCCGGAACGTGCGGCCACGCGTCGCGCCCAAACCAAGCACATCAAAGTAATTCGCGGTCGTCTTGAAAAGCGGCACTTGGAAAGGATCGCCCAGGCCGGTCACCGTCGTGCCCAATCCGTTCTCGGCCGCGAATCCGTTGAAGATGGTTTGGCCATCGCGGAAATGGATGAAGCGCGGCGCCGAGAGCGGGAAGTCCACCGTTTGTTCCTTGAAATGCGAGAAGACCTGGAGGACTCGCGCCGGCTCCTGGAACGGCAACCCCTTCAGGAAAAGATCGTTGATCAAACTAAAGATCGCCGTGTTGAGCCCGATCCCGAGCGTGAGAGTGATTACCGCGAGGAGCGTGAACCCAGGCGATTTGCGCAATTGCCGCAGAGCGAAACGAAGGTCAGTCATCATAAGAGAAGTCGAGGAATGTAGTTGCGGGGCCGCAAAGATAGGATGTACCAACCCGGGCGGTTGGATTCAATAAAGTAACGCCGCCGGACTTCTCTTCTGTCTGACTTCCGACCTCTGATCTCCGACCTCATGTCGTCCGCTTGAACTTTTTAACGGCTCGGCCTGTCAGAGAGCTCGTGAAACTCGCTCTTCTTCCTCTCCTGCTCACGCCCACGCTCCTCTTCGCCGACGCCCTCAGCGACGTGCACGCGACCCTGCAAAAACTCCAGAGCGACCAGTTGCTGCGCGCGCGGGTAGAAATCAAGAGCCGGCGTTCCGGCGGCGAAAGCGGTAAACAAAAACAATCGGAGAGCGTCAGCACCGTCATCGTGGAGAACGGTCCTGACGGTTTGAAACTGAGCTGGTCCCCCGACCAAATCCGGCAATCACGCAAAGCGGCCTGGAACGAAGTGGCGAACCC
>JBEEHT010000043.1:0-4012 GCA_041167545.1 Verrucomicrobiota bacterium
AACGGTGTAGCCGGCAAGCTGCCGGCTACTGCAGGCTGGCAGCCTGCGCTCCCCGAAGAGAAGAGTCAGGATGCGCCGAATCATCTTCCAAACGCTGTTAATCGTCGCCGCGCTCGCCGTGATCGGCCTTGGCTGGATCTTCGGCGGCCGGCAACTGGCGCTCTTCATCGATCGATTTGGAACGGTGGAAGTCCAACGTATCCCGATCACCCAACTTGGTTATGACGGCGCCGAGAGGGGAGGACTGCTGCGACTGGGTGGCGGGTTCCTCAGGACGACGGGATTGGATCATCAGCCGTTCCCGTTGGGTATCGCGCCGGATGCCAATAACAAACTCGTGCTAACTACTGCCGGCCGACCCTTCCTGCTCGGTGAATTGTTTTCCGCGCCACCTCAAGACTCAGGGGCCGCTTTCACCGTCCAACCTGATAAGGAAGAAGTAGTCTCACTGACCGTGCGGCGAAGCTTGCTGAGTTGGCCGACTCCGTTCGATTTCAATTTCATGACCGGCCATTCTCCCTCCTGGAAGCGGCATTATTACCACCAATTGATTTGGAAGAAGCGGCCGGGAGCGAAGCTGGAAATGCTTTGGCGCTACGAACAATATTTCTATCCCGCCGATGGCTGGACGGAAGGCAATATGACTCACGAAGGCACGACCGGCCTGATCAAGGTCGAGATCACGGATCAACTGTAGCCGCTTCGCTAAGCGAAGCGCCAGGGTATCGCCCGCCGCTCTCTGAGTCGCCCGCAGGGCGACTGCTACAGAAGAGTCAGGCGTTGGGGCGCAATTTCATTTGCGCGCCGAGAAGAACGCCGGCCGCGCCGAGCACCGGAGTAAGCAGGTGGAACCACATCGGCGACACTTCCAAGCGCATGGCTTCGAAATTTGAGACCTCACCAGCGCGGACGTTGGGCGCATCCGGGTTGCGCTTCATCGCGGGAATACACGCCAGCAGGCTGAGGAAGAAAACGATGAACGCAAAGACCTGGCAGGTGCGCTTGCTCTTGCTGATGGCCGCGCAAATCAAGCCGCCAAGAATCGATCCGCAAAACGAAAGAAGCGCGGCCACGGCCATCCAAAGCGTAGAGACCTCGTAACTGTCCGGCTGAAAAACCCGCTCGACGCCGAGCGCCAGGAAAGCGCCCATGAAGACAGCCACGGAAAAGATAAACATCGCGGCGTAACTCGCGATGATGGCAACGATGGATTTCACCATTCAGTGTTCCTCGGTTCGGAAAAGACCCCGATGTGGCTTCGTCAAACCGTGGGCATTTTCTTCATGCGCGCGCCCAACATAATGCCAACGGCGGCCAGCACTGGATTGAGCAGGCAAAGCCACGCCGGCGGCTGCGCCAATTGCATCGCCTGAAGATTAGGAACATCGCCCGCACGGACCGTGGATGGGCGCTCCTTCATGACACTCGGAAGAGCAAAAACCAGACTGAGCCCGAAAACGATTCCCGCAAACACCATGCAGGTCGTCTTGCTCTTGCTGATGGCGGCGCAGACCAGGCCGCCGATGATTCCGCCGACTAGCGTGATGACGATCATCAGCGCAATCCAAGTGGTGGAGATAACGTAGCTGTCGGGTTCAAAGACGCGATCGACTCCGAGCCCAAAATAAGCGCCTGTAAAGACCGTGAAGGCAAAGATCGCCATCACGATATACCCGACGACGACACCGAGAATGGATTTTAGCATTGGATTCTTTCTGTTGTTGGAAAGGCGCGAGATTAGAGACCGTGCCGCAGCGAAGCGAGCAAATGTTTAGGATGCGAGAAGGCTCTATGCCTTCATCCACGGGAGCGCGTCGAGGTCCACGTTGCCGCCGGTTAGAATCAGACCAATTCGCTTTCCGCGAAAATCGAACCGCTCTTCGAGGATGGCGGCATATGGAACGGCACCGGACGGTTCGACGACGATCTTCATCGTCTCCCAGATCGCGCGCATGGCCGCCATGATTCCCTCTTCACTCACGGTCACGACGTCGTCCACGTAGCGTTGGATGAGGACAAAATTCGGCGCGCCCAAATTCGTGCGTAATCCGTCAGCAATCGTATTTTTCTTTTCCTGGTAAACCAATCGGCCTTGCTGAAAAGACTCCGCGGCATCCGCCGCCCCCGCCGGTTCCGTCGCAATGATTTTTATCCCGGGCCGCATCGTCTTGGCGGCGACCGCGGAGCCGCAAAGAACGCCGCCGCCGCCGACGGGACAAAGAACGAGATCGAGATCGGGAACGTCCTCCAGCAATTCCACCGCCACCGTCCCCGCACCCGCCATGACCTGCTCGTTTTCAAATGGATGAATCAAAGTCGCGCCGGTTTCCGCGATCAACCGGGCGCAGGCGACCTCACGCGCCTTCTGGGTGGGCTCACAAAAAACGATGCGGCCGCCATACCCTTCCACCGCGCGCACTTTTACCTTGGGAGAGTTTGAGGGCATCACGATATGCGCGGCAATGCCGCGCAGTTTCGCCGCGCGGGAAAGCGCCGCCGCGTGATTGCCCGAGGAATGGGTTGCCACGCCGCGCCGCGCCGTTTCCTCACCGAGCGCGAAGACCGCATTCGTCGCGCCCCGCGCCTTGAACGCGCCAACTTTCTGGAAGTTCTCGCACTTGAAAAAGAGCGACGCACCGCTGGCCGCATCGAGCCGCTCGCTCGTCAGAACCGGCGTCCGATGGATATGCGGACGGATGCGATCGTGCGCGATGCGGATAGCAGCGAGGTCGAGCTCCATGGCTAATCGCTCGGCGGAGCTTTCGGACCCGACAGATTGGCAACCGTGAAACGCTCCGGGACCGGCTCAAGTTCGCGCACGAATTTTCGAAAGCGCTCCGAGAAGACCGCGCCTCGAATGTTCAGATAGTATTCAAGTCCGGGCGTCGCCACATAATGCCGGAGGAGCTCCAGCCATCCTCCCCAAAGCTGCGTATCGAGCAGGCCATACACGTAATGGTAATGGATCGTCTCCAACGCCTTCAAAAACTGATGCGCCGCGTGAAAGAACCTGGCCTGATCGTCGGCCGACAACGTGTTGAGATTTTCGAGACCAGTCCGCCAGACTCGCCCCAGCTCCGCGTTCTCCATGAACGGCTTCGTCACTTCACGCAACGCCGCCGCAGCCACATCCATCGCCGCGACCCGCGCCACGCGCGTGCTGCTGCGCAACTGGACCGCCAGATACAAGACCGAGACCACGACCGCGATCGAGCTGATCAGCTGAGATACCGCATTGATTGCATCCCAATTCATCTTCGTGACTCTAACGCTAAAGAAGCCGTTCTCGATGCGCGAGAGATTTTGAGTTGCGAATTTCGCCGCTTCGCATTCGCTGGGATCGCCGGATTATTAATCAAAGGTGGATCCCTACGCCAAGCCCAAAGAGAAGAAGATCGGCGCTCAGCGTCCGAAGATTTCTCATTTGCCTAGCGCCGAGGAAACCCGAACGCGGCAGGAACGCCTCGCGGAGAAACAAGCCGTGGCCGCAGCGCGCCGCGCCATAAAAAAATCCGCGCGCCAGCATCTGAAGAAGGAGCTTGAAGGGGAACTAGGGGACACCTAATCGCTTCCTGATAGCCTCGCTGCAAACCAAGGAGCGGCGGTTTGCAAGCGCCGGTTTTGTGGGTCGGCGGTTACGAACCGCCGCTCCTTGAAAAAAAGCCGGACGCCTCATTACCAGGGGCGCAAATCCTGCTTTTTCAGGGGTCCGCCATGAACACCTCTCAGCAGACCCGCGCCATCTCGGACACCATCATCGACAGTCGCCGTTTGATCAGCGGCCTAAGGCAAGCGCTCGATTTGAATTATGCCCGCGTCCTCGCTGCAGCCAGCAGGGAATGGGAGCGGAATTTCGCCGGGAAAGATCCGAGCGACGCGTGCGTCACGGTGCGCATCAGCTCCGGAACTCCCTGCGCCGGAGTTCTGCGGAAACCGGCCGGCTCGCTTCTGAGTGGGCAGCGCCTTTTGGCGTAAATTTCCGCGTTGTAGTAGCTGCCGCCGTCACTGGCGG
>JBEEHT010000044.1:0-81174 GCA_041167545.1 Verrucomicrobiota bacterium
GCGGGAGCGGGTCGCCGTTCATCTCATAAACAACGAGCGTGCTCGGATCCATCGCCTTCTCCAGCGGGAAGGTGTCCGTGTAATTATCGACGCCGTGCAGCCGCACTTTCGCGGCGCCGGGCAACGGGGTCGCGGCATTCAGGAGCGCGCCCATCGGCACGCCTTTCCAAATCGCGTTGCTCATCAGGCCGGCATCGAGGCCGTTACTAATGCACATCAAAGTTGTTTCCTGCGTGGTCACGGGCAGCGCTTTCAGGCGGTCGAGCCGGTAAGTCTGCCGCGTCTTGACGAGGCCGGTCACTTCCAGCCGCCAGAGCGCGGCGTTGACCTGCGGATCGACGACGTTTTTTGTGACGCAATAGAATTGGTCGTTAGGCGTGATCGGTTGAACAACCCGGCCTTTGTATTGAAGGCCGTCGTAACTGAAGGTCGCGACGCGGTAGAGTTTGCGCAGGAGTTCCGCGCCGCCGCCGGCGATGAGGAGGGCCGCGCCGCCCACAACCAGCGCGCGCCGCCCAATCCGGGGACTGAACTCCTGGTCGTTTATCTCGACCCTCGGACGCGTGAGAAAGTGGAAATCGAGAACCGCTGTGCGTTCGAAAAGGAGAAACGCCGTGAATAATCCGAGGAGCGTGACGACCGTGGCGCGGTTAATCGGCAGCCCGAGATAATGGGTGCCCAGAACCGGCCAGAGAAAAATCGCCACCGCCAAAAGCGGAAGCAAAATGAAAAACGTGCCGGTGAAGCGAAGGCCGGTGTGGCGCCGGCGGCGCATCACGAGCCCGTAAATTATTCCGCCAAAAGTTCCGAGCAGAAGCTGGCCGGCGATCACCGAACCGACGCCGAGCTGCTTCATGTGGTTGTACCCGCCAACGCGACCCATGAGCGAAAGGAAAGTGTCCGCCGGGATGAAAACCGAAAGGCGATCGCCGAAAATCGCGAGCGGCGTGGCGACACCGAAGAGCCACGCGAGCAGAAGCATGACGCCGGTCATGCTCAGCCCCGCGACAAAGCCCGCGAGTGAACCGGCCCCGATCGCTCGACCGCGCGTCATGCTGCCAAGGTTACAGGATCAATGGACGCGCGGAACCAAATTCAATGCGCGGGTCGAAAACTCAGGAAGCGGATCCGATCCAGGTGGACCACCCGCCTGGAACCGCAAACAGACTGAAAAACCAAACGGAGGCGGGATTAGCTGGATCGGCTGCGATCCCGGCGTAATCACCCCAACGGTTGCGGCCTTGATCATCCAGATTCAAATAGCCGGCCGCGCCGGGCTGCAGGATGGAGCTGTTGCGTAGCGTCCCAAGATCATCGGCCGCTTTCCGGCCGGTGAAACCGATCGAGGCAAATTCCGTCGCGCTGCAACGCGAGAAAACCATGATCAAGTCGCCGTTGTTGTTCGGCATCACGGCGGGATACGAATAGTAGGATGACTTCGCGCCGTAAATCCCCTGTTGGATCAGGACGCCGGACGCGGCCTCGATTTGCACCCAATGAATGGCGGCGACATTCGTTTCTTCTTCCCAGTTATGCTGGGTGGCAAAGGCGCACCAAATCGAACCGCCGCGAAAGACGGCATTGAGAATGCGCGCGTCGCCGGTGTCGAGCGGATTGGGTTCTCCTTGTTGGATCGAGTCCGGGGGCAAGCCATAAGGACTGACCTCGATGGTTTGCAACGAGAGCGTCGGCGACTCGGCCAGCGGATCGGTGATCGACCAGAGCGACAGTTTATTTTCCGGGGCATTTTCTTCGGGATAAATGGTATTCACCAGATACTGAACCTGCGGAGCGCCAAAGATGTGGCAGGGCTGGACCGTGAAGGCCATCGAGCCATCGCCGTTTTTCAGCCGGACGAGATCGGTGAATGTGATCGTCCCTCCGGAATAGGGACCCTCCTTGGGCACGATGCGGACTTTGGCGTACTCGAACCCGCCTCCGAAGCGGAACATGTTTCCCGTGAGGTAAAGAGCATGGGCGTCCGCTCCCACCGCCGGATAATCGACCCAGTTGTTCGTCTGGACACCGCCATCCTGGGTCGCATCCAGGGCGTAGTTATTCCACGGATCCAGCGGGCTACTCGAGGTAGAAACGGAGAGAAGGAACCATGACCGGTCCGGATCTTTCGCGGCCGCGACGGCGAGCAAAACCCACCGGCCGGCATGTTGATCGTAGAGCGCTTTGGGATCGAAAACGAACGCGTCCTGAACGACATTCGCAAACCACTCCTTCAAAGTTCGCTGGAGCAAGGGCGCTCCGCCTAATCGGCTAAACACCGCGATCGATGGATTAACCGATGCGAGCAAATGATCCGGGCCGGCTGCGAGTGTGCAATCCGGAGGAATCAAACCGGTGGCGGAAATGCCGGCGAAGTTCAGCGCTGGCTCGAGCGTCGCGACATGAGCGGCCGGTCCGGGCTTGGCCGCCATTCTTTCGCGACCTGCCGCTCGCTGCGCTTTTCCTGGCTTGTCCGGAGTGATAACTGATTCGCGTTTGAGCAGCTTTTTCGCAGTGGCCGAAGCGCCTTTGAGTTTGGCGAAAGCGGCCATGTCGATCGGATACCTCGTCGTGCCTGGGCGAGGCACCCTCATATCCGGACCGAGATTCGCCAGCGGCGGCGCATTCGGGTCGAACCCTTTGCCTTTACTTCTGAGACCGCCGCGCCACGCGCGGACTTTCCTGCTTTTCTTTCGTCCGCGCGCGCGAATATTTGCGGATCCTGGGGGCATGATGCTTTCCTCGGGTTAGCGATTTACGACGGCAAATCTTCCTGGCCTTTTTTTGAAGTCAGCCTGCTCGTGACCGCCTTTTTTTTCAGTTCCGTGTAGAGGCGCAGACTGATGGGCCGGCCAATTGGGACGGCGCGCGCGATCGATTCTTTGGCTGAGGTTTTCTCGGGTATCTCGCCCGGTTTCATTGTTTTTCCTTTCGGAGTGGTTCCCCGGCCCGTGGGCGCTGTCGATTTTTCTTTCGAGCTCATACGTGCGAAAACAACGATGCGCATCGACGATATGACTCGGAGCGTTTGGTTACGAGGAATTTCCTAACTTGCAGCGCTTCGTCGCTCGGCCGCGATCCGAAACAGCGTCGCAATAATTCGAAGGCCCGCGACGAATGTGCCGCGAAATGTGCCGGACACTTTGGATTCTCCGCCGGTCCGGCAGCGATGATTCACCGGCACTTCTAAAATCCGCAACCCGGCGCGGGCGGCGCGCATCTGCATCTCCAGATTCCAGCCGTAGGTCTTTTCCTTCATCCCGAGCCGCTCGAGCGCGTCACGCCGGATGGCGCGGAACGGACCCATGTCGGTGTAACGAGCACCGTAAAGAATTCGGAGAATTACGCCAGCGACGCGGCCGGCGAAAACCTGCTGGAAATTCATGCTGCCGGGTTCGCGCTTTCCGCGGGTGCGCGAGCCAATCACAAAATCCTGTTCTCCGTCGGCGATGGGGCGAACGAGTCGCTCCATCAGTTCCGGGCAATCGCTGCCATCGCCATCAAGAAAGACAACGATCTCGCATTCCGATCTCAGAGCTCGAATTCCGGCGGCGCAGGCACGGCCATAACCTGGAGCGGGCTCCGCCACCACTTTCGCGCCGGCGGCGTGCGCGCGTTCCGACGTGCGATCGGTGCTGCCGTTATCCACCACGATCACTTCGTCTGGCAAACCTGTCGTTAGGCAGGCGTTCACCACATCGGCGATCGGCTCTTCTTCGTTTAGAGCCGGAATGATTACGGCGATCCTCATCCCAAGACGAGCCAGGCCAGCGAAAAATAAAAAGTGAGCGCGAAGAAATCGGTCACCGCCAGTGTCACCGGTCCTGCGGCAATCTTCGGATCAAGTTTTAGCCCATGCAGCAGCGACGGCACGCTGAATCCAAACAGACAGGCGCTTACCAGCGACACCGCGATGCTGATGCCGACGACCAGGGCGCCATTCACATCCTGGCGCCAAATCCAAACGATCGCGCTCACGAGGGCGCCGCACGCCAGGCCGAGCAGAAGCGCGGTCGCAAGTTCGCGCCGCAGATTTTCCAGGAACCAGCGCCGCGTCAGCGTATTTACCCGCAGCGCCTGGATCGTGAGCGTCATCGATTGCATGCTCACGCTCTCGTTCAACCCCAGCACCATGGTCAGAAAAAACGCGACCACCAGGCTGCCGGAGAGCGTGGCCTCAAACGCGCCCGCGAGCACCGCGCAAGCCGTGCCCGCGGCGACCGTGGCCAGCAGCCACGGAAAACGATAACGGAAAACCCGCCATGGCGAAGCGCCTCGGATTTGCGCCAGCCGGAACCCGAGCGCCTCGAACACATCGTCGCCGAGATTGCCGACGGTCGGTCGCTCCTCTTCGCGCTCGCCCATTTCCAGCATCTCTTCCGCGAAGAGGCTCACATCCACGATGCCCACCACCCGTCGCGCACGGTCCACAACAGGAAACGCGAAAAATTTGTAGAGCACAAAGAATTCGCACGCTTCCAGCACGGTCGCACTCGCCGGAATCGCCACGACACGACGCACCATGATTTCCTCGAGCGGCGTTTCCAGCGGCGCGGTCAGCAAGCGCCGCGTGGGCAAGACTCCGACGAGACGTTGCTCGGCATCGATCGCGAAAAAATAGATGACGCGCTCGCCCACGCCTTCGCGCCGGATTCGTTCGAGCGCGTCCGCCACGCTCATGCTCGCGTCGAGCAGCGGGAAATCTTTGCGCGCGTGATCGGCGATCGGCGAATTGAAATCCGGAAGGCTAACGGACTCGCTCATCACCTACTTTTACGCGATGAACGATGCCTTTGCTCCGAAGAATGTCGGCCGCTTCGCTGAAATAATCGCGCACGTCGGCCTGTTGCCGGATCCAATCGAGATAACGCGCGATGCCGGTGGCGAGATCGACTTGTGGCGCGTAGCCGGCCGCGCGGATGAGTTCGGTTCCGCTCGTTAGGTGGCGCATTTCGCCGGGCCGGAATTCGCCGCGCGCTTCCGGCGCGATATGAATCCCCAGCGCGCCGGAAATTTGTTCGGCTACTTTGCGAATGCTGACGCCTTCGCCGCTGCCGACGTTCACCGCCAGGCCGTCGAGCTTGTCGGTTTCCGCCGCAAGAAGGTTCGCTCGCGCGATATCTTCGACGAAGGAGAAATCGCGGGTCTGCTCGCCATCTTCGTAAAGGACCGGCGGGAGATCGTTGAGCAGACGCGTGCAGAAGATCGCAATCACACCGGTGTACGGATTGAAGATCGATTGGCGCGGGCCGTAGGTGCAGGAGTAACGCAACGCCACCGTCGGGATGCCGATTTGCTTGCCCCAAAGCAGCGTCAGCTTTTCCTGGTCGACTTTTGTCAGGCCGTAAACGGTTTCGCCGCCGACGGGCGCCCGCTCAGGCGTTGGCGCGCTTTTCGTGATGGCGTGACAGATCGGACAATGGACGGACCAATCGCCGGTCTGCAGTTGCTCGACCGGCCGCACATCGGGAAAAACCAAGCCGTGCTCCGGACAAGTTGCCGCGCCTTCGCTGTAAACGGCCTGCGAAGATGCGACCACGATTTTTTTGATCGGCAGCTTTTGCTCGCGGATGATCTCGAGCATTTGCGCGGTGCCAAAGCTATTGACGTAAACGTACTTCGCGATCTCGGGCATGTAACCGCCGTAAGCGGCCTGGTGAAACACGACGTCAATATTTTGCAGCGCGGCGGTGATCGTTTTCCGGTCGACCACATCGCCTTCGATGAACTCGACATCGTCTCTGATCCACGCCGGTTTTCCATTGCGATGGGTTTGGGGCTCGAGGTTATCGAGAATGCGCACGGACCAGCCTTCGCTCTGCAATAAATCAGCAACGTGTGAACCGATCAGTCCGGCGCCGCCGGTTACGAGAGCGCGCTTCATTTCGCTGCGCTTGCGCCGAGCGCGTTGGCATTAACCTCGGGCCAAATTCGCCCTCGACCTTCTTTCTTCAACAGAACATCGAGATAGCCGCGTGTGGCCGGAGCTTCGTATCCGGCACGCGCGCCGCCCCCATCAAAAAGCTCGCGGCAAAGTCGTGCGAGTGTCGCTCGATCGTCCACGTCGTACCAGGTCGGCAGGAAATGCACGCTTAGGTTGAGAGACCCCGCGCGTTGCACAGTTTCCTCCAGGACGTGTTCGGTGCTCCAGGTGACGCCGGAGAAAAGGGCGCGGTGAAGCTTCTTCAACCCGATCAAATAATACCCGCCATCATCGGACGGACCGAGAACGACGACGTCTTCAGGCTGCGACAAAATCTCGACGGCTTCGGCAAAAGTCGCCGGCGGAACGGTCGGGCTGTCCGAATCGATCAGGCAGAGCGATTCAAAACCGAGCCGCAACAAATCTTCGGTCGCGCAGGCAAGCCGTTCGCCGAACGCTTCGCCGCGTTGCGGCACGAGGTCGAAATCTTGCGGCAAGATTCCGTTGTAGGCTGCCTCAGCACCCAGCGGAGTGTAGACGGCGATCCCTCGCGCTCTTCCTCCCGTGGCGGTGATCGCGATCGCAGCGGCCGTGTCGCGCAGAAAACAAATATTGAGCTCGGCTGCTTCTTCCGGGGTCAAGGGCGGCGTGAGCCGCGTCTTCACTCTCCCGGCGCGCGGCGCCTTCGTCATCACCGCCAGAGCGCAAACGCCTTTTGCGATGGGCGACGGTTCAGCTGGATTGAGAACGCGGTTCATGCCGCCGGCTGTCTGCGTTTGAACGCCAGCCGCGTCAACCCTTTTCACACAGGGCGTAATGATAGCGCCCGTCCTGCCAGGTCTTCATCTCCCGCCACGGTTGCGAAGCAAAGAGACGGTCCAGTTCTCGCGCGGAAAGCACCTGCGCCTTGCTAGGTTCTCGATATCCATTTTTCACGCGTGTGATGCTTGCCACCAGCCACATGGTGTAGAGCGGGACCGAGGCGCGAAAGGCGTAGCGTGGTTCCGCGATAAAACATCGGCCGCCCGGGCGCAAAACTCGGTGCATTTCGGCCACCGCTTGATCGCGATTGGGCAACACCGTGAAAATACGAGAGGCGATCAGCGCATCGAAAGTGTCGTCGGCGTGCGATAAATCGAGAACGTTGTCGCTGAGGAACCGACAATTATCGAGGAAGAGACGAGCCGCCTTTTCGCGAGCCCATTTCAACTGGCTCGGCGAACGATCCACGCCCAGAACGCGCAATTCACGAAATCGTTCTGCAAGATGGCAGGAATAGAATCCCGGACCGCAACCGAGCTCGATCAGTTTCTCTCCGGCCACCGGCGTTCCATTCGGCCAGAGCGCCCGAATCATTCGCTGCGTGTCGTCGCGGAAAAGTTTTTCGCGGCAGAAAATGTAGAGCCAGGCGAATTGCTCAAATAAACTATCCGCAGAGCTCTCCGCCAAACGATCGCTCAGAACGGTTTGGTCCGATGTTCCGGCGACGTCACCCAACTCCAAGACGGCGATTTTGGAAAGCGAAGAGGGGTTGGATGGCAGAGTTTTTAACACCGTTATTAAGAATTAATTTTTAACGAGAGACGTAATCTTAATCTTATCGGCGCGAACAACTCGGTTGGATTCCAGATTCTACCTCCAGAGACAAAGGAATATTGGCCTGTTGATAACATCACGCGCGAGTCCCGACAAACTCTCCGGGATCAAACCAGACGAAATCTATTGGGCCTTATTCGAACTTGTTGGCTTCTTGTTGAGCGATCGTTTAACACCGCAAGATGAGCATCGTTAAAGCTGCCCTGATCGGCTTGCTTGGATTCAGTGAGATCTGCGCGGTGGCGGAAGAGCCGTCGCTTTTGCAAATCCAGAAAATTCTAGCGGCAAAAAGATTAGTGGATCTAACGCATTCCTTCGCGCCGGGAATCCCGCACTGGCATGGATTTCCCGACGAGAAACGCGAAACGCTCGTTTGGTACGACAAGGGCAAAGGCTCCCTCGGCGAAGGTTTTTTCGCGGAAACTTTTGTCCACGTCGGTCAATGGGGAACGCACGTCGATCCGCCGGCGCATTTCATTCGCGGCTTGCGCACCGTCGATCAGATTCCGTTACAGGAAATGGTCCTGCCGCTGGTGGTGATCGATGTTCATACCGAGGCCGCGAAGAACGCGGATTACACCCTTTCGCTCGAGCGGGTGAAGAAGTGGGAATCCGATCATGGCGCCATTCCGGCCGGAGCTTTCGTGGCGATGAGAACAGATTGGTCGAAGCGCTGGCCCAACGGTGATGCGATGGAAAACAAGGGCGCGGATGGTGTCTCTCATTATCCGGGGTGGACGCTGCCGGCCCTAAAATATCTTTACGAAGAACGCAAGATTACCGCTTCGGGACACGAGACGACCGATACGGATCCTGGAATAGCCGCGTCCAAAGACGACGCAACCCTTGAGACTTACATCCTCGGCACGAATCATTATCAGATCGAGCTCCTCGCGAATCTCGATCAAGTGCCGGAGACCGGCGCTCTCGTCATCGTAACTTTTCCGAAACCAAAAGGCGGCTCAGGATTTCCCGCACGGGTTTTCGCGATCTGTCCGCCGTGATGGATTTGCTCGACGAACTGGAAACCGAGCTGGTTTGCGGAGATGGCGCGATGGGAACAATGCTGCTCGACGCCGGCGTGCCGCTCGAGCGTTGCTTCGAGGAGCTTTGTCTCACGGACCCGGAGCGAATCGAAACAATTCATCGCCAATACATCGGCGCGGGCGCGCGAGTGATTGAAACAAATACTTTCGGCGCGAATGCGGTGCGGTTGGAAAGATTTGGGTTGGAACCACAAGTCAGGGAGATCAATCGCGCGGCAGCGCATCTGGCGGTAAAGGCGGCGCGGGGAAAAAATGTTTACGTCGCGGGAAGCGTCGGGCCACTGGGGATCACCGGTGACGAGGCACGTTCGCGCGGGATCGATCGCGCGCATTGCTTTCGCGAACAAATCAGCGCGCTGCTGGAAGGAGGAGCACAGATTATTTTCCTCGAAACCTTTATGGACTTCGGAGAAATGGAGATCGCATTGGGGGCCAGGAAAGAGAGCGGCGATGCTTTGGAGATTTGCTCGTTTGCTTGTGCACCCGAAGGGAGGCTCGCGTGCGGGATGTTGCTCGTGGAAGCGTTTGCAAAACTGCGCGGGCTCGGCGCGAGAATGATGGGAGCGAACTGTATGAATGACCCGCGCGCCATGGTGCAACTATTGCAAGGTGTGCCGGCGGAAAATATCCTCGCCGCCTATCCTACGGCCGGCGCTCCAGAGTATCGTGACGGGCGCTTTATTTATCCTGCGGCGCCGGTTGATTTCGCGCAGTCCGCCCGCGAGATGGTGGCCGAAGGCGCGCGATTGATCGGCGGCTGTTGCGGGACAAACCCGGAACACATCGCTGCGATCGCGGCCGCGATCGCAGATCTGGGGCCGGTTCTCGCCAAACCGGTCCATGTTGTTACGGAGCTCTCGCCCTAAGACTTGAACTTTGTCCAGGCGCCGGTCTGATCAGGCGCTTCTCGCGATAAGAGACAACCTTGGCGTTAACCGAATTTGCGCGCGGCGTTTGCAGCGGTGAGTGTTGCGCGCATGGTCCAGATTCGCCGCGCTATTCTTGTCCAGTTAGGCGGGCTGCTCGTTGTTGCAGTCGGGCTATTTTTTCTATCGCGGCTTTTTCCCGTCGTCGATATTTTGGCCGACGTCCAGCAACGCGTCATGCGGTGGGGCGCCTGGAGCGCGATTTGTTATCCAGTCCTATACGCCTGCTGCAACGTGCTCCTGTTGCCCGGCGGCGTGCTGAGTATCGGAGCCGGTTTTTTCTTTGGGTTATGGTGGGGTTTTCTCATCGCTCTTTTAGGAAATGTTTCCGGGGCAGCGATATCTTTTTTCATCAGCCGGTGGATCGGCCGTCAGTGGCTGAGGAGAAAATTGCTTCGAAATGCGACGCTGGTTGCATTGGAGCCTGCGGTCGAAAGAGAGGGATGGAAGATCATTTTGCTCAGCCAACTCCATCCGTTGTTTCCGACCAGCCTCTTGAACTATCTCTACGGCCTTACACGAATTCGATTTCGGACCTGTATGATTTGGGTCGCAATCGGACAGGCACCGGGTCTTTTCTTGTATTCTTATCTCGGGACGCTTGGCCAGTTGGGGTTGAACTTGGCCCGAGGCAAGACTCATCCGCGGGCGGCTGAGTATCTGATATGGCTCGGCGGATTTGCTACTGCCGCCGTCGTTCTTGTTTTGTTGGGGAGGATAGCGTTACGCCTGCTACAGCAAGCACAGCGGGACGCCGTGGCGGAAGAGATGGACTCAGGCGAAGCAGTCATGGCGGTAACGCAGGATACAGTTACGATTAAGCATTTGTAAATGAGCAGACTACATTTATTAATTCCCGCTGACAGTTCCACGTAGAACCATGGTCCGCCTCTCAAAAAAATATGATGTTGCGGTGATCGGGAGCGGGCATGCCGGAGTGGAAGCGGCCCTTGCCTCTGCTCGGCTCGGATGCTCCACCCTGCTGTTGACTCAGAATCTCGACACCGTGGCACAAATGTCCTGTAATCCGGCAATTGGTGGTTTGGGGAAAGGCCATATAGTAAGAGAAATCGACGCTTTGGGTGGGGCGATGGGTCAGAATGCGGACGCGACAGGAATCCAATTCCGCATGCTCAATCGCACCAAAGGACCAAGTGTCCGGGCACCGCGAGTCCAATGCGATAAGAAGGCGTACCAATTCCGGATGAAGGCGCATCTCGAGCGGACCCCGGGAATCGACATGGTCCAAGGGACCGTTTCGCGAATTCTACGTTGCGATGGGGGTAGAGTTACGGGCGTAGAGACTGACATCGGCATGCATTTCGCCGTTGGTGCAGCAGTGGTGACGTCCGGTACCTTCTTGCGGGGGTTGCTTCACGTGGGGGCTAGTTCACGGCCTGGCGGTAGGATGGCCGACGCACCCTCGATTCTGAGCGAGTGTCTCCTGAAGATGGGATTTAAAGCCGGACGCTTCAAGACCGGCACGCCTTGCCGAATCAGCCGGCGATCCATCGATTTCAATCGCTGCGAGAAGCAGATCGGCGACGAACCGCCGCAGCGATTCAGTTTCTTGCCACAAGGCGATTGGAATCCCAACGATATTTTTACTTTGAATCACGAGCCGTTCCACGTGGAACAGTTGCCTTGCTGGATAACCTACACAAGCCGCCAGACCCATGATATCATTAGAAGTAACCTCCACCTTTCCGCGCTTTATTCGGGACGCATCCAAGGCACGGGGCCGCGGTACTGTCCCTCTATTGAGGACAAGGTAGTCAAGTTCGCCGACAAAGCGGCACACCAAGTATTCCTGGAGCCAGAAGGACGACATACCGAGGAATTCTATGTCAACGGGTTGTCAACGAGCCTTCCCTACGACGTACAGCTCGAATTTATTCGTTCGATCCCGGGTCTCGCTCGCGCCGAGTTGATGCGACCGGGATATGCCGTCGAATATGATTATTTTCCACCCACTCAACTCCTCCCGAGCCTCGAAACAAAGTTGGTGGAAGGCCTCTATTTTGCGGGACAAGTCAACGGCACTTCTGGCTATGAAGAGGCTGCTGCCCAAGGTCTTATAGCTGGAGCAAATGCTGCGCTGAAAGTCCTGCAGCGACCTCCTTTGCTCATTAATCGAGCGGAAGCCTACATCGGTGTGATGATAGATGATCTGACAACAAACGGAACAGACGAACCGTACCGGATGTTTACGAGCCGCGCCGAGGAGCGCCTTTCCTTGCGCCAGGATAATGCGGATCAACGGTTGACTCGAAAGGGTTTCCAGGCTGGCTTGGTCGGCGCCGGCCGGAACGCGGTTTTTTCCGAAAAGATGCACCGATTGGAACAATTGCGGCGATCGACCAATGAATTGAGAATCGGCGGCAAACCTGTCGCAGCGGTCCTGAAAATGCCCGAGTTTAGATTGGATTTGCTGCCCTCAGAAATTCGGAGCTTGGCGCCTCCCGAGTTGTGGGGGTTGGTCGAGACGGATCTCAAATACGAGGGATATGTCCAGCGGCAAGCGATCCAAAACGCAAAGGTGTCGCGCGACCATGGCCGCCGGATTCCAGTAGAGATTAACTATGAGTTGATTTCGGGTTTGCGTCTTGAAACACGACAAAAGCTGGCAACCATCCGCCCATCTTCCATCGGGCAGGCAGCGCAAATATCCGGCATCACCCCGGCGGACATCTCGATCATATCAATTTGGCTGCGAAAGAATCGCTTGGGCAGCGCAGTTGTTGAGCCATTTAGTTGAGCGAATAAACTGTGTTGGCGCTTGCCTTAGCTGTTTGTTTTCTTGGTTACCTGTTCGGATCTTTTCCGATGGGGTATTTCGCCGGCCGACTTTCTGGCGTTGATATTCGTGCTGTCGGGAGCGGCAATATTGGTGCCACAAATGTTCTGCGCGTCCTAGGAAAACGCTGGGGCTACACGGTATTTTTCGTGGATGCCTTCAAGGGCTTTGCGGCTGTTCGCCTAGCCTTTTTCATTGCGAGGCATATTCAGAATCCGCCTCAGCATCCGGAATATTTTGCCATCCTCGCGGCAATGCTGTGCATCGTGGGCCACACGTTTCCGATCTGGCTTCGATTCAAAGGTGGCAAAGGGGTTGCGACTTCCGCCGGCGCGCTCTTTGGCCTCATGCCGATGTTGGTCCCGTTCATTGTCATCATTTGGATTATCGTCTTCGAGACCACGCGCTTCGTGTCGGTAGCGTCGATTATCGCGTCAGTTTCATTGCCCGTAGCGGTCTGGCTATTCCTGAGATGGGGATATCTCGAAGGCATGGCCCTTCTCTATTTCTCATTCGCAATCGCGATCCTCGTCCTGTGGAGACATCGTTCGAATTTTTCTCGTCTTCTCAACGGAACGGAACAACGCTTCAGCCGTAAATGAGTATTCGACGCACCGCGATCCTCGGAGCAGGAGGCTGGGGCACCGCTCTCGCCGTGCTTTGGTCGAAACAAGGAAATGACATCATCCTATGGGGAAACGATCCCGGTCGCGCTGAGAGCATTCGCGCGACACGCGACAACCGCGAGTATTTGCCCGGCGTAAAAGTTCCCGACGCGGTCAAGGTCACGAGCAACATCGCGGACTGCGCTGACGCGGACCTGATAGTTTTCATCACGCCTTCCATCGCGTTGCGCACAGTTGCCACGCGTCTTCGCGCGGCACTTTCCGATTCGAACGCCGTGCTCTTGAGCGGCACCAAAGGAATCGAACACGGCACGGGATTGCGCATGAGCGAAATCCTGGAGCAAATTTTTCCACAGAACACCATCGCCGTCTTATCCGGCCCGAACCTTGCGATCGAAGTTTCGCGGGATCTTCCCACCGCAACTGTGCTTGGCTGCCGGGTTCCGGAATGCGCCGAGGAGCTTCAACGGCATCTTGGCAGCGAACGTTTTCGCATTTATTCGAGCGATGAAACGATTGGCATCGAACTGGGCGGCGCTCTCAAGAACGTATTCGCGATTGCGGCCGGAATCAGCGACGGCTTCGGCTTGGGCGACAATTCAAAAGCCGCGCTCGTGACCCGTTCGCTCGCGGAGCTCCTCAGACTGGGAACAGCGATGGGCGGGAATCCGAAAACGTTTTACGGCCTCAGCGGCGCCGGGGATTTGATAGCGACCTGTTTCAGCCAGCACAGCCGGAATCGACGGGTCGGGGAAAAACTCGGGAGCGGCCAGACACTCGAGCAAATCCGCGCCGGCACGCATATGGTGGCCGAAGGAATCCCGACGACCGAAAGCGCGTATGAATGCGCGAGAAAACTAAATATCGAAACGCCGATCATCGATCAGATCTACTCCATTCTCTACGAGGCGAAGCGGCCCGACCAGGCGATGCAGGAACTTCTCGCGCGCGATCAAAAAGCGGAGCGCGCCTGAGGCTTCGCGACTTTATCCTGCGGCAAATCGCGCAATGATCTCCGGATAGAGCGCGCGCTCGGCGATCTGGATGCGTGCGTGCAGCGATTCCGGCGTGTCGCCCGGCACGATCGGAACTTTCCGCTGCGCGATGATTTCGCCGCTGTCGATTCCGGCATCAACATAATGGACCGTGCAGCCGGTGGCCTGTTCGCCTGCGTCCAGCGCTTGTTTCCACGCTTCGACGCCGGGAAATTTTGGGAGCAACGATGGATGGAGATTGATGATCCGGCGAGAAAACGCTTCGAGCATCGGCTCCTTCAGCACGCGCATGAAACCAGCCAGGACGACGAGTTCGACGCCCGCATCATTTAGCAGTTTAACTAACTCCATTTCGACGATCGGCTCGAGCCGCGTGCGGAATTTCCCGGGCGGCAGATAGACATTCGGAATGCCGAACTCGCGCGCGATATCCAGGATGCCGGCGGCGAACACATCCGACACGATCAACTTCACTGAGGCTGCGAGTTTGCCCGCGCGTATCTGTTCGAGAATCGCACGACAATTACTTCCCTTGCCCGAACCGAGAATTCCCAGGGCCAGCGCGCTCATTCGTCCGAATGTGTTCTCATTCGTTCGATCAGAGCGGAAGTCGATTGTCCTTTCTCGAAGGGGAGGATCCGAACCTCGGCCCCCATGTTCTCCAAGGCCGCACGTTCTGCGGAGTCCAATGTCTCGGGCGTATAGTCGCCGCCTTTCACATAAATCGAAGGACGCACCGTTTCGAGCAATCGAGTCGCGCGCATCTCCGGAAATACGACGACATGATCGACGCACTCGAGCGCAGCGACGATTTCGGCGCGGTCCGCCTCCGGGTTCAGCGGCCGGCCTTCACCTTTGAGCGCGCGCACCGATTGATCGCCGTTGATCGCCACCGCGAGCGCGTCACCCAAGGCGCGTGCCGCCTGCAGATAACGGATATGCCCCAGGTGCAACAAATCGAAACAGCCGTTCGTGAGGACAAGCTTGCGACCTTCCGCACGCATCTTTTTTTGGATTGCGGCCAGCTCTTCCGCTGTGACGATTTTTTTGCTCATGACTTCGGCACCACGAAACGTAACGCGCGCGGCAGGATTTCAAAACGCGCCGGTTCATTGCCGACAAGTTCGCCGTCCACGTTAAACCACATGCCAGGCTTGGAATTCACCGTGAGTTTGGCGGCCCGGCGAAAAACGATCGCTTCGCTCGAAAGGTGCGCGCCCAGCGCGACCTGCGCCGCCAGTAACGCCAATTCCGGCGCGGATCGCTCCTGGATCAAAATGATGTCCAGCAGGCCATCATCGAGCGAGGCCTCGGGCGCGATCAATCTTCCGCCGGCAACGTAGCGGCCGTTTGCGATGATGACGTTGTAGAGTTGGAGCGTCAACGACTCCGTCTCATCGAACGCGAGCGTGGTTCGGTATGCGCGCAGTTCCGGCAGCGCCGCCGCCGCGCTGCGCAAATACGCCAAGGGCCCCCAGGTTCTCTTCATCTCCGGCGTCAGCTTTTCGTCTACCAGGCCGCTGAACCCGCCAGCCGAGACATTCACAAAATGGCGGACCTCGTCGCTCGTTACCCGCACCAGATCGATCGCGCGCGTTTGGCCGGCGCGAAGCACATCGAGCGCTTCGTCCAAATCGGTCGGCAGCCCAAGCGTGCGCGCAAAGTCATTGCCCGTCCCGAGGGGTATCAATCCCACGGACGTTTCACCGGCCTTCTCCCGAATCCCATTGACCACCTCGTTGAGCGTGCCGTCACCGCCCGCGGCGACGATCATTTTGCATCCGTTGCGCAGGGCCGTGCGCGCCAGCCTGGCCGCCGACCCGGCCTTTGTTGTTACGTGAATCTCTGCCCGCGGAAGGCGAGCGATTCGCTCCACCAGATTGTCGAGCTCACGGATTGAGCCAGCGCAAGGATTTAGAATTACGCAGATTTCGCCTATTTTTTTAGAGTAAGACACAAACAGCCGGGGCCACTAGAGCGCATTCTTGGTTTGCAGTTCGGCGAGGAACGCGGCGTATTTCTGGGTCGCGGGATGGTTCGGGCCGAGCGCTTTGCGGGCAGATTCGGCGGCGCGGCGCGCGAGTTCTACGGCTTCGCGACCTTTTCCCTGGCGCGCAAGGTTCCCGGCGAGATCATAACAGGCATCGAGCGTCTCGGCGTGGTCGGCGCCGCGCAGTTTTTCGGCGAGCTTAAGAACTTCGCGATATTCAGGTTCAGCGGCAGCATAGATACCCTGGTTAAAGAGGGCGTTAGCCAGGCCGCGGTGGCTTCGTAGCAGCAGGACATGTTCGGATCCGAGCGCTTTTTCTTCGACGCTGATAAGCTCGCGAAACATTTTTTCGGCTTCGAAGTAGTTCTTATCGCCCATGAGAGCGTTAGCGAGACTGTTGCGGTTAACGAGAGTATTTGGGTGCTCCGGACCAAGCACCTTTTCTTCCAGGGCAATGACCTCTCGGTATTGAGTTGCAGCCTCGGTGTGTTTGCCTTGGGCTTGAAGCGCGTTAGCCAGACCTGACCGGCCCGAGAGAGTGTCCGGATGCTCCGGTCCCAACACCTTTTCTTCCACGGTAATGAGATCACGAAGGTCGGTCTCTGCTTCGGTAAATTTTCCCTCGCTCAAGAGGGCCCGGTCGAGGCGAAGACGACTGATGAGAGTATCGGGATGCTGCGGACCAAGCACGCGTTCTTCAAGCCGGATAACATCACGAAGGTTCAACTCGGCTTCGGCATACTTACCTTGATGATCGAGCGCATAGGCCAGACTGCTGCGGCTCCTGAGTGTATCAGGGTGCTCAGGACCCAGCACCTTGTTCTCAAGGTCGACAACCTCACGATACTCACTCACGGCTTCGGCATGCTTACCCTGTCGATCAAGAGTTAGCGCGATATTGTTGCGGGTCCTGAGCGTATCGGGATGTTCCGGGCCAAGCACTTTCTCTCTGATGGCCAGAATGCGGCGGTGCTCCGCTTCGGCTTCGGCAGGTTTGCCTCCATTATCAAGCGCAATGGCAAGGCCGTTTCTGCTTAGGAGGGTATCGGGATGGTCCGGGCCGAAGATTCTTTCTTCCAAGGTGACGATTCCACGGAAGCCGGCGATGGCCTCATTATACTTGCCCTGGCGATACTGTGCGTATGCGACACGAGTGCGGCTCCTAAGAGTATCAGCGTGCTCGCCGCCAAGAGTTCGTTCCCGGGTTTCCACAACCGCGCGCAAAACATCTTCAGCGTCGCGGTAGGCGCCTTGCTCAATAAGCAGATCGCCGATCGCATGCTGCACTACGGCCCATTGGGCTGGGTTGCTTTGGCGATTTGTTAGCTTCTCCGCGGCGCGGAAATGCTCCATAGCTGTCTTGAACTGGATTCGTTTTTGCGCAGAGAAGCCCGCCAGCTCCAAGGCCTGAACGACCTCAACTGGTTTAGGTGGGCTGGCCTTTTGTGCGTCATCCGCTGCCTGCACTGCGAGACGTTCCGCTTCGACGTAATCCTTGGCGACATAGGCAGCGTTGGCGCGTTCGTAGTTGGAAGCATCCGGGGAGCGCTTCAAATCAGCTGCCAGTTGTGGAAGCTTATCCCGCAAGACCTTGGGATCGACCCCGAGTTGCTTACCCAATTCCGCATAGACCCGTTCCTGGAGAGAGGCAGGATCTTCTTCCGCCTGCGATTGGCGCACCTGGGCTTCCACTTTGGGATAGTTCAGGATGCCTTCGCGCAGCTTGGTGACCTCCTGGGTCATCGCCACCACGGCATGCTCAGTCTCAGCCACGCGCTGGGTCGTTTGATGCTGGCTCCGCAAAAGCCACAGACCAAGGCCGACACTAATCAAAAGAAGAATGGCTACGCCGGCGGCCCACTGTTTCACGCCGCGGCGCAGGCGGACCAGATCGTCGCGCAGCTTCAGCACACTCGCTTCCAAACCTTCTTTGCTGGTGAGCGGATGGAAAAGATGAGCGTCCGATTGCAAGCGCTGGCGATAAGCTGCCTGAAGCGCGCGCAACTCCTCCGGCTCGCCCTCGCATACATCGACGGGAAACGTTTCGTCGATGAAAAGGTACCAAACTTTCTTGCCCCGTTGCCGGGCGTAGAGCGCCTCGTATTGGGTATAACTTACCCGGCCAAATTGTGGATCAGGTTCGGGTGGCTCGGCGCCGTAGCAATTGCCGACGATCTGGAGCACGCCTTTGCATTGGTTGATCTGCTGGCGCAGCATCGCGCGCAGGTCGCCGGTTTCAGTCCCGAAAATTTCCTGCCAGACAGGCTGGTACCCGAGAAAAGTGAGCGTGTTCGCCGCGAGCTGCCGGCCGCTCCTTAATTCGCGGCTGACGGCGGAAATGAAAATAAGCGGGAGCGAGGCCACGGCAGGTAATACCAATTTAGTTACAGTCTGGCAAGGCCTGTGGCGCGCGTATTTTCTTGCCATGCGATGGCGCGCCGCGTACAAGGCACCTACGATGAAAACACGCATTTTAAAAGGGGCCTGCCTGCTAACAGTCGGAGCGCTCCTCGCGAGCGCCTCTATCGGGACTGCCCGCGCCCAATTCCCCTATGTTCCGAGCCTTCCATTTGGCGGCGGTAGCACGGCCGAGAGGGTTGTCACGGCTGCTGTCATAGCGAGCGTGATCTATTTCATCGCGAAAAATGAGGCCACTGAACGGCAACGGCAGGTCGCCGAGATGCGGGCGCGCCAGTCGTATGCGCACATGTCGTCGAAACGTAAGGCGAACATGAAAGCGAAAAAGGTCCGTTATATCGCCGTGGACACAGAGCGGGGCCAGAAGAGTTCACCCAAGGCAAAGAAGACCGTGATGATTTACGACACGGAAACGCAAAGGGTGGCGAGCAATAGCGCCTACGACGTGGAAAAGGCGCCGAGTGTCGGTGCGACAGCAAAGATAGACACCTATTCGGCCGAATACGTCGGCTCGGGATTGTAGGATCCTAGTTGTCGAGCTTGTAGGTTTCGGCGAGACCTATTCCAGTGCTATTGTTAGCACCACGGACCACCGAGCTGTATCTGCCAGGTCCAAGCGTCGTGAGGATTGCAGATTCGGAGCTTATCGTGGGTGCAAGTCCTGTTGTCGTGATGTCAGAGGCGTTACTGGCCTGTCCCCAGTTATCATTGAAGCCAATCAGCACACCATTAACATCGCGGAGCTCGAGAGTGGTATCGTCAAGCGCAGTTGGAACTCCAAATGTCTTCAATTCGGGGCCAAGAGCCCGGACGAGGACGCGGCGCGCTTCTCCAGGGCCGATGATGACACCGCCAAAGACCGCGTTATCCGCCAACTGAGCGTTCCCGCGAACGGACAAGTTGCCGAGCTCGCCTACTGAAGTCTGGAGATCGTAGATCTCGATGACACCTACACCGCCGCTGCTATTTGCGCTCTTGATAATGGCGGTATGATTACCCGGCGGCAAGGTGGCGATAATGGCCGACTCGCGATTGTCCGTAGGCGCCAGGCCGCTTTGCTGGATCTCAGTTTCCTGCGTGCTCCTCCAATCGTTGTTGGTCGTGACGGCGCCGCTGCTGTCATGCAGTTCGAGAACAGGATCCTGCAACGGATTAGCGATGTTATTGGCAGCGAGAGAGGGTCCAATCGCGCGGATCAAGACACGCTTTGAAGTGGCACCTTTCATGATGAACCCGCCGATGCCAACATCATTGGCGGAGCCTATGAGCACACGCCCTGCAATATTGATCAGTTGAATCCCAGGCGGGCTGGCGCTGGGTGGCGCAGTCGGGATCGGAGCGGTTACGGCGGCTTCCGCGTTGATGTGGCCAAAGCCATCGAGAGCGGAGTAACCGCGCCCGATCCGGTTTGTTAGCCTTCCGGAAAAGGGAAAAGTCTGCCCGCCAGCAGTAACGGTTCCGGAAAAAGTCATGCCTGGCCGCACATCGTTACCCTGAGGATCTTCTGGAATGAGGACTCCGTCGCCAAGGATATCGGCCGAGTAATCTCCTTTGCGAACCAGGGCTGTAACAGTCATGCCTTGAGGAACCGTAGCATCCTGCCACTGCGACCTGCCATTATTGAAACGCAGGACCTTACCGGTGGTGAAGTTATTATTCGGGAAGCCCAGGTTCAGCGTCCAGGTGTGTTGAGTAGGATTGCTCGCGTTTGGGTTAGATGGGAAAGGTGCTGGGTTGCTGCGAGTAGCTACTACGTCTGCCGCGGCCAAACCCACCGACTTGTTCCCGAAAGCAAAGGTGGAAGTAAATACCATGCCCGGCGTGTAACGGTACTTGGATGAGTCAAGGAAGTCAGCCGGAGTAAATCCGTTGAAGTTACCGCCGGTCGGGTTACCACCGGTCTGCGGCGTACCTTGAGGGTTAAAGCTCAAGCTCATTAGCTGGCCGGGTCCGGTATAGGTGACCGACCAGGAATTCGGATCGTTCTGGCCGGTGCCCATGTTGCGGCTGTTATCGCTGGTAACGTTAATGGAGATGCTTCCTCCGTTTGTTGTCTGAGCGGTGCCATTCACAGAGTAGGGATCCAGATCATGCGGGAACGCCGTGGTCTGGAAGATGGTTTTCACTTGAGCCGGCGTAAGCGAATGGGGTCCGCCATGGCCCTGCAGGACAAGAGCGGCGAGACCGGCGCAATGCGGCGAGGCGGCGCTTGTTCCATAGAAATTCGGGAAGTTGTCTGGGTCGTATGCCGAATCGCCGACCAGCGGGACACCCATGAACGGGATGACGCCGAGCGGGAAGAAGCTGGTATTCACCCCATCGGCCGCGGCTATGTCGGGTTTCAGGCGAATCTCGGGAGCAGCCAGCCGGTTATTGTTTTGATCGAAGAAGATGGTGACCGGCCCGGTGGAGCTGAAGTCTTCGGGGATATTCGGCTTGAAGGCCTCATAGGCGGCCACGCTGTTAGCGCCCGCGGCGGCGCTATGGCCATAGGTCACCGGCGTAACATAGGAGCCATATTCCGCAGGTCCAAGACCCGAGCCGCCATTGCCGAAGAAGACGTAACGAAATCGATCTGCGGCTGGAGATGGATTCGTAGTGTTAGAACGGCAGATCACGATCTGAGTCTGAGTGCCCGGGAAGCTGGGTGTGCCGACTTCTATCGGCCGGTTATTGGCAATGTTGTTCGAGGTAAAGGACTCCGAGGCAAGAAAGGCGCCGTTGATATCGAAGAAGAGAACATTGAAGTCCTGGGTGATTCGGGCCGTGCCCGTAGCGTTGTTGAGCTTGATGTGAAACGAGCCTTGGGTAGGCAGAGTGGTCGTCGAGTTAGTGAAGGGATGGACCGTGATTTTATACTGTCCGCTTACCGGCGCGAAAAACGTTACCGTTTCATCGACGCCGGTGTCCTGATCGAGAATCACATGCCCATTCGGATCCGTGACGCGGACGATCGCATCGAAATCTTCCAGCGGCGTAGCAGGCGTCGCATTCTCCCGGATGACGTAAGCCTTGCCGGCTACGAGAGGGGGCGGAAGGAAATCCACTGACGAACCGCCGGCGCTCGTGCCGTCGCCCTGGAAAATCGGTGGTTCGATAATTGTCGGCGCGGAAACATCGAACGGGTCGTTCCACTGGAAAACAAACGGCGCATCGCTTCCGGTGTTGATGGTCTGCGCGACGTCGAGCCCGCTCGGATTAAAATTGTGGAAGCCACCCGCATAAAGAGCGGGATCGACCCCGGTCAGGTCGATGTTAGTTCCGACGAGAGCTGTATTACCGGGCGCCTTCACGCCGGTGCCATTGGGAACCTGGCGAAAGAGAGAAGAGTAGCCGTCGGTTCCCCAGTTATTCGCGGCGGAAGAAGAGTAGGTGACGCCGAACGCGACCACGTCGTTTACGGCTTGTGCGATCACGCCATCGGAAAACATCGGCTCGGTCAGATAGGAAACGTCGTCGCAAACAACATCGCCCTTGAAGCCTTGTTGAACCGCAGCGGCTTTTGTGAAGCCGGGAATTCCTGCGAGGGCCCGGATGTTATTCGCAAATCCGACCTCGCCATTAAACGCCGTGGCAAATGCGATCTTCGATCCCGGCGCCGTATCGTACACGATCTGGGCCATGCCGCGTCCTTCGTCAGTCGGGTCGGGGCCCAAGGGGAGATCCTCGAGAACAATCACATTCGGTAACTCCCCGGCGGCCGTGTCCGCTGCCGCGCGATCGGAGGTGGCAGCAGAAGCATCGAAGCTATCGGACATGACACCGATGGAGATTCCAGTGCCGGGAAAATCGAGTGGGGCAGCGGCGTTGTAACCTTTGTTGATGCGGTTGACGCGATGCTGATTGACGCCTTGGGAAGTGGAAGGGCCGGCGTTCAAACGCGGTTTGAGTTGCAGAATTACCGAGCTAACCCCGGGGGTGTTCGCCATCGCGGGGACATCATCGATCGCAACAAAGCCTTCGATAATTCCATGACCATTATAGGTCGGCTCGATGTTCTTGACTTGGAGCAACGGAAAAGCGCTTTGGAGCGACGCCTGCAAGGTTGCCAGCGGCACCCGGCCATCCGGCATGATATCGACAAGATATTTGCCCGTGATCTTATCGCTTAACGCCATCTTTGCGTAAGCCGCCGCCTGTTTGGTGGCGAAGCCGTCGAAGTTTGCGGGACCCCCGGCTTTGATCGCGAGGGTGCTCTCGACGAGCCGGTCGAGGCCGTTGCCAAGATTCTCGGGCACGGCTCGTTTAGCTAAAGCAGGAACCGTTAGGCAGATACCAACCAGGAAGCAGACTCCCGCCTTGCAAAGGCGGCCGACGCGCGTGGAATTTTGTTTGCTCATGGGACGCTTGAAAATCGAATCGGGCGTTGCCGCCGGACGCGCCACGATAAATAATATGACAGAAATGTAATGGGAAAAATAGGGCGGTTCGCAGAACCGAAAGGCCTTTTTCCCGCGATCTAGAATTGCCTAACCCCGCATTTCGCGCGGTCGTGGCTCCACTTCACAATCCACGAATCATCTCTTCAACTTTGGAATCCCAAAGAAAGGCCCAATGAAAAAATCCGCCTCAACTCAGTCCGGCATCTTTATCCTGCGTGTAGTTTTAGTGTGCGGTCTGGTGACGCTTTCGGCGTTACTGGGATTTCTCGCCTTCGCCGCCGCGCCTCCATCGGGAACGATCGGACCCTCGGGGCCGTCGGTCCCCTGGGTCGGCACCGCGACCGGCCTGCCACCGACCGGCGGCGCGGAGGACGCATGCGAAGAAGGAACAAATTGCGATAGCTTTAAGCTCACCATCTCGGGGACGCCAGCGGATTGGGCCGCGGCCGTGAAGGTCGTGCACGTTCAGATCAACTGGGCCTCGCCTTCGACGGACTACGATTTGTATGTGCACAAAGGCACGCTGACCGGGCCGATCGTCGCAACCTCAGGCGCCGGCGGAACGACCCAGGAACAGGTAGACCTCGATCCGCGCCGCAGCAGCGTCGGCACCGGAGACTTCATTGTGCATGTGGTTTATTTCGCGGCGACGATGGCCGATCAATACACCGGTGTCGCAAGTCTGGCGGCAGCGGCGCCCCTTCCGGCCCCGGCGCCCGCCGCAACGGGGTTCGCACCGCGTTTCGAAAACTTTAACCCTCCCGCATTGGGGCCAAACACCCTGGGCCGAGGCGCCGGCGAACCTTCCATTGGCATTGGATTGCCGATCGTCGGCCATCCGGAAGGGCGCGCGATGTTTCAAGCGGATGTGCAAACGCTCCGCGTTACCTTTAACGGCGCTTGCGCCAAACCGCTCTGGGAAAACAAGCCCGCGCCTACGTCGCAAGAAGATTTCGATCCGATTCTGTTCACTGATTTCCAGACCGGCCGCACGATTGTGCATCTCCTGTCGTTCGCGGCGAATGTCATTGCCGGCGAATCGTCCTTCACGGATACAACGCCTCCGGACAACGACGGCGATGTCTGGCATCCGAGTAACGGGGCCGGCATTGCTTCGGGTGTGGACCATCAAACCGTCGGCGCCGGGCCTTATCACAGCCCGCTCATCGGCACGCCTGTGAATCCGCACGCGGTTTACTATTGCTCACAAGCTCTCGTCGATGCGAACTGTGCTCGCAGCGATAACGGAGGCGCCAGCTACGGCCCGTCGGTTATTGCTTACAGAACGGAATGCGGCGGGCTGCACGGCCACGTAAAAGTCGCTCCAGACGGAACGGTTTACCTGCCTAATAGAGGGTGCGGCACTTCTCAGGCGGTCGTGGTTTCTGAGGATAACGGGCTGACGTGGGAAGTTCGCAAGCTGCTCGGTAGTGCTCAGGGTGGGAGCGACCCATCGGTCGGAATCGGCAGCAGCGGCAGGGTCTACTTTGGCTATGCCGATGGCGATACGAACGCTGCCATCAGCATGTCGAACGACAACGGCAAAACCTGGACCGCACCGCTTGACGTCGGCGCATCTTTTGGAATCAACAACGTCGTTTTCCCGGCAGTCGTGGCCGGCGACAACAACCGGGCGGCATTCGCTTTTCTCGGTACGCCAACCGCCGGCGGGTTAACTGGACCGAGGTTCACAGGCATTTGGCATCTCTACGTCGCGACGACATACGATGGCGGCGCCACCTGGTCCACGGTGGACGCGACGCCTAACGACCCCGTGCAGCGCGGCTGCATTTGGCTCGGCGGCGGCGCGAATATCTGCCGAAACCTTTTAGATTTCATGGATGTGCAAATGGACCACGAAGGCCGGATCCTCGTCGGATACGCGGATGGCTGCGCCGGCGGGGAATGCGTTCTGGCGCCATCGAGCGCGACTGGAAATTCTTACACTGCCCTGGCGGCGATTGCGCGGCAAAGCGGTGGGCGCAGGCTTCTGAGCGCCTTTGATCCTCCCGCGACCGCGACAGCGCCCGGCACTCCAACGTTGAACGCGAAACGCAACGGCGGCCTGGTGCGGTTGTCGTGGTCTGAAGCCGATACCGGTGGATCGGCGATAACTAGTTACAACATCCTTCGCTCCACCACCTCCAATACCGAAACATTACTGGCCACGGTGCCCGGTACTCAACTGCGCTACGACGATATCACTGCTACCGATCCGGCGATAACCTACTTCTACAAAGTGGTGGCCGTGAACGCACAAGGTTCTTCATGCGGCAACAACGAGGTCTCAGCGAGATATGTGGGAGATTCGTATGCGGCCACTGGCTTCATCGTCGCGACCGATCCCACGGCAGAGGTCGGTCCTCCGGCGGCGAACCCCGATTTGGATATCCAATCGCTTGCCATCTCTGAACCGGGAACTGGCCCGAATGCAGGGAAGTTGGTTTTTCAGCTCAAGATGACGAGCCTCGCCACCATCCCGCCCAGCCGGCGCTGGAGGATCATTTGGAATTCTCAGTCTTCGCCGGGCGGTCAGTATTACCTCGGCATGACCTCGGATAATACGGGCGCGATTTCATTCGACTACGGGACCGTTACTACGGGGGTGATCGGATTGGTCCTTAGCGATCCAAATACGACTACGGTCGGGACACCCGATGCAGCCAGCTTTACTCCGGCCGGCCTGATCACCTTTGCCATTTCGCGGAACAAAATTGGCAACCCGCAAACGGGCGATCTGCTCGGCGGAATTTCCGTCAGGACTTACGCCGATACCACGAGCAAGGTTCGCTCGACGAATGCAATCGACACGACCTCCAATGCCAATGCGAATGACGACACGGCGAATGCGGCCACCTATGCGATAGCGGGTCCACGGTCGGCCCTCCTGCAAAATATTTCCACGCGCGCGCAGGTCGGCGCGGCGGAGAAGGTGTTGATCGGCGGCTTCATTATTACCGGGACTGAATCGAAGAGAGTCATCGTGCGTGGTCGCGGACCGTCGCTTGTCGGCGTGCCCGGCATCACTGATCCGCTGCACGATCCGATCATCGAACTTTATAACAGCACGCCCGGCGCTCCGCCCATCGCCACAAACGATGACTGGCAAAATCCGCCCTCCAACGGGACCGATGTCTCGAACACCGGGCTCGCCCCGACCCATCCTTTCGAGTCGGCGATCGTCCGCACGCTGGGCCCCGGCAATTACACAGTCATCCTGCGCGACAAGGATTTGAGCGCGGCGCGACTGGGCCTCGTCGAGGTGTTTGATGTTGCGCCCGCATCTAATTCACAATTGGGGAATCTGAGTTCGCGTGGGTTCGTTGGAACCGGCAATAACGTCATGATCGGCGGTGTCATCGTGGGACCTGTCGGTACTGGCAACGCGAATCTTCTTGTCCGCTCCCTCGGGCCATCCCTGGGTGGTTTCGGCGTCGCCGGCAGTCTGCCCGATCCAACCTTAAGAGTGGTAAACCAGAGCGGCACGACAGTCGCCTTCAATGATGAGTGGCGCGATAATCAAGCCGCGATCGCGGCGCAGGCGCCAAATCTCGCTCCATCAAGAAATGAAGAGTCTGCCCTCATCATTTCCCTGGCGCCGGGACAGTACACCGCAATCGTGGACGGCAAGGGCGGCACAGGCGTCGCGACCGTTGAAGTTTATGGCCTCACCGGGCCGTGATCCCGCCCCCCGGACTAACGCAAGAAAAACCCATATGACAAAATCAATCCTGTTTGCGCTGAGCTGCACCCTCGTGTTTTTGACGTCAGCCTTTGCGGCGAATCCAAGCCAGGGAACGTTGAACCCGGGAAGCACCGCGCCGCTATCTTGGAACGGCGACGCCGTCGGCGTGCCCTCGGGCACGGGAGAGTCCGCATGTCAGGATGGTTTTAACTGCGATGTGTTCACGATTCATCTGTCTGGCGCCACCTCCGATTACGCCGGCAAACAGCTCGTCGTCAAAATCACCTTCAGCATGGTGAGTGATTACGACATGTATGTGCACAAAGACACGGTGACAGGGAAGGTGATTTTCCCCGCGGAAAATGGAGGGGTGCCCGGTACCAGCGAACAGGTAGTGATTAACCCCGCCACTTCGGGCGCCGGTGATTATGTCGTGCACGTCGTCTATTCCACTGTCGCGCCGGCCGATCAATACAAGGGCACCGCCACCATCACGAGCGCGACCGCCCCGACGGCTTCTCCCACGCCGATCCGCACCGCCACTTATATTAGCGGCGGGATCACCTTCAGTAATAGTGTGCCGCTCAAGGCGCCGACCACGCTGCGAGACGGAGAGCCGAGCAACCGGACCGATTTTGCCGGCAATGCTTACGTTGGCGCCATCCGCGGTTTCCCAGCCGGGGTTGATATCTGGCGCTTCGATTTGAATCCGACCAGTTCCTCTTTCGATCCGAATATGCGGGTCCCGATTTATCGCGGGCAACCCGATGCCTTCAGCCCCGCGGGCAGCGAGGCCGAACTCGGCGGTGACGGTGGAGGCGACATCGATCTCGCGGTTCCATTCAGTTTGCCGGGAGGACAATCATTTCCCACCCTGGCTTTCAGCAGTTTGATCGCGGCGAATATCTCCACGGGCACTTCAATCGACCGCGGAATTTCCTTCCAAAAGAATCCCGTCGGTAACGGCACCGGGGGTGTCATCGTGGACGATCGCGAGTGGGAAGAGTTTCTCGGTAACACCACGGTCTACATGTGGTACCGAACGCTCCAGCCAGCCGTGACCCAGGTTCAACGCTCGGATGACGGCGGAAAAACTTTTGGACCCGCCGTGACAGCCGGGAACACGACGCAGGTTGGCCCGATCGATGTTCACCAGGCTACCGGTGTGGTGTACGCCGGGACCAGTCAGGGCACAGTGGCGGTGGGGATTCCGGCTGGCCCGGGGTTGCCGCCCGCGACCTACACGGTGCAGCAAGCGGCGACCGACCCAAACGGCGTCGCGCATTTGTTCTTCGTCACGAAAGTGGCGGATGACGGAACCCCCAACGGAACCGTTTATGTCTGCTATTCAAACGATCACGAGATCCTCCTCAAACATTCGACCAACCAGGGCGCAACCTGGAGCATCCCGGTCCGCGTCAATAGTAACGGCAACGCCGGTTCGAACGTTTTCCCGTGGATGGAGACGGGGCCGACTCCGGGATCGGTCGGGATAGTTTGGTTCGGAACGCCCGGCGGCAATGACGACAACGCGGAGTGGAAAGTTTACTACGCGCAGTCCTTCAATGCGACATCCGCCACCCCAACGTTCCGCATCGCCGAAGTTACGGAACCCGAGCATATCATTCATGCCGCGAATATTTCCGAAGGCGGACTGACGGGCGCGAACAATCGAAACCTGATCGATTACTTCCAGGTTTCATTCGATCCGCAAGGCGCCGCCGTGATTGCCTATACTGACGACCACAACGATTACGACGGACATACTTACGTCGCGCGCCAGGTTGGCGGTCCCAGCATCAAGGGCGGGAATTTGCCGCCGGTCACCGAAGGGACGGCCCTCGTCATTCCGCCGGGAACTTCCAGTATCGATTCGAGCGAGGTGATGCCGCCGCGAGTGCCGGGATTGAATGGCGAGCAGGTCACCGATTACGCGCAGGATTTGCAGGAGGGCAACATCCCGCGCATTCACCAGCCGGATGCGTCGGATGTTTTGGCGGCGCGTTACGACACTTCTGGCACCGGAGCCAGTCTCGCCATCGCCGGCGCGATGCAAGTCTCCAGTCTTGCCACCATTCCAGGGCAAACGACGTGGCAGATGAGTTTCTGCGTGAACGCGCCGCACAATGTCCTCAGCCCGACCGGCACCTACTCGTTTGCCGCATCGGATCACGCCGATCAATTCTTCCTCGAGGCCGACACGAATGTGAACGGCGGGCAAACCTACAGCTATGGGACGGTCGTGCGCGCCAATGACGGCAAGCTGATCTACACGATCGTCGGCGCCGCCGATGCCGGTGCGTTCAACCTTTCGGACAACACGGTTTCCGTTCAGGTAAGCGTGGCGAAGTTGAACGCGGTTCTATCCGCGGCGAAGCATCCGCTCATTACGAACGGCACCGTCGTCGCAGGTTTGCGCGCGCGATCGTACACGATCGAGGTCGTTCCGCCGGTGAGCGGACAAGGTTCACGGCAGGGACGCCGCGATATCGCGCGCGGCGGCACGCAGTTCATCGTCCGCGATTCAGCGTTTGCCGCTCCCGCGGCGAGCCCGGAGCCGACACCATACCCGCCGCCATTCGTGGCGCCGGGCGCAACGCCGGTTCCGACACCGCCGCGTCGCCGGCTGGCGAACATCGCCACGCGAGTCGACGTCCAAGGCGGCCAGAGCGACGGCAACGCCGGCTTCATCAAACGGTTCGCGCCCGCCAAAAAAGTTTTGATCCGGGCCGTCGGCCCGTCGATCAGCGTCAACGGTCAGCCGCTGGCCGGGACGTTACAGGACCCTGTGCTGACCGTGTTCGATTCCAGCGGGCAAATCGCGACCAACGATAACTGGCGGACTGGGACGCAGCAGGCCGAGATCACCGCAAGCGGTCTGGCGCCGATCAATAATAACGAAGCAGCCGTGATCGTAAATCTCACTGGAGCCGCGGCCCGCACTAATTACACCGCAATTATCAGCGGCAAGAACGGGGCGACCGGGATTGGGTTGATTGAAGTTTACGATCTCGACGCGGAGTCGTTCGCCGATCTCGGGAACCTCTCCACCCGCGGACTGGTCGGCACTGGAGGCAGCGTCCTCATTGGCGGGTTGATCGTGCGCGACGATTCATTCACGAACCAGCCGCAAAATATTTTGCTGCGCGGCATCGGACCGTCGCTGAGTACGGGCGGAGTCGCGAATCCGCTGCAGGATCCGTCCATCACCCTCTTCAACGGCCAGGGCACCTCCATCACTTCCAATGATGATTGGGGATCCAGCCCGGATGCCGGGGCGCTAACCACCAGCGGTCTTGCTCCGACGCATCCGAAGGAATCGGCCATTCTTCGGACGCTCGCGCCGGGTCAATACACCGTGATATTGCAACCGGCGACTGGCAGCGGCGGCATCGGCAGCGTCGAGATTTATAATCTGGGCAATCAATAAATCCGGGGCGCCGCGCGGGCCATTTGTCTTCTCGCGCGGCGCGGCCTATCGTCGCGGCATGGCCGAAAACGACCAGGTTCTTGACGACATGCAGGAAAACGATGACGCGAGTGGCGGCGTCGCGTTTGTCCTTTCTCATCGCCCGCTCGTGACGACGCAAGAGCGCGCTTCTTCGTCCGGCGCGTCCCGCGATTACGAAAACCTGGGAGAACTTCCGCGCTCCTACGGCCAGCCGCTTCTTGTCGCCATCGCCCGCGATCCGCACACGCTTTTCGTTTATTGGGATCTCGATTGGCCGTCAATTTTTGGAGATCGGCCGCCGTCGGATCGCAAAGTTCATCTGCGCGTCCAGTCGTCTGACGGAACCGAAGAGACACGAGCGGCCGTGGAGCCGTTCGCCGGAAGTCATTCCGTTGCCGTTTCACGCGCGCGGGCCTCTTACCACGTCGAGCTTGGTTACCACGAACCGGCTGGCGTCTGGAATTCCGTCGCAACCTCCGCTCCTGTCGCGACGCCGCCCGACGATGTCGCCGCTAGCGGCCCCATCGATGTCGCGACGGTGCCTTTTCATTTGAGCTTCCAGCGTATCGTCGATGCTTTTCGCGGCTCGCAATATGATGGTGACGCGCTGGTGGAAATTCTCGGCCGCCTCCAGGAAAAAGCCGACGATCCGGACGTAGCCTTGGCGGAGAGCGAGCGCGAAATCCTGCGCGCGCTCGATCTCAGCTTGTCGGAAACCGACACGCATCATCGCTCCCGTTTGCGAAATGCCGGCGACGCCTTCGCGACCCGGCAGCGGGTCGAATCGATCCTCGGATTCGGCGCTACCAGCCGGATGTAAATCTACTTGCTCAGCTTTATTCCCTCCGGCATTTCCGGCGGCGGCGCATTGAGGCGGCTGTGGTTCTTTCCGTAGGCAAAGTAGAAGACGAACCCAATCAGGAGCCACACAATTAATCGCATCCAATTCGTCCATCCGAGGCCGTAGATCATCGCGCCACACACGATGATGCCGAGCGTCGAGACCACTGGCACCATCGGCACCCGGAATCCCCGTTCTAAATCGGGACGTCGCACCCGCAAGATCCAGATGCCGGCGCAGACGAGAATGAAAGCGAACAGAGTTCCGATGCTGGTCATTTCACCAGTGATGTCCGCCGGAACGAAGGCCGCGATCAGGCCGATGAAGACAAAGAAGAGCAGGTTCGATTTGTAGGGCGTTCTAAATCGCGGATGCACGTCCGAAAAAATTCTCGGCACCAGGCCGTCGCGACTCATCGAATAGAAGACGCGCGATTGCCCGAGCAACAGCACCAGGATGACCGATGAGAATCCAGCCAGGATCGCGATCGTCACCGACTTGGAGAGCCACTCGTACCCGTGCATGTATTTGGTGATCGCGAACGCGACCGACGCTTCCCGGCCGGCCGAGCGAAAATCTCCCACCGTGGCCACGCCGCTCAGAACGTAAGCGAACAAGACATAGAGAACCGTGCAAATCGCCAGCGAGCCGAGAATCCCAATCGGCATGTCGCGCTTTGGATTTCTCGCTTCCTGCGCGGCGGTCGAGACCGCGTCAAAGCCGATATAGGCAAAGAAGACCACGCCGGCTGCGCCGAGAATACCGAGAATTCCCCCGTAAGCGTGCGTAATACCCTGGGGAGTCACATAGGTCGTCGGCGGGGGAATCAACGGCGTGTGGTTTGCGGGATTAATGAAGCTCCACCCAATTCCAATGAAGAGCAGCACAATGGTTGTCTTCAGGATAACAATCAGGCCATTGACGAAAGCCGATTCCTTCGTGCCACGGATCAGCAGAAGGGTCAGCACTAGAACGATGAACACCGCGGGGATATTCATAGTTCCGGCCATTCCGTTCAGGTCATGCTCAAAAGGAGAATGCGTCCATTGGTAGGGTATCTTCATCCCGAACCATTCGAGCACGCGATTGGCATACTCACTCCAGGCGATGGCAACCGTCGCCGAGGCCACGGCATATTCGAGAATCAAATCCCATCCGATGATCCACGCTACCAGCTCGCCCATAGTGGCGTACGAATAAGTGTAGGCGCTCCCCGCGAGCGGAATCATGGAGGCGAATTCCGCGTAACAGAGACCCGCAAAGGCGCAGCCTAATCCGGCGACCACGAAGGCCAGCACGACAGAAGGACCCGCGCGGTCTGCGATCGCGGCGGCCGTGCGCACAAAGAGGCCGGCGCCGATGATCGCCCCGATGCCGAGAGCGATGAGATTCACCGGCCCGAGCGAACGCTTCAGACTGTGCTCGCCGACTTCCTGAGCCTCTGCCATCAGTTTATCGATCGGCTTTCTTGCGAATAAATTGGCCATGAGGTCGCTTTCTTTTTTTTGAGTTACCTGAGTTGTAGTTTCGGTTTCGCTAACTGCCTTGGCCGCCTGAAGGCGTGCCCGCGCTTGATTTTCGCCACAGAAAATAAATTGGCACGCCGCTCAGCACGATGATGAGACCCGGCCACGTTGTTGCCGTCTGATAAATGAACAAGACGCAGAGAATCACGGACGCGCCGACGATGTAAAGCGCCGGCACGATCGGGTAACCGAATGCTTTATACGGGCGCTCAGCATCGGGGCGTTTTCGGCGCAGCACGAAGATGCCGATGATTGTCAGAATGTAGAAGATGAGCGCGGCGGAGATGACGTAGTCGAGCAGGTTGCCGTAAAGATTGCCGTAACCGGTCACGTTGCCGGCCGCGTCTGTCTTGACGGTCCGCGGCAGGACGAGCACGCCGGCCCAAATGCCCTGGATGATGAGACCCCACGCGGGCACGTGGTTTTTGTTCAGCTCGCCCACCCGGCGAAAGAAGAGACCGTCGCGCGCCATCGCGTAATAGGCACGCGCGCCGGCGAGGATGAGTCCGTTATTGCAGCCGAACGTCGAGACCATGATGGCGATCGCCATGATCGTCGCGCCCGTGCCGGGAAAGATGACGTTGGCGGTTTCCGACGCGACGCGGTCGCTCGGCGCATTCTGGATCGCACTGAACGGGAGTGCGGCCAGATACGCGACGTTGGCGAGAAGATAAAGTCCGATGACCAGGATCGTGCCGAACGCGAGCGAGAGCGGAATGTTGCGCCGCGGATTGATGACTTCGCCGGCGGTGAAGGTGATGTTATTCCAGGCGTCCGCGGAGAAGAGCGAATTCGTCTGCGCCACGCAAATGCCGACGAAGAGGCCGAAGGCGGTGGCAGCGGTCAACCCCTGCGCGACATCCTGCAAATCGCCGCGCAGAGTCCACATGTCGCTGAAGTTCGCCGCGCCCGCACCGGATCTCAGTCCGACGATGATGCCGAGCAAAATGAGCGCGACCAGTGCGCCGGTCTTCGCCGTCGTGAAAATATTCTGGACGAGCTTGCCGAGCCTCAATCCACGCGTGTTCATGAACGTCAGCAGCGCGATCATCGCCAGGCCAACGAACTGCGCGGTTGAAAGCGAAAACGCGTAGCCGCCAAACCGAATCGGTTCGATCAGATAATTCTTTTCCGACACCCAGGGCACGAGCACACCGGTGTAGCGCGCGAACCCGACGGCCACCGCCGCGATCGTGCCGGTCTGGATGACGAGAAAGAGCGTCCAGCCGTAGAGAAAACCCCAGAGCGGCGAGAAGGCTTCGCGCAGGTAAACATATTGGCCGCCCGCTTTCGGCATCATCGCCGCGAGCTCGCCGTAGGAGAGCGCCGCCATCAAGGTCAGCAGGCCGGTGACGAGCCAGACAACGAGCAGCCAGCCGGGCGCGCCGACCTGACGGGCGATAATCGACGAGACGATGAAAATGCCGGAGCCGATCATCGAGCCGGCGACGAGCATCGTTGAGTCGAGCAATCCCAGTCCGCGAATGAACTTGCCGTTGGTGGGTTCGGATGGTTGGGACATTCGCTCTTGAGTTCGATCCGTTCGAGATCGCGCCGAGTTAATCATCAGTCCGCTCGGCGTAGCAACCGTTTTCGCTCCGCCGATCCACCTGTGCTATCCTCCCGCCCCGTGTTTATTCACTTCGCCAGTTCCGCAACGCGAAAAATGCTGGCCGCGCTTTTGGCTGCGACGGTTTTCGCGCTTCCTGCGATCGCCGCGCCGGCTTCGCGTCAGCCGCCGGTTGCCGGCGCGCTGCAATACGAAGTGCTCCCGCTGACTCGCTCGGCCCAAAATCATTTGCTGGTGCGCGCCGAGATCAACGGCAAACCGGCGCTGCTCGGAGTGGATAGCGGCGCTCCCGTCAGCGCGATCGCACTCAACCGGCGCGCCCATTTCGGAATGGCGCCCGCCACCGGCAGAGCGGGAATTCCTTCGCGGCTCAGCATCAACGGCGCCTTGAATCCCGTGGCCATCGCGCACAATCTGCGGCTGGGCGCGCTCAATCTCGTGGACGAGCCGATGGTGGTCGTGGACCTCGGCGGCATTCGCTCCAGCAAGCGGGATGAGATCGATGGAATCCTTGGTGCTGACATTTTGTTTCCCACGAAAGCGTTGCTCGATTGCCAGCGGCAGATTCTCATCTTGAAGATAAACCCGAGCGTTCCTGGCAGGATTCCAGGCTTCGATTTCCGCGGATATCGCGGAGTCCCGATGCACGTCAGTGAGAGCTATAACCTTTACGTCGACGGTTCCGTGAATGGGCAGAAGGCGAAGCTGATGGTGGATACCGGCGCTTTCGCCACCTTGCTGCATTCCCGTTTCGTGCGCCGAATGAAAATCCCGCTGCGCAACACGCCCTTCAGCACGTCCGGCGTAAACTTGAAACAGCGCGGCGTGCAGATCGCCAACATCTCGCGTTTCTCGATCGGCTCGATGGATATGCGCAATAACGACGTGGGCGTGATCAACCTCGAAGGCTTGATTCACGGCGGACTGCTCGACGCCTCGCCGCCTGTCGCCGGATTGCTCGGCTCGGAAATTCTACGCCGCTATCACGGCATCATCGATTTCGGAACGAAGACGCTTTACTTGAAGCAGTAAATTTTCCGAATCCCTGTCGCCGCGCGAGAATTTATTCGATGTCGATCTCGCGCACCTTCTTCTGCATGCGCACCGTCTCGACCGCGTTCCGCATCTTATCGGCAAGCCCGATATCCTGGGGAATGCCGTCGAGCATGACAACGGGCGACGAAAGATCGGATGTATTCACCTTGATGTTCTCCAAACCCACGATCCGGTAGATAAAGGGTTGCAGCACTTCGATGTCTTTGACGCGATACAGTTCGAGCGTTTCGGTGACCTTGCTAAAAATGCCCTCCGTCATTTTCAAACGTTCGCTCGTGAGCTCGAAGACATGGTTTTTCGTTTGAAGATATCGCGTCAACCCGATGAAGATCGGCACGATGAGCCAGCAAAAGAGAACGCAAAGGATGTAGAGGCCGAGATTCTTTTTCTGCGAAGAGGTGCCGCGCCAGATCGTTTCTTCCGTCATGAATGAAGTTTTATCAGACTGCTCCAGGATCACAAGCGTTGTAGGCGCCGCCTCTTCTGTAGCCGCTTCGCTGTGCGAAGCGAGAGACTGGGATTCGCTGGCCTCGGCGCACTCGCGCCGCCCACAGGGCGGCGGCTACAGAAGATGATCACACAGGCGTTCGTCCTCGGCGCCGGATTGGGAATGCGGCTTCGTCCGCTCACGGAGGACCTGCCCAAGCCGCTTATCCCGATTTTCCAGAAACCGCTCATCACGTTCGCGCTCGATCATCTCATCGGGGCCGGCGTGAAATCATTCGTGATCAACACCCATCACCTCGAGGCGCCATTCAAAACTTTGTTCGCCGACGGGACCTATCGCGGCCATCCCATTCAATTGGTTCACGAGCCGGAAATCCTCGGGACCGGCGGCGGGATCAAGAATGTCGAGTCGTTGTTGCGTAACGAACCTTTCATTGTTTATAGCGGCGACGTCCTGACGGACATTCCGCTGAAACCGTTACTGGACGAGCATCTCCGCGCCGGAAACGATGTCACGCTCGCGTTGCGCGAGACCAAGCACGGCGCGGACATGGCGCTCGAGGGCGGCCGCGTCGTGGACATCGAAAATCGTTACGGGCACCCGGGCCTTTATGATTTTGCGGGCGTTTCGGTATGGACGCCGGCGATTTTCGAGCGGATTCCGCCCGGTCAAAATCTTTCGTTCATCCCGATCCTGGCGGAATGGATTGGAGATGGCGGCAGGATCGGCGGCGTCGTCTTGAATGAAGGCAACTGGTTCAACATCGGTTCGCGCACCGAATATCTGGCGACCCATCGAGCCATCCAGGAAGAAGCCTGGAAGCCCGATTACCTTGAAGCGGAGCAATGGCCGATCACGGTTGCCGCCGACGCGCTGGTCGATTCAACCGCGCGTCTGATTGGCGCGTGTTCGATCGGCCCGCGTTGCTTCGTCGGCGCGGACGCGGTCCTGGAAAATACAATTCTCTGGCCGGGCGCACAAATCGCTTCCCGTTCCCACCTTTGTAATTGTATTGTCCGCTCCCATCGCAAAGCCCAGGGCGAACTCAGTGACATCGACATCTAATACCGCCAGGACCGCGCTGCTTCTCCGCCAGACCCGGATTCATTTTCCCCGGCTGGAGGAAGCCAAAGTCCGGATCACGCCGATCGAGAAGGGCGGATCGGACCGGAAGTTTTATCGCGTCCGCTGTTCGCCCGAGCAGACGATCATCCTCGTTAAGTACAATCTCGAGCGCGAAGAGAACCGGCATTACGTCCGGATCGCGGAATTCCTTGCCGAGCACAAGATTCGCGCGCCCAAGATTTATTTTCACGACGCCGCGGAAGGCTTGATCTGGATCGAAGATCTCGGGAAAGCCGATCTCTGGAGCTATCGCGACGAAAACTGGCTCGTGCGCCGCGCCTTTTACGAATCGGCGCTGGATGAGATCGTAAAGCTGCATTGCGTGGCCGGGAATGCGGCGAGTGCCATTCAAGAAAATCTGCCGGCTGAGTTCGATGCCGCGCTCTATCGCTGGGAGCAGAATTATTTCGTTGAAAATTGTCTCAGCCGATTTTTCGGCGTGGCGGAACAGGAGCTTTCGCAATTACTCGCTCTGCCGGCGCTGAACCAAATCGCGAATGAGTTGGCGGACCGGCCGCGCGTTTTGGTTCATCGCGATTTCCAATCGCAAAACATCATCGTTCGCAACGGCCAGGCGCATCTGATCGACTTTCAAGGAATGCGGCCCGGTCTCGCGGAGTACGACCTTGCGTCGCTTCTCTTCGATCCTTATGTCACCTTCTCCCGGGCGGAATGCGAGGAGTTGCTGGCCCATTATGAAGCGAAGCGGGCGGCTGCCGGCCAGCCGGTCGCAGCCGATTTCCGCCAGACGTTCCGTCGCTGCGGCATCCAGCGTCTCATGCAAGCGCTGGGCGCCTACGGTTTCCTCGGCCTGGTCAAAGGCAACAAGACATTCCTCGATTACATCCCGCCGGCGATGACCTCATTGCGGACGCTTGTCGGCGAGATTAGCGAGCTCAAGGAATTGGGCGCGGTCCTGGAGCGGATTCAGTAATCCTAAATGCATCGTGGCGGTTCGGGTTGGAATCACGTAAGCTGAATCACGCATGAAAAAATCTATCGTATTCTCCACTCTCGTTGCCGTTGGCCTGGCCGGATTCAGCGCTGCCGCGTCAGGTAATGATCAGGATGAGAACGTTGCTCCCGGTCAGGAACGCTACTACCATCCGCCCGCCGTTGATAAGTTGATGGCTGAGGTGAACCACCTCAATCACATGATGACTCACGTGGAACGCCTGGTGCGGACTTTCCGCGCGCCACAGGCTATTTCGCGCAAGTATGAGCACGTGCGGCAGGAAGCCGCCTCCGTAAATTCTCAATTGCGCAGCAAAGCGATCGATCGGGTGCGTTTGCGCAGCGAGATCGAGCGCATGCATAAGGAACTTCATCAGATCGAAGAAGAGCTCCACGTTCCCGCCCAGCAACAGTACTCGTGGCGCTAAGAGCGTAGATCAGCGCACAAACGGATTCGTCCGCCGCTCGGCGCCGATGGTCGTCGGCGGTCCGTGGCCCGGCAGCACTGCGACTTCATCGCCCAGCGGATAGAGTTTCTCCTTGATCCCGCTAAACAACAGGTCGCCATCACCGCCGGGCAGGTCCCAGCGTCCCACTCCACTCGCGAACAAGACATCGCCACCGATCAGCAGATCGTCGGTCCGCAAAAGGAAGCAGAGGCTTCCCGGACAATGCCCCGGCACTTCGAGCACCTCCATTTCGAGACCGAGAAAATCGCGCGCCGGCGTTGCTGCGATCAGGAAATCGGGTTTGGTGGGCTCGAGCTCCAATTCGAATCCGAAGCTGCGAAAGAAATCGGGGTCGGAAATCATTGGCGCTGTCTCGGCGTGACATCCGATCTGGCAGCCGAACTGGCGCTTGATCTTGGCGACGTCGGGCACGTGATCGAAATGCCCATGCGTCAGAAGCAAAAGCTTTGGCGTCACACCTTTCGAGACCAGCCAGTCGCAGGCGCCGTCGGGCGCGTCGAACAGAATCGGTCCCTGCGGCGCCTCGATCAGGTAGCAATTCGTTTCAAAAATTCCACCGCAGAAAGTCTCGTAACGCATGATTAGACTGTAGCGCTACAGGGAATGAAAGCTGCATGCAAGGGGCGCGCTGCCGGTCGTTCTTTGAATGTTCCGGCGGATCGATTGTCTCACTACCTACACATGATCTTCTCCCTCGCGGTTACCTTGCGTTCAGCGTGAATTCTGCGACTTTTCGAAACCTCTTTTTCCGAATGAAGCCATCTTTCCGCTCGCTATTTCTCCTGCCTGTCATCATTTCCGCCTTGCTGGCGGCGCCGACCGCCCCTGCGAAATCGGACATGGAGGATGTCGAGCAGTCGGTCGGGCGATTGCTCGAGGAAGGCCATTACACGCACCACGCCCTCAACGATGAGGTTTCGCAAAAATTCCTCCGCACCTATCTCGAGCTGCTCGATTTCAGCCACCTCTTCTTCACCCAGCAGGACGTCGATATGCTGACGGCCAAGTACGGAACGTCCCTCGACGACGATGTTTTGCTCAGGAATCTGAGGCCCGCCTACGAAATTTACGACCTCTACACCAAGCGCGTGGACGAGCGCGTCGCCAAAGTTAAAGAACTCGTGGCGCAGCCGGTCGATTTCAAGCAGGACGCCAATATTGAGCTGAGCCGGCAAAAGGTCCCGTGGCCAAGGGATGAGGCCGAAGCCGACGCGGTCTGGCGCGGACGGATCGCGAGCGAATTGCTCCAGGAACATTTGAGCGAACATCCCATCGAGCCCGGCCCGAAATTGATTGCGCGCCGTTACGAACGCCTCGCTCGCACGGTCCACGAGCAGGACAAGGACGAACAGGTGAAGCTTTTCCTCGACGCGCTCGCGCAGGCTTACGACCCGCATTCGGAATATCTGAGCAAAGCCGACTTGAAGAATTTCAGCATCAACATGGGCCTCTCCCTTGTCGGAATCGGCGCGATGCTCCGGACCGAAGATGGCTATGCGAAGATCGAGAGCCTGGTGCCGGGCGGGCCGGCGCAAACCGACGGGCGCTTGAAAGTGGGCGACCGCATCACAGCGGTGGCGCAAGGTTCGGGAGAGTTCAACGACGTTCGCGATATGCGTCTCGACAAGGTGGTCGAGCAAATCCGCGGCAAAAAAGGCACGCATGTCCGGCTCATGGTCATTCCATCGGACGCGGCGGATCCGTCGAAGCGCAAGACGGTCGATCTGGTGCGCGACGAGATTAAGCTGAAAGACCAGGAAGCGCGCGCCGACATCATTTTCAAGAAGGACGAAAACGGCGAGCCGGTAAAGCTCGGCTGGATCACGCTCCCTTCGTTCTACGCCGACATGGACAAGCACCAGAAGAGCACGACCAAGGACGTGCTTGTGTTGCTCAAGCGGCTGAAGAAAGAAAACATCGCGGGGCTCGTCGTTGACCTGCGCAGAAACGGCGGCGGTTCGCTTGAAGAAGCGATCGCGTTGACCGGGCTCTTTTTGAAATCGGGACCGATCGTGCAAACCAAGGGCTCGAATGGAAATATCGTCGTCTCGAGCGACCCCGATCCGGGAATCGCCTACTCGGGGCCAATGATCGTGCTGACAAGCCGGCAAAGCGCTTCCGCCAGCGAGATTTTTGCCGCGGCGCTTCAGGATTATGGACGCGCGCTGATCGTGGGCGACAAGAACACGTTCGGCAAAGGGACCGTGCAAACCATCCTTGAGATCGGCCGGTTCACTTCGCTGCTCGGGAGCCGTTCGCAGGAAGATGGAGCGCTGAAGTTGACCATCCAGAAATTTTATCGTGTCGCGGGCGGATCCACCCAGCTTCACGGCGTCGCCTCAGATATCGTGTTGCCGACGCTGAGCGACCTGCCGGAATTCGGTGAAGGCGCGTTGAAAAATTGTCTGCCCTACGACGAAGTGCCCAAGGCGCGATTTACCAAATGGTCCGATGGCCGCGGCTTGTTTGTCGACGAGCTGAAGCGCCGTTCCCAGGCGCGCGTCCAATCCAATCCTGAATTTGGCTACGTGATGGAAGACATGGGACGGCTCCGGAAGCGCCTGGATGAGAACCGCATTTCGCTGAATGAAGACGTCCGCAAAAGCGAATTGAGCGAGGACAAACTGCGGAAAGAGACCCGCTCGAAAGAACGCCTCGCGCGCCAGGGCGAAGACATGCAGATGATTCGCCTCACACTCGATAATGTCGACAAACCGAACCTCCAGCCGATCATTTTCCCGGGAAAACTCGCCGCGAACAAAAAGGGCGGCCCCAAAACGGCGCCGGAAGCCGCGACCGATTCTGACTCAGACACGGTGACTTCCGATGACGGCACGAAAGAGCCGGCGATCGACCCGGAACGCGACGAGACCCTGAATATTCTGAAGGATCTCGTTGATTTGAATCGCGGCCCGACCACCGCGAGCACGACAACCAAACCCGTGGAAACGCACTGAGCGCCTAGGCGAGGCAATTACTAAGCGCCTGCCGCCGTCGCCTAGCTTCCGGTGGTGATATCGATTTCGTTCGGACGCTCACGTTTCTCGTACGTCAGGGAGGTGCCGCATGAGCCGCAAAACGTGCGATACGCGCCGGTGTCCGTCTTATAGCGCTTCGGCTCTCCCTTCTTCCAGGCGAACTTCGATAGCTTCACCGTGATCTACACCACCGCCTGTGTCCCAGCTGCCCGGCGGCAATTCGCGCAATGGCAATTCGCCTGATACAACGGCGGCCCGCTTGCCTGGAAACGCATCCTACCGCAATAGCAACCGTCGATGATGGACGACTTTTGCATTTAACGAGACATAAGATCATCGATCGCTGGCAAAGCGCGCCTCGCTGCAAGTTTAATCTGGAAGTCATCGTAAGCTAGAACGCGAGGCGATCAGCGCTTCGCTGTATTGCCCAGTTAGGCGTTTGGTGACTTTGCAACATCACTCAATAGAGCGGGCATTTCGCCTTCAGCGCTCTTGGCGTCAGTAGGCTCGGGGATTGCGGCGGCCTTCTGAGGCTGCGCGGTCATTTTAGTCGCGAATAACATTCTCCTTACAATTAATGATGTGCAGTTGATCGCCATCCTTCCCAATTCTCCACAACTGCGAGGCGTTGCCGGTCTTGTCTCCCTTGCCGGCAACAGAGAGCGCGTAACGGAAGGAAAATCTGACAAAAACCGTGTTGCTCGATTCGGAAGCGTCCTCTCTGATAATATCGATCGCTCCCAACATGAACTTCCTATGCACGTATCGATCAATGTAACTCTTTTGCGACTTACGAATATAATCACGACCCCTAACTCCCTCATCATAGTAATCCACTTCTGGAGCATAAGTCGCCATCACCGCATCGAGATCACCATTCTCCGTCGCCGCCATGTGCCGCCGCACGAACGCACGCGCCTCCTCAGTGCTAACTGCTCCAAGCGCCAACGGTGAAGGCGTTATCTTAAATCGGGAGGTCGTTGAGGTTACTTCCCTCGATATTTCGATTGGCGGAACGTTCGTAAGGCCTTCATTCGCTACAATGTTGGTTTTGGTCGCCTGACTACCCCGGCCGACCACAACTTTATACTTTCCGGGCGTTATTCCGGTGAAGACAAACATGCCGCCACGATCCGTGAAAACTGAGGGGTATTGTTCACCCGACAAATCCTCGAGCGCTACCTGCATATTCGGGACAGCGTCGCCGTCCTGCACGATCTTGCCTCTTACCACCGCGCCGTACTCTGAGGCCTGTCCGTTCAGAGCGATGCACATGGCGATACACAGATACACATATCGCAATCCGACGTTAGTCGAACGGCAACCGCCAGTTTTCCAAGAGGCAAATATCTTCACGGTCCGGAGTCCTTCGTCAGCTCGATTGGATCATCTATCGCCAGTATCCGATTCTTCTGGTCGATAGTCTTATTATACTGCTTCCCAAGCTTCCCGCTCATAGGTTCAAGATGGACCGTCTCAGGGAAGCAGCCCGGGTTTGAGATCTCAATCGGGGGCAAACGTGGACTCGTCCCAGATTTATCCCTTACAACTTGAATTTGAAACACACCATCCCGCGTTATCCGCGGTGCCGGGAAGATCGTGATCGAAGCTCCTTGGAGAGAGGCGTTCCGGCCGTCTTTCAGGCGGATCCTCCCGCTAACGGTCCAAGCCGTTCCCAGATCTTTCGCATCATTGAGCTGGTCTGTAAGTTTGGCAATCTCGTTGCGAAGTTCGCGTCCGCGGTCTAGCGGTCCGTAGAGGAGTCCGCTGCAGAGGAGTAAGACGAGGAAATAACCGGCAAAAGCGCCTGACAAATCCAGACGCAGTCCTTGAAACGGGCCCGTGACAACGGTCTTTTGTTCAAACAGTGCGTACAGAAGAATGGCGGGCACTAGCGGCGTGACGATCAGAACTGCTAGACTAATGAGTCCCCACCAGTCGCCGGATAGGAGGGCCAGCTTACCACTCGCGAACCCGCTCATCGTTGGGGTAGAAACAAATTCGTTAGACCACAGCAATCCCAGACTGACAAGCAGGCAAAGAGGGGTCTTCATTTCGGCTTCTGACTACTACCCGAGAAAGCCATGTAGTTCGGGTAGAATTGCGGTACAACTCGTGGACGAATTACCGTGCGACACCCACCGCGGCGGTGTTGTTGTCCTCCTTGAGTTCCGCCACCGTATTGTCCGGATCAACCTTTAAAACCAAATGGGGTAACTGCGTTAGGTTTGCTTGAATCGTGGCAGTAAAAGTTCCGCTTTTGGACGCTTGGGGGTCGAGCTTTCCCAAAGGCGACGGTCCGAGAATTGTTCCTCCCGCGGGGACGTCACCGGCATTGCCGAAGACGGTATCCTTGGAGACGAACGCCTGCACCTTTACGTTGTCCGCATTGCTCGCCGTGGGCCCATCAAGATTGACGGGCCCGGTGCCCACGTTGGTGATAGTCCACGAATACTGAATGCGATTGGGAGCGATAAACTCTGCGCTTAATGAGGAAACGACCAGGTCCGGAATCAGAAGCGGTTTGGGTGGGGGAGGAAGTTTCACCTGAGCATTGGCGCCGGAGCAGACGCACAAGGCCACGCCGACCGCAAGGAGCTTGAAGGCGGTAATGCGGTTGTCTCCCTTAACTAGGAATTTTTCGTTCATATGATTTCTACTGGGGATTGGGTTTGTGTTTGCCGGACAAATCAACCGGGCCGGTTGATGGCAGTCTGGGTGACGGGGGTCGAATGAGAATCAGACCAAATCCGGCTGGTTGAGGCGAGCCAATTCTTTCGCCGGGCCAGTCTTGGGAAGCGTAAACATGCTTCCAGCTTGCTCGGAAAAGCCGTAAGCCAGAGACGTGCGCTACTACACCGCAATCGGCGCTTTGATCGCCGGATGCGGGTCGTAGCCGGTGAGCGTGAAATCTTCGAACCGGAAGTCGTAGATACTTTTGATCGTGGGAGTCAACTCCATCCGCGGCCGCGGGCGCAGCTCGCGCGTCAATTGCTCGCGCGCCTGGTCGAGATGGTTCCGATAGAGATGAAGATCGCCGAAGGTATGAATGAATTCGCCCGGCCGCAGATCGCAGACCTGCGCGACCATCATCGTCAGGAGTGCATACGACGCGATGTTGAAGGGAACTCCGAGAAACAAATCGGCGCTGCGTTGGTAAAGTTGGCAGCTCAATTCGCCGTCGCGCACATAAAATTGGAAGAGGACATGGCACGCAGGTAGAGCCATCTGATCGAGCTCGGCTACATTCCAGGCGCTCACAATCAGACGCCGGCTTTCCGGGTTTCGCTTGATCTCCGTTATGACGCCGTCGATTTGATTAATGACCGCGCCCTCAGCGCCACGCCAACCCACCCACTGCGCCCCGTAAACCGGGCCGAGATCGCCATTTTCATCCGCCCATTCGTTCCAGATCGTGACGCCCTGCTCGTTCAACGAACGGACGTTCGTGTCGCCGCGCAGGAACCAGAGCAGCTCGTGGATGATCGATCGCAGATGAAGTTTCTTCGTCGTGAGGAGCGGAAAACTCTCGCGCAAATCGAAACGGGCTTGCGCGCCAAAAACCGAAAGTGTCCCCGTGCCCGTCCGATCCATCCGCGGCTTCCCGTGTTCGAGGACGAGCCGCAGGAGATCGTGATATTCGCGCATGCCGGTTCAGATAAACGGGAAAACCGGGCGGATTCAATTTCTCATTTTGTCGGCGCTGGCTGGCATCAGGAAACCCCGCGGAAACGATTCAAATGCGATGATCGTCATCATGAATCGCGGCGCGGGAGGTCCCGGCGATCCGGAAGCGCGCATCGCCGAGTTATTCAAGGTCCACGGCGAGACGCCGCATATTGTTCACCCGAACGGTGACCACGACATCGCTTCGGTTGCGCGCAAAGCAGCGGAGAGCAGCGAGCGAATCGTGGTAGCGGCCGGCGGCGACGGCACGATCAACGGAGTGGCAGGGGAATTGGCCGGCACGGATACGATTCTTGGCGTGTTGCCGATCGGCACGCTGAATCATTTCGCCAAGGATTTGCGCATCCCGCTCGATCTGGAAATGGCGGTGCGGACCGTGGTGGACGGGCGCGTCGTGGCCGTCGATGCGGGCGAAGTGAACGGTCGCATCTTCATTAACAATTCGAGTCTCGGCATCTATCCGCAGATTGTTTCGCGGCGTGAGGCGCAGCAGTCCCGGCTGGCCCGCGGCAAGTGGCCGGCATTCTTTTGGGCCACAGTCCAGGCGTTGCGCCGCTTCCCATTTCTCGACGTCCGAATTACCTCCGGAGGCCAGCAGATAGAACGACGCACCGCGTTCCTTTTTGTCGGCAACAACGAATACGAGATCGCGGGATTTAAGCTCGGCTCGCGCGCGTGCCTCGATGGCGGCGCGCTCGGTCTTTACCTCACGCATCGCACCGGCCGGTTCGGTCTTTTCCGGCTCGCCTTGCACGCGCTTTTCGGCCGCGTCGATCAGGCGAAAGATTTCGATGCGTTCTGCGTCGCGGAAGCGCGCATCGAGACCCACCGGCGCCGCCTCCTCGTCGCGCGTGACGGCGAGGTCGAGTGGATGGAAACTCCGCTGCATTATCGAACGCGGCCGGCGGCATTGCGCGTCCTCGTCCCGCAAGAAAACCGGAGCGTCTGATGCGCACGATCGTCCATCTTTCCGATCTGCATTTCGGCCGAGTCGACCCGGCAATTCTCGCGCCGCTGGTAAAGTTTATCGGTGAAGTAAAACCGGATTTGGTGGCGGTGTCAGGCGATCTGACCCAGCGCGCGCGCAGCGCGGAGTTCACGGCGGCGCGGGAATTTTTGGCGGCGATCCCTTTCCCGCAAATCGTGGTCCCGGGCAACCACGACGTCCCGCTCCACAATGTTTTCTCACGTTTCGCGCGCACGCTCGACCGTTACGGCCGCCATATCACGAACGACTTGCAGCCGGTTTACGCTGACGCAGAGATTGCCGTCGCGGGGGTAAACACAGCACGCGCCTTCACCTGGAAAGATGGCCGCATCAGCCCGCGCCAACTTGAAAAATTGCGCGCGACCCTGCAATCGGTGCCGGCCGATCGCACGAAAATCGTGGTCACGCATCATCCGTTCGACTTGCCCGCGGGCGCGAGCGGTCGCGTCGTGGGCCGGTCGCGGCTGGCGATGAAGACGCTGGCGGAGTGCCGCGTCGATTTGCTGCTGGCCGGCCATTTCCATATCGCCGATACCAGCCAAACCGCGAAGCGATACAAGATGCCGGGCTACTCGGGCATCATCGTTTCCTCCGGCACGAGCACTTCCACCCGCGGCCGCGGCCAGCCGAATTCGCTGAACGTGATTCAAATCGATCGCCCGAATTTGACGATCGAACGGCGCACCTGGCGGCCGCGTTCCGGTTTGTTTGATGTCCTGTCAATCGAGCTCTTTCGGCACACGGCGGAAGGATGGACGCGCGAATAAGAAATGAGTGAACCGGCGAGAAAATTCGCGCGCCAAATCCGTTTCCTGAAAGCGCGCCTGTCGCCGGAAGGCTGGCTCGGATTGCACCTCACGATTGGTTTGCTCGTGATCCTGATTACGGGTTGGTGGTTTGGCGACATCGCGGAAGACATGTCGCGCGATGCAGCGACGCGTCTTCTCGATGAAAGGGTTTCCTCGTGGTTTCATGAGCACGCGACCCCGGCGCTCACCCAAATCGCGCGCTTCGTCACCTTCTTCGGTTCCGTTTCGTTTGTCGCCGCGGCGTCGATCTGCGCCGCAATCCTCCTGACGGTGCGAAGATCGTGGGATCAATTACTCGCCCTGGTGCTCGCAATCGGCGGCGGCAGTTTGCTGAATATTTTGCTCAAGCATTTTTTCCATCGGCAACGTCCCGTGCTGGAGAATCCGCTCGTCACGCTTTCGAGTTTTGGATTTCCGAGTGGCCATACGATGGGCTCGACTCTCTTGTACGGGTTGCTCGCGATTCTCGTGGCGCATTCGATTCGCAGATGGCGATGGCGCGTTTTCACTTTATGCATCGCCGCTCTCTGGGTGGCATTGATCGGACTCAGCCGCATTTACCTCGGCGCGCATTATCTCACTGACGTGCTCGGAGCCATCGCGGTTGGACTGGCCTGGCTGGCGTTTTGTTGGACCGGAGTCGAAACCCTCCGCAAATGGCGAGGCCGGCGGCGTTATGATGCGAGCAGCTGATTGCTGTAACGAGGATCGCCGGTCACATCGTCACCGAGCCAATCGGGCGGCTGAAATTTCGCCGCCGATTCTTCGTCATCGAACTCCACTTCCGCGACGACAAGCCCTTCGTGTCTCCCGCCGTAAACGTCTATTTCAACAACCAGATCACCTAACGGAATTTCATAACGCGTCTTCAGCAGGCGCTTGCCCTCCGTCGCCGGCCAGAGGGCGGAGAATTGCTCCGCCAGCAATTCCACCTCGCGCTCTTCGCGCACATTGCCGAGGCCACGCTTATAGGTGAGCGAATAATTCTTACCGCTCTTCCGAAGGCGAACTTGCAGGCCATCGTCGGTGCTCACCAGATAACCCTGCGAAATCTGCGCGCTTGGACGAGTGGCGAGATCATCCGGCAATTTGCGCACAAGAAATTTCCGTTCGATCTCGCAATGCGAATCCGTCGGCATCATTTACCTTCGCGCGTTCGGGTGCATTTGCGCAAATTCCGCCGGGCGCTTCACGTAACGTTGTCTCATCTGGAGGAACGGCCGCTCCACCGCGAAGAAGAGCGCGGCGCCGGCCACGAGGATCGAGAACAGCATGAGGAGATAAGCGGGCAGCGAGGGGATCGCGATCGAATGCGCGGCGGAAAAACCGAGCGTCCAATGGATCACCAGTTTGTGGCTGAGATAAATGCTGTAGGCAACGGTCGCGAGAAAGGCAGCGCCGGGAACTGCCACGCGTGAGAGCGGCGTCTCCGGACTAACCGCGCAAATCAGCAACGCGGAAAACCCGAGAGCGATTAAAGGAAATCCAACCGCGCAACTCGCGACGCTCAGGCTATCTTCGGCGAGCGCCAGCGCGACCACGATCAAGGCAATGCCCGGCGCCCAGATCCATTTCGCGGTTTTCATCAGGGTTGCCCACCACGCCGGCCGGAAAGATTCGATGGCCGCGAGGGTCACGCCCATCGTCAAGGGATCGAGGCGGGCGTAAGTCGGATAGTAAATAAATTTTTGCCAGAAGCCGAACGACGGCGATGGGCTGCTCAGATTTATGTGCGCGAGCACGCCGCGGATCACGATGCCGCATAACAATACGGCGCACGGAACAAGCCAATGGCCGCGACGGAATCGCGCGAGGGCAAGAAGCAGGAACGGCAGCACGAGATAGAACTGGCTTTCGATGCAGAGCGACCAGGCGTGCGAAAAAGTCGTGCCGCCGCGCAACCCGAGATTCTGGGTGAAGGTCAGGAACTTCCAGAGCGGCGGCATCGTCGGATACTCGCGCCAACTCGGGAGCAAGACGCAAATCGCCACCACCACGAGATAGGCCGGCAGAATCCGGAGGGCGCGCCGCCAATAAAAGCGACGGGCGTTCAGCTTTTTTCCGCGGGCCAGCGCCGATAAAAGTTGGCCGGCGATCAGGTAACCGCTGAGGACAAAGAAGAGATCGACCCCGATCCAGCCGAAACGTTGGAGATCATGCGGCAGCTCGAAGCCGAACAGCCCGGCGTGATAGAGGACGACGAGGACAATCGCGATGGCGCGCAGAAGATCGAGACCCGGTTGCCGATGGCGGATCGCCGAACGCGGATCGATCTCAGGCATGCGGCAGCGCCGTTTCGCATTCGTCGCGGACATGCGCTGGTTCGACCTTGCGGAAAATCATCCAAACACCGGCGAGCACCAGGGCGCCGCCGGCGAGCGACCAGAGCGAAAATGTTTCGCCGCCCAATAACCAGCCGAAGCCGACCGCGCCCGGCGGCGTGATGAGCGAGATCGTTTGCAGATTCGTCACCGTCATTCGCGGCAGCAGCCAATAGAGGAGGAGAAACGCGACCGCCGACCCGGGGATCGCGAGATAGAACAGGCAGAAGACCGCCGTCTTCGTCCAATGGAAATGCAGCGGATTTCCGTCCACGAAAAATCCGGTCACGAGCAACGGAACTGTCCCGAAGATCATCTGCCAGGCAGCGATCATTGCCGGAGCGAGTTGGATCGAGCGGGCTTTCAAAAGTACGTTGGAGAAGGCTGCGCCTGCGGCGCCGAAAACGATCGCAACGCCGCCCCAGAAGGCGAGAAGCCCTCCGAAATCCAACAGGCGCGAGCAAATCACCGCGACGCCGCCGATCGCCAAAGCAGCGCCGGCGATTCGCTGGCCGCGCAGCGGTTCGTTAGGCAGAATGAAATGGGCAAAGACCATTCCGAAGATTGGGATCGTCGCTTGCAGGACCGCCGACAAACCGGAAGAGACATGAAGTTCCGCCCAGAAAAGCAGAGCGTAGTTCACCGCGAACATCAGCACGCCGGTGTAGGCGAGCAGTTTGAAATCGCCGCGGCGCACCGGCAGCAAACGCACCCGGCCGATCGAGATCGCCAGCAGGACGATGATCGCGATGACGAACCGGAGCGCGACGAAAGAAATCGGCGGCAGATCGCGCAAGCCGATTTTGATGGCGAGCCAGGTCGAGCTCCAGATTACGCACAGCGCCACGAAAGCGGCGACGACGGCGAATTTCCGCTGTTCCGGCATGCGCATAGGAGCGCATCAGGTCCCGCGCGGTGCAACTGCTTTTGCCAAACGGATTAATCTGGAAACCAGGAAACCAGGAAAAAAAAATCCGGGGTTCTTCCTGGATTCCTAACTTCCAGATTGTTTCCTTCTTACAAAAGAACCAGGCGCTTGGCACAAGCGCCTCTACATTCAGAAATGGTTCTCGCTTCGGTTCTCGATTTGTCGCCGATCATTGAAGGGGGCGATGCCGCCCTGGCGTTTCGCAACACAGTCGATCTCGCGCAGCATGCGGAGAAGTGGGGTTATCATCGTTATTGGCTCGCCGAACATCACAACCTCCGTGGCATCGCGAGCGCCGCGACCTCGGTCGTCATTGGGCACGTTGCCGGCAAGACGAACAGCATCCGGGTCGGCGCCGGCGGCATCATGCTTCCGAATCACGCGCCACTCGTCATCGCCGAGCAATTCGGCACGCTCGAATCGCTTTATCCGGGACGGATCGATCTCGGTCTGGGCCGCGCGCCGGGGAGCGATCAACTGACGGCGCGCGCGTTGCGCCGGAATCTTGGCAGCAGCGGCGACACGTTTCCGCAGGACGTTCTCGAATTGCAATCCTACTTCCAGCCCACCGCGCCCGGCCAGACGGTGACGGCTGTTCCGGGCGCGGGGCTTAACGTGCCGCTCTATCTTCTCGGTTCGAGCGATTTCAGCGCGCGCCTCGCCGCCGAGCTCGGACTTCCGTTCGCCTTCGCATCGCATTTCGCGCCGGAATATCTCGAGGTCGCGCTCGCGATTTACCGGCGGGAATTCAAGCCGTCGGCTGCGCTCGTTAGGCCGCACGTCATCATCGGGGTCGGCGTTTTCGCCGCGGACAGTGACGAAGAAGCGCGCCACCTTTTTACTTCCGCGCAATTGCAGTTCCTGAATCTGGTGCGCGGCCATCCGGGAAAACTTCCGCCGCCGGTTGAGAGCATGGAAGGCAAGTGGAGTCGCGTGGAACGAGTCGCAGTCGAACAGCGGACACGCTGTTCCGCAGTGGGCTCGCCCGAAACGGTGCGCGGGCGGCTGGAGGAATTGCTGGCAACAACCGCCGCCGATGAAGTGATCGCGACCGCGCAGATCTACGATCACGCCGCGCGCTTGCGCTCGTTTGAGATCGCGGCGCAGGTGTTTCGAGAGATCAACGGCTGACGCTCAGTCGGCCTGCGTCGTCACCACGACTTTGTCGCCTTCGATTTTGAGACTCTTCACGTGTCTCCAAAACTCCGAGCCACCCGCATCGTTCTGCCAATTGCCGGTGTTCTCGTTGAGCGACTGGTTGATGGTTGTATTGACACTCGAAATAATAAAGCCCGGCACTTCGTATTCACCGCCCCGGGCGGATTCGATCGTGATTCGGAACAAACCGGATTCGTAGCCGCCCCGGAAACGGAGGATGCCGTTGAACCAGCGCCCCCTCATGGATGACATCTGCAACATCTTGAGCGGCGCGCTCACGTTGATTGTCATGGCGGAATTCTGGATATCGACGCGCACGTGGCCCTTCAGGTCTTCGAAGTCCGGGTCCCTGGCCAACAACGCATTCAGGTCCGCGGCCGTGAATGCGACGGTCTCTTCCCGGTTCGCGTTCTTGACCCGGCCGAGCGTCTCTTCGGCGGCGCGGTACTGCGTCTCGCTGGGTTGTTCCAGACGAAGGTCGGCCGGCGCGTCGGAAATGAGATTGTTCGTCGCGAGCTTGTGGTAAATGTACCAACAGCTTCCGACGACGCCCGCGACGCAGAGGAACCCGAGGATCAGGAGGGTGAGACATCCCTTGGCGCAACAACCCGAGCCTTGTCGTGGCGGAACATACTGCGGTTGCGAGAGAGGAGGTGGCTGGCCGTTCACAAGCTTCAAGGATTACTGCGGCCCACGCCGCGGTTCAAGCTTTCGCTTTTGCTTCAACCCAGTTTGCTCACTCACTTTACATCTGCAATGGTGTCGCGTCCCGACGGCCAACAATGCCGTCCGTTTTTTTGATCGAGGCTTATGGTAAAATTTATCCTTCTCGCCGCCGGCTTGTCGTTCGCGACCGCACTCTATGCCCAGGACCCGAAACCGATCCCAGTGAAAGAGACGGTCGATGGCCTGGTGGCCAAGAACATCGAAGCGAAAGGCGGCGCCGCAGCGCTGACGGCGGTGCAATCGCTCCGCCTAAAAGGCAAAGTGCTCGCGAACCATGGCCAGCTTCAGTTCGATTATGTGCAGCTGAAAAAAAGGCCGGGGGCGGTGCGCGAGGAACTAAGTTTGCAAGGGATGACGGCGATCGATGCCTATGACGGCACCGAGGGTTGGAAAATATCTCCATTCGGCGGCCGAAAAGATCCGGAGAGAATGTCGGTGGATGAAGCGAAATCGCTCATCGAAGACGCCGAGATCGACGGAGCGCTGGTCGATTGGAAAGCGAAGGGAAGCACGGTCGATTACCTCGGCACGGAGGACGTCGACGGCACCCTGGCGCACAAGCTCAAGGTGGTCCGCAAGAATGGCGACGTGAATTACATTTACCTCGATCCCGATTTTTTCCTCGAGATCCGGATTGTGACCCAGCGCATGGAAAACGGCGCGCAGGTGGAAAATGAAACCGACTTCGGCGACTACGAGAAAATCAACGGCGTCTTTTTCCCTTTCTCGCTCGAAGCCGGGCGCAAGGGGGCGACCGATAAACAAAAAATCGTTTTCGAAAAAGCCGAGGCCAACGTCCCGATCGACGAGACCACTTTTAAATTTCCGACTACACCTGCCAAATAATCATGCGCTTCCTGAAATACTTTCTTGTCACTGCCTTTTGTTTCGCCGGCGCATCGTTTGCGGCCGAGCAGGCGCCGTTTAATTCCTCCACGATCTCCGGGCTCGGCGCGCGCAATATCGGCTCGGCCACCATGAGTGGCCGCATCTCCGCGGTCGCCGCCACGCGCGAGCCCTCCGGCAAACTCACGCTTTTTGTCGGAGCCGCGAGCGGCGGGGTGTGGAAATCCGAAGATGGCGGCACGCGTTACAAGCCGGTCTTCGACGAGCAACCGGTCCAATCGATCGGCGCGCTCGCGCTCGATCCGAAAAATTCCAAGAACCTCTGGGTCGGGACCGGTGAAAGTTGGACGCGCAACAGCGTTTCGGTCGGTAACGGCATCTACAAATCCGGCGATGGCGGCGAGACCTGGACGTACACAGGCCTGCCGAATTCCGAGCGGGTCTCGAAGATCATCGTGAGTCCAATCAGCGGCGATACGGTTTACGCTGCGGTGCCGGGCGCGCTCTGGAGCGATTCGCCCGATCGCGGTCTCTACAAAACGACCGACGGCGGGAAGAACTGGAACTTGATTCTGAAAGGATCGAATCTTTCCACCGGCGCCTCGACGATTGCGATGGATCCGGGCGATCCGAATGTTCTCTTCGCCGGCATGTGGGATTTCCGCCGCAAAGGCTGGACGTTCCGCTCCGGCGGCGAGGGGCCGGACAAACCTTCCGGCAGCGGCTTGTTCCGTTCGGCCGATGGCGGGGCGACGTGGACCGAAATCACCGCTGAAGCGAACAAAGGTTTCCCGAAAAAACCGTACGGCCGCATCGCGGTCGCGATCGCTCCTTCGAATGCAAAACGCGTTTACGCTTTTGTCGAATCCACCGACAGCGCGCTCTTCGTTTCCGACGATGGCGGCGCGACCTGGGACAAGCGCGACAAGAGCAACTGGATGGTCTGGCGTCCGTTCTACTTCGCCAACTTGATCGTCGATCCGAAAAATCCAGATCGCCTGTTCAAGACCGATGGGCCGCTGATTTTGAGCGAGGACGCGGGGAAAAGCTTCGCCACGGTCGGCGGTTTCCAGGGTGCACACGGCGACATGCACGATGTCTGGATCGATCCGGCCAACACCCAGAACGTGGTCGCCGGAGACGATGGCGGCATTTGGTATTCTTACAATAGCGGCAGCAAATGGTGGAAGGGCGACAACCTGCCGGTCTCGCAGTTCTATCACGTCAGCGTGGACGACAACGATCCGTTCCGCGTTTACGGCGGTTTGCAGGACAACAGCTCGTGGGTGGGCCAGTCGCAATATCCCGGCGGCATCTCCAACGCGCAGTGGGAAAACATGTACGGCGGCGACGGCTTCTGGATGTTTCCCGATCCGTCCGATCCGGATTATCTCTACGCGGAAGCGCAGGGTGGATTTGTCGGGCGCGTGAATCGCTACACGCACGAGCGGCGCGACATTCAGCCGAAGCCGAACTACAAGGAAAAGCTGCGCTGGAATTGGAACACGCCGATCGCGCTTTCCCCGAACGAAAAAAGCACGATCTACATCGGCGCGCAGTTTCTTTTTCGGTCGCGCGATCACGGCCAGACCTGGGAGCGCATCTCACCGGATTTGAGCACGAACGATCCCGAGAAACAAAAGCAGGAACAATCGGGCGGCGTCACCGTGGACAATTCCGCGGCCGAAATGCACACGACGATTTATTCGATCAGCGAATCGCCGAAAGACAAAAACGTGATCTGGGTCGGAACGGATGACGGCAACATTCAGGTGACACGGGATGGCGCTAAGACTTGGACGAATGTTGTCGGCAACGTAACTGGCGTGCCGAAGAATTCGTGGGTCAGTTGGATCCAGGCGGGCAACTTCGATGCCGGGACTGCCCTGGTCGCTTTCGATCGCCACACGTTTGGCGATCTCGCGCCCTACGTTTTCCGGACGACTGATTTCGGCAAGACCTGGACGCCGCTATTGACGGCGCAGGATTCGAAAGGGGTGAGCGGATACGCGCATGTGGTGAAGGAAGATCTGGTGCAAAAGAACCTGCTCTTCGTCGGCACGGAGTTCGGGCTCTTTGTTTCCATCGACGGTGGAAAAGCCTGGGCGCAATTCAAGGGCAGCCATTTTCCGGCGGTGGCGGTGCGCGATCTCGCGGTCCATCCGCGCGATCATGATCTCGTTCTCGCGACGCACGGCCGCGGCATCTGGGTCATCGATGACATCACGCCGTGGCGCGCGCTCTCGCCCGAGCTGCTGACGCAGGAAGCCGCTTTCGTTTCCGCGCGGCCGGTGCAGCAACGGATCGATGCGAATGGCGGATGGCCCAGCGGCGCGGCGAGCTTCACCGGTCCTAATCCTCCGGATGCGGCGGCGATCACTTACTACCAGCGATCGCGCCATCTCTTCGGCAAACTAAAACTCGAAGTGCTCGATGCTTCGGGCCGCGTCGTAGACGATCTGCCCGCGAGCAAGCGGCCGGGATTGAATCGCGTCTTCTGGAGCATGCACGAGAAACCACCGCGCGTGCCTCCCGCGGTGCAAATCGCCGGCGCCGGAACGCGTGGGCCGCGATTGTTGCCTGGGGTTTACACGGTGCGGATGACGAAGGGCGGCAAAGTTTCCGAGACGAAGCTCACCGTCGGGCTCGATCGCCGCGCGAAATTCAATGAAGCCGATCGCAAGGCGCAGTTCGATGCGGCGATGAAAGTGCACGCGCTGTTCGGTGATGAAAGCGCGCTCATGGATCGGATTCTGTTTCTCCGCGGCGCGGTCAAGAAAACCGCCGGCGCACTGCCGGAAGGCGATGAGCTGCGCAAACCCGTGGGCGACTTCGACACGAAAATCGATGCGGTGCGCAAACAGATCGTCGCGACGACAGAAGGCGGCGCGATCACCGGTGAGGAACGCCTGCGCGAACACACCGACCAGCTTTACGGTGCGATCCTCGCCTACGAGGGCAAGCCGGGCGCCTACCAGATCGCGAACATCGACGCGCTTCGGAAAGAATTGGACGACGTCACGAAAGAGTTCGAGCAGCTCGTCACGAAAGATTTGCCGGCGTTGAACGATGCGCTCAAGGCGAAAGGCAAGGAAGCGATTCCTCCACCGCCCGCGAAGGTGGCGCTCAACGACCAGTCGTTAGGCTCGGGCAGCGAGGCGATTCCGGCAGCGTTCCGGTAGGCGTTCGTGAGGTCATCAACCGCCCGGAGGCGCGGGGATGACTACGATTTTTTTTGAAGGAAGCGACAGCATCCACTGACCGTCGGGCGTCACGCCGATAAAACGTGCCCGGGTCTGCCCGCGTGGCAGCGGCGGCAGCGATCGCTCCGCGTCTTCCGCATTCACCGCCACTGGCACGCGCCGTTCTAAATCTTTCTTCGATTCGCGTTTCGCTTTTGCGAGCCGCTCTGTTTTCGCGGGTAATCTGGTTTCGACTTTCGTTTCCGAATCGGAGGTCGCATCGGGCGCGATATTTTCTGGTCCTTCCCCCGGCGGCGCCGGTTCGGCGCGTCTAACTTCAGGTGAAACCGGTCGTGCGGTGGGAATTGCTGTCACGTCCGTGGTGCGATGCGATTGCGGTTCGCTCGCCGGAGTGGCGGGCGTTTGTGCCGGCTTCACGGATGCAGTCAGTTCCCGCGAAGTATCCTTTTCAGTGCGCGGGGGAGTCGCGTCGTTGGCCACAACTCTGGGCTGCTCCTCAATCTGCGGGTTCGCCGCCGGCGCGGGCTCCACAGGCGCGGGCGTCGGATTATTCGCGGCCACCACCGCTGCCGAATCGTTCGGAGCCGGCGCTGCATTATTCTGATCGGCGCTATTTACCGGCGGATTTTGAACTTGATTCGAACTTACGACGGAAGGGCTCGCCGCCGGATTTGTCGCAACGACGGCGGGCGCGGCTGGAGCTGCGGCATCGGGAACGCCAATCGGCACGCCGATCGGTTCTTCCGCCTGTCGAATCCGTTCATGCCGGAGATATCCGGGCACGATGAACGCAGCCAGCGTCGCGATCGCGAGCAGCACTGCGGCCAGAGCGAGCGCTTTCGTGGGGAAACGCCGCGGCGCACGCACGGCGACTGTCTTGGATCGTGAAAACAACGGGACACCGAACCGGCGCGCCAGCGTTTCGCGCCGACCGATTTGCGCCAGGCAATCCTTGATCTGCCGGTAGAACGCGAGCGGATCCTGCGGCCGTCCGTTCGGGCTTGCCGCCAGCATTTGCGCGAGCAAACGACGAACCCGCTTCGGCATCCCGCTCAATTTATCCACGGCCAGACCGTTCGTCGTCGGTTGCATCGCGAGCGGGCCGTTCGGCGCCATGAGCGGCGGCGCGCCCGTGAGCAGAAACCACATGGTCGCGCCTAACGAGTAAAGTTCGGACCGGAAATCCACCTTGCCATGCTGGAGCTGCTCCGGGCTGGCGTAATGCGAAGACTTGTCGAACGAAGCGACCGAAATGTCCGTCTCGCTGGAAAACTTCGGGGCGACACCGACGAAATGCAGCACCTTTACCAGCGGCCAATCGCCTTCCGGCGTCTGGCCCGGGACGAGGAGCAGGTTCGTGGGATTGATCGCATGGTGCGAAATCTTTTGCATCGCGGCCGCGCCCATCGCGCTCACGACTTGCGAAGCGATCCGCAGGACGGCGCCGGTTGGCATCGGCCCATGCGCGTTCACCCATTCTTCCGCGCTCGTTCCCTCGGACGCTTCAGTGACGTAAATCAGCTGGTCCTCCTCGACCCCGAAATCGAAGAGCGCGGGAATGTTAATGTGATTGAGCTTTTTCGCCGCGGCGGCTTCCGCTTCGAGCCGCCCGCGCACGACTTCGTTCAACGAAGCGGCCGGAATCACTTCTACGAGAACATCTTGTCCAGAGCCGATCTCCTCGGCCCGATAAACGACCGGGCCGTCATGAGTTTCTGGCGCCGGATCGTTTACGGCCGGTCCGGCATTCGAGAGTGCGACCTCGCTGGCTGAGACGCGGTATTTACCAAGGAATATCTTATGTTTTTCCATACACAGAACGAGTCCCCGCCCCTTTATTGATTCGAATGCCGCCGCGATGGCGGGTGTTCGGGCTCGTGAAATTTAGACTTTCGTCACGGAAAATAATTCAAAGGGACACGCCTTATTATTCTTCGATCTCACCGCCTTCCTTTCGGACGCGGCTGAAGGTCGTTCACGATCGCCACGAAGCGTGGGTCGCTCCGCACGGCGTCCCACGCTGGATCGTATTTGAGCTGCCCGTAAGCCGGCCCACCCGGCGTCTTCGCCAAAAAGGCGAGCTGTTCGATCGCGGGAGTAGTGTCGCCGATCCATGCCTGGATCAAGGCCAGCGAAGTCATGACCGTCGCGCCATCGACTGCGTCATCCGCGATCGGTCGCAACTCCGTGGCGCGGCGTCCTTCGCGCAAGGCGTCTTCTTTTCGCGCAAGCCCCGCATCGACGATCCCGAGCGTGACAATCAAAAGCGGATCGTCGCGTCGCTCGGCCAATTGCGCCTCCAACTTCGCCCGGGCGACGGCGAAAGCTTGCCGGGCTTTCGCTTCATCGCCGCTGGCGCGCGCGATCAATCCTTCGTAAAAACTCGCCGGAACGACAGGGCCGGCGCCCGTCGGCAATTCCTCCTTCTGCGACGCCGCGAGGATTCTTGCAGCGGATCCGAAGTCGCGCTCATAAAGGGCCAGATAGATTCGCGTGAAAGTTGTGGCGCCAGATGGATCGTAGCCTTCCGGCAACAAACTCAACAACGATCGCGCTGTTTTGGTTTCACCCTTCTCCAACTCAATCTGGGCGCAGATCAACTGGCAGTAATCCCTGGTGCTGGGATTCGCCGCGACGGCACGGGCGTAGACCGCCAGCTCGTCGTCATACCGCCGGAGAAGATCGTAAACATCGGAGAGGTTGTTCAGGATTTTCGGATTCCGCGGATCCAATTCCACCGCCTTCTCCAGGTCCTTGACCGCGTCATCCCAGCGCCCCTGACGCCGCGCCATCACGCCGCCGAGCGCATAGACCTCCGCGCTATTTGGGAGAGTGCGTTTCGCGATCGCGAGTTGTTCAAGCGCCCGGGCGTAATCGCGGTTTCCATGATAGTAAACCAACGCCTGGGCCAGATGCGCCTCGCCTAAATCCGGCGCCAGAGCGAGCGCCTTTTGCGCAGTCGCCTGGGCTTGCGCCAGCCGCGCCGGGGTGTGGTCGAGATCGTGCCAATACAGGCCATCGTGTGCCGTGGTGATCCAGCAATAAGCGAGGGCGAAATTCGGATCGCGCGAAATCGCTTCGTCGAGCAATCGCACCGCCTTGAGCAGCGTTTCTTTCCAGTTCGGCGTGTCGTGAAAAGTCTTGAGCAGTTCCTTAGCGCGCAAGTAGAGGTCGAATGCTTCGATGTCGCGGGTCGATTGCTGGATCGCCGCCTTTTCGGATGGCGAAAGCTTCGCCTGGAGCTGGCCGGCAATCGCCTGCGCGATTTCGCTTTGAATGGCGAACGCGTCCGCGATCTCGCGATCGTACTGCTCGGCCCATAAATGAGCGTCGGTGCGCGCGTCAATCAATTGCGCCATGACCTTTATCCGGTTCTTCGTGCGCTGGACGCTGCCTTCCAGGAGATAGGCGACGCCAAGTTGCCGCCCAATTTCGCGCATGTTCCGCGCATCGCCGGCCTTGTAGACCATCACGGAGGAGCGACTGATCACCTTCAGATCCGCGACCTTCGCCAGATCGGTCAGGATCTCGTCCTGGATGCCATCAGTGAAGTAAACGTTTTCCTCTTGCGCGCTCAGATTACTGAACGGCAGCACCGCGATGGATTTTTCCGGGATGGATGGGGCGGGCGCGACGGGCAGGGCTGGATCGTCCTGTTTCGCGCTGGGCGACGTGCGCCGCGCAAATTGGATGAGGAACAGCCCAATCGCGATCGCGGCGACAACCGACGCAAAGGCCAGGAGTTTTCGGCCGGTATGGCGCCGAATCGATTTGTGGACCGGCACGTCTTCAGTGCGCTTGATGCCTTCCGGAGTGATTTCGAAGGCCCACGCCAAAATGAGGGCCAGGGGAAATCCCAAGACGAGAAGAAGGATCACCACGCGGATCGCCCAGCTCGGAATCTCGAAGAATGGAAATACCTGGGTCACAACCTGGATGAGCACCCAGCCGACGACGGCATAGGTAACAGCCATCCGGTAAATATTGCGCCGCTGCAATTCGCTGAAAAAATTGCGCCAGTTCATCCTCAATCCGCTTTTAGCGCGATCGAGCCGAACGCGCGAGCATAACTGAATGCGATCCGCGATCCTTACCAGGGAGCGCGGTTTAATTGCCTTGCAGTTTTGTTCCGCGGCGCCCAGGCTCAAATCTCAATCCAAAAGCCTATGAAACGATTCCTGATCTCCGCCATGCTGGTGTTAATCGGCAGCATCTTGCTCACATCCTGCACGACGGTACCGCACGAAACGCCGAATAATGCGACCACCAACACCTCGACCTCGCGCACTTACTCGAAGTAATCTCCCTCTCGTCGCGTTCCACTGACCGCGGTTTTAATGGCTTGCAGTTTTCTTCCGGGCCGGACAGGCTCGCGTCCTCACTCCGCAAGCCTATGAAACAATCCCTTATCTCTACAGTCGCCTTGATGATGGTGGCCGGCACCACCGTCCCCCGCGAAAATCCGACGCCGGACACCACGGTCCCGCGAGAAGATCCGCCCGAAGCTCCGGGAGAAGGACCGCCGGATACCAAGGGCCCGCGGGAGCATCCGCGGGAAACTACGGTCCCGCGAGAAGATCCGTCGTAGTCTGCGGGCTTTCGCCGGCGCTAGCCGGTTGACCGCCAGAATGGCGGCTGCGACGCTGAGCGCATGCCACAGCGCCAGCACTATCTTTTCGTCTGCGCCAATCGACGCGCCGATGATGACGAGAAGGGCTCGTGCGCCGTTCGCGGTTCGGAAGAGGTTCGGGCGCTCTTGAAAGAACAACTGGCGAGGCGCGGCCTGGCCAAAGTTGAGGCGCGGATCTGCGCCAGCAGTTGCCTCGATCAATGCTCGAGTGGCATCTGCATCCTGGTCGAGCCCGACCATTTCTTTTACGGTCACGTGACCGTGGCCGACCTCCCGGAAATTGTCGATGCGATCGCGAATGGTGGCAGGGTCGAGCGGCTCGTCCTAAGTCCTGACGACCTCGCCAAAAGCTAAAGGCGCGCTTCGCCTTTTTCAGCCCACTTTGCTCTCGAGCAAAGCCTTCAATAGATGTCGGTGGCAATGCGGTTCTTCTTCCGCGCAATGGCAGAGCAGCGTTACCGTCTGCTTTTCGGCCAGATGTTGCAGCAGCCGCAACGTAAACTTTTGGCCGTGATTCTTGATTCGCCGGTTCGATCGATCGATGCCCCCCGGCGCGCGCAATTCCTGGCGATAACGCCGGCCATACTCCGCCCATCCGATTTTCCCGGCCAGGAACGCGTCGCGAAGCCGCTCGCTGGGCCCCAGATTCGCCATCCAGATATCGTAGCGGTCTTTCGGCAAACCGCGCCCGCGTCCACGCGCCGCCAGGATTCGCAGACCATCTTTTGGCGGTTCGATTTGGGTGTGAACGGACTTTGTCTTAAACATCAGGTTTCTCCTTAGGATTCGGACCTGCCCGGGCATTTTCACCGGGATTGCGATGCAATTTCAATCTTTCTTCCCTTCGAAATAATGCTTGCAGTCCCTGAATCGACCGAACATTCTCCCCTCGTTAACTACCAACCTATGAAACGATCACTCATCTATTCCATCACTGTTTTAGCGGCGGCAGGGCTCATGGCCTCATGCACCACTAAGAACGAATCGGCCACTACGACAACGACGGCGCCGGCGTCGACTACTACCAAGAAGTCGGCCACCACCACCAAGAAGTCGTCCACGATGAAGAAGGACACGACGAAGAAGGACACGAGCGCCGACACCTCGGCGACCACCAAGAAGTCGACGACCACTGAAAAGGCCTCGACCAAAAAGTCCAGCACTTCGCCGTCGCCCTCTGCTTCGCCGACCGCAACTCCGTAATCCGGAGTTCGCCGCAGCCTAACGCTCGGCGCAGTAAACTATAGCGGGGTTAGTTAGCTGTAACTCAGCTGACTAACCCCGTGCTGTTTTTGGGGGGCGGAAATGTTTGCAGGGCGCGGGTCAGTTTGCCGGTACTTTCGCCGTGAAGACTTCTTCCATCGCCAGGGCGCGGCTGCAGCCGCTTATCGAATCCATTTGGCGTCGGCTATCCGTCCAGATCGGATAGGAATAACCGCCGTAAGAAACCAGCCCTTCGTAGTCGCCCTGCTGGTTTCCGTAGTTGATCCCCGGACAGGGAAATACTCCGCCGCAGTCATGCTCGTTCGAGCTCTGGTTGGACACGCGCACGTTCGGCAGCCAGGAGGTGCCCCCGTTTTTCGATTGCGCCAGGTACACGTCCGTCATGTAGCGCGACCCGGTGGTATCGTTTCGCGTATCGTAGAAGGAAGCGTTTACGTCGCCGGTGATCGGATCGACCGACATCCAGTGATTGAAATGATCCACTGCTCGAGCCAATCGATCTGTCACCGCCGCCGGGGCCGACCAGGTTTGGCCTTTGTTATCAGAGTAACTCAGCAGGATGTCGGTAGTCCCATTCGCGACCCGATCCATCCACGAACAGTAAAGCCGGCCGCGATGAGGTCCATTCGAGCGGTCCGTATCGAGCACGGGATAAACAAGCGCGCCGCGAAACGATTCCGCGGGAATCGCGATGTCGAATGGCAACACTTTCGGGGCGATAACGCTTTGCCTGGCCCAAGTGGTCCCGCCGTCACTCGAGCTATTGAAGGCAATGGTGTTTGCGCTGTAATCGTTCCACGCCACGTAGAGTGTGCCGTCGGCACCGGCCGCTGGTGACGCCCCAATTGCGCGCCCCGGCCCCTTCGGATCGTCCGCGCGGGTTACGCTGAAGGAGGCGCCATGATCGCGCGAAGTCCCTACGCGCACGCCGCCGCCAACCGAACCTCCAACGGCCGCGTCCCAGGCAATATAAATGTTGTCGCGGTTTGGGCTGGTCGCGCTGGTATCCGTCGTGATCATCGGCTTGTCATTGAAATGATTGCTGCCGCCCTCATAGGAAAAGAACGTCACCGTCGGATAAGTGCGTCCGCCATCGGTCGAGCGCGCTACGGCCATCTGCGAGCCATTCACGCCGGCGCCATTGCCAAAGAAGACGACGATGTAGCCATAGAAAAGATTGCCGCGCGTATCGAAAGCGAGCGTCGGATCGGAACCGAAATTAATCGAGTTCGTCCCTTGCGAAGGCGGGAGCGGCAGATCGACACCGCCCCAGCTAGCGCCGCCCTTGCTCGAATAATAACCGCGCATTGGCAATCGGAAGATCTCATTGGAACCGGCGGCGAGTTGTTTGGGATTGGCGGGGTTGAGCGTGATGTAGGTCTCGCTCTGCGGTCCGCATTCATTCGAGACATCCACGTTACTGCCGAAGGCGATGGAAGAAGTCGCCGCCGAATCGCCGAGCGGCGCATTGTTTTTAAGATATTGATATTTGTCCCACCACGTCGGGTTGTTCGGACTATTGCTTTCCGCAAAACTGCGCGCCGCGGTAACGGCCACGACAAGCGTGAGGGCAAGGATGAGGCTGGATCGGGATTTCATTGGCAAGGGTTTCTTGAGTGGTCGAGTTAGGGTTCGCTGGCGGTCCGCCGGCGATGCGGCCCCATTAAGAGAACGGATCTCCCAGGCGTCAATCTGATTTCGGTAATCGCTTCGATATAACGGGCCACGGATTCGGCTTACCACGGTCGCGTTCCGCATGGCTTAATCGGTTTCACGAAGTATCGTCCCGGTGTAGAAGGTTACGCCAGCTCCGACGCACTTTCCTTTAACAACAGTTCGCATGTCTGGTCCCGCCTTGAGCACTGAGCTATCGCAAGATCCGAAACCCACGATTCCTGAAATCGTGCGTCAGGCATATGGGGAACGCTTCACGCATCGCCTCGAAGCTTTTAGCGATCTCGTCTTTGGATTCAGCCTTTCATTGCTTGCGACTCGCCTCGATGTCCCCACGAACGAGAGCGAAATCTTCAATGCGACGCGCTGGGCCACCTTTGTCATCACCTTCGGAATGATTTGCGCCATCTGGCTCGGGCACTACCGGATTTTCCGGCACCGGTTTGTGGCCCGGACGTTTGAGATCATCGTGAACTTCATCTTTCTCCTGGGAATCGCCGTGCTGCCGTTCGCCGTGCAAACTTTTCTGCGTTTCCAGAGCGGCCGCGAATCCCTTGTTCTCTATCTGGGAGATTTCATTCTTATCTTCGCGGCTTTGGCCACGCTGCGGCTGAGCGCGCTGCGGCAACGACGGGGCGACGACGACACCGCCGCTCGATTGCGCGAATGGAGGGGAACAGTGCGGCAATACGTCATTACCGCGATGATGCTGAGCTTGCTCGTTGGGATAAGAATGCAGCTGATCCAAACCCACAAACTTTTGACGGTGCTGCCCGCGTCGATTGTCGCGATCGCACTCATCATGCGGCTAATCGTTCAGCGGTTACCCGCATTCCTCGATTCGCGCGGAGAACGAAAAACATGAAGACTCCATTCACCGTCGGAGTTGTCGGGCACTTTGGATTGGCTGTGCGCAGTCCCAAGCGCAGCGCGAAATGGTTCGAACGCGCGCTGGGCTTGAAGAAACAATTCGAGTTCGATGAAGGGCTCGCGATCGGAAACAAGAATGTCACGATCGCGCTCGTGAAAGCAAAACCGTCACCGCGGACGCTTGGCCACATGTCTTTTCATCTGCCGAACATGACGGCGTTGCGAAAGGCGCTGGCGCATCTGAAGAAACAGAAGGTCGAGCTGGAGGACCCCGGTGAAGAAATCGGCCCCGAGGCGCCTGGCTCGCCGCACATGGGCATCTGGTTTCACGATCTGGATGGATACAGGTGGGAGTTGAGCGTGCAGCACAAACGCTAACGCCCGACTCATTCGATCCGGCTGCGCGGCGGAAGCGACGCGAGCTGTTCCAACGCCACGCCGTCCTCATAATTCAATCTGAAACAAACCTCGGCGTCCGGCGCAACCGCCCAAAAATAATTCGGCTTGGCGGAGACGCAGAATTCGTATTTCGGGTGGTTCTGCGGGAAACCACAATCATCCTGGGTGTGTGGTCCGCGCCGGCAGCAGGCCTGCAAGTCGAGCATCAACTTTTGAAGCTCGGCCGCGTTCCTTTTCACCTCGACTCCGACCAGCGTCCCGCCGTCGCTCGATTTAACCACGATGTCGACGCCTAGAATCACGGAGGATTGTTCATCAATACTCGGCTCCATCAGCACGTGACTTCGGAGCCACCCGCGTTTCAGAACAAGGTCCGACGCCGTGGAGAGCTGGCAAATGCTCTCGCGAAAAAGCCGTGGCGGCAGCGAATTGCACCAAAAAATCTGACACATCCTTCGCTCGATCTCCGCCGGGTCAGCAGCGGGAAATAAATCGCTCGTGACGTAGCCCTCGTCATCCAACTGGAATAATCCGTCCTCGACTCCCAGGAGAAAATACTTCGCTTCCTCCGTGGTCAGCGGCGGGATGATGCGAAGTCCGGAAGAGGGCAGGCGTTGGCCGATTGCTTTGCATAGACCGGCGAACCTGTCCTGCAGATACGCTTCCAATTCACAGACCCAATCCCTCTCCATCACGCATCCTACTTCTCACCGATTCCGGTTGTCGTCTCAAGCGGCACTCGGTTCGGAGAATATTTCTTGCGAGCATTCGCGACCATGCGTCTATTTCCCCGGCACCAAAAAAATCCATATGATAAAATCACTCCTGACTGTTCTTAGCATCGCACTTCTCGGCGCCATCTCGGCGGACGCGAAGAGCTTCAAACTGCCGAACGACGACTTCGCCATCGCCTCCATCGACATGCCCGATTCATGGAAACCGAAAGAGGCCGAAAACGGCGTTTGGGGCCAGAGCGCGGATACCGCGGTTTACCTCTCTGTGGTCGCGGTCGGCAGCGAAAAAGGCATGAGCGGCGAGATCGAGGACACCTTCGAAATGCTCAAAACTCACAAGGTCGTGCTCGACGAATCCACCAAGAAAGAAAACAAGTTCAAAATCGGCTCATTGGACGCGACCGAATTGCTTTACCAGGGCAAGGATGAAGACGGTCCGGCCGGGATCAGCATCGTGTTTGTGCCAATCAAGGACAAACTCATCATCATGACCTACTGGGTCACGACGGCGAAGGAGAAGGAACATCTGCAGGAAGTGGGCACCATCGTTAACAGCCTCAAGCCGACGTCGTAGGCGCGGCGGAGTCAGAATTCAGGAAAAGCGCGTTGGCGAAAACCAACGAGCTTTTTTTATTCCGCTGCGCCGGCGCAGTCCTAGCGGAGCGAAGCCGGTAACGGCATCGAGCTCCATTCCATCAACGCCTCTTCAATCTCGGCGCCGTTTGCCTCAAGCCAGGCGCTCGCCTGATCTCCCGTTTTCTCCCCGTAAAAGCGATGGCAGTAAATGAAGGAGCATCCGGTCCCGTCCATCAACTTGATGCGGGCAAAGGCGACCTCGATGAACGCGGGCTGGGTGAAGACTACCGCGATGAAATGTTCCGCCGGCCGATCTGCGGTCCGGGGCAGGGAGTTCGTCTTGAGCACCTTTGCCTGATGTTTCTTGTAGTTCTCCAGGACCGCGTTTGCCGTCTGCGCGAGGCGGTCGCCATCGTGGACATCCGGATACCGGTTCACCGTTATCATATCGGACCACTTCTCGAGGTCCTCCTGTTTCTCGGGGGTAAACTCATGCTGATCGTTCTTCGACCAGCGATGGAAATATCCGGCGTTCCTGAAAACAAACGCGGGCTTTGCCTCTGAAGGATCCGCTGGCGTCTCTTCGGCGCCCAGGGCGATGAAGGCGACGGCCAGCAACGCAATCACCGCATTTCTTCGGATCGGTTGCATGTGGTGAGATGCTGAAGATGGGAGCCAGGAATGACAACACAAACGCGCGCCCTTTTCTTTTTCGCGCGATTGACACTGAGACCGGCTCAATGACAAGCTGCGTGCAACCAGGATGTCCAAATCTCCAGCCGCAAATGTATTCACGCCGGAAGGCGCGATCGATCTTCATGTTTCACCGGAGATGCGCGCTTCGCTTCGCGCGATCATCGACGAGAAACCAAAGCGTCTGGTGGTCGATCTTTCCCGCGTCCCCTACGTCGATAGCTCCGGCATCGCTGTTTTGATCGGCGCGATGCAAAGCCTCGACCTTGAAGGCGGCGTTTTTCTGCTCGCCGGCGCGCAGGAGACAGTGATGACGATCTTGGAGAGCGCGAAGCTCGATAAATATTTTCGCCTGTTCCCGAGCGTGGAAGCGGCTCTCGCCGCGCCGTAGGTCAGAGAGGAATTCGGCGCAAGAAGAGTCTTGCCGCTATTGATCGCTCCCGCCAATCTGGGCGAAGTAAAGAAACGTTCTTTTTCTTATCCCCAAAGAAAGGATTCCTCCATGAAACTGATCAAGACAGTCATTGTCCTGTTCGTAAGTTCAATCCTCGTGCTGGTGGCAAGCGCCATCACGCCCACCCCCGGGCCGAGTGCGTCATCCAGCGCCATCGACAAAACCAGTCCATCACCCCGACCCGTCGTAACCGGCAACTCCCCTCCAGTGCCGCCCCCTCGGCCCCCTCCGCCGGATGTCTTCGCCAGCCCGAGCGAACCGTTCGTCGCGGCTGCCGCCAGCACGCCCGCGAATGCTGTTCCGCCCAAACCGGTCCTCTACTTGTTGAGAGAGGATCCCTTTACCGCCAATGGCAAGAATTGGATCCGCTATCGTTACGATGTGGCGAACAAGGCAGAGTATCCCGCCGATATGTTTGCGGCGGCGCCCAGCCTCCCTCCTTGCGGCAGCAATACGAACGCCTCTCGCACCTGGGTGGACTTCTTCGATTCCACCGGCAAACGGCTCTACGGCTTTTGCGCCCTGAGCAAGCCGAATGATCTCGGCCAACTCTGGTTTGCCCTCGAGGAAGGCGTCATTCCGCCCAGCTACGTTTACATCGAGCTCAACGATCGGCAGACCAATACCAAATATAAATCCAACCTGGCCGATACAGCTCTTTAGCTCGGCACGCGAACGCTGGCAGTCAGGACGTTGATTGGATCAGCTTCGGGCCTGAACAACGATCGCACGCATCGGAGCGCGAATATTTTCTTCGCCAAAGCGACGCGTAATCGCGTCGGCGACGGCGCCCGTTATGACCGGCAACAGCGACGCATTGCGCCCTGCAATCGCTACCGCGACCGGATTCCCCTGGACCAAACCTGTCGCGACATCCTGGGCGCGACTTGCTTCAGCCATTTTGGCCACGACCTCGATCCGCACCTCGCTAAAACCCGCGCTCTCCAGCATGCGTTTGATCTCGTCTTGATCGTGGTATCCGAACGGCACCTCATAGAATGTCGGCGGATCCTTCTCGAAATAGCTCGTGATTGTTTCGTGCGCGATCCGGCCCACGGCATTGTGCTCCAGCGCGTCCCACACATTGAAAAGAAAGACGCCGCCGGGCTTGAGAACCCGGTGAGCCTCGCGCGCGGCCAGGGCCTTGTCCGGAACGAACATGATTCCGAACTGGCACACGACCGCATCAAACGTCTGATCGCCAAACGGGAGATTGCACGCGTCGGCTTGAAGCCATTGCACCGCCTCGTTTTCGCCGAACTTTTCAGCCGCGTGGCGAAACATCGGCTCGTTCAGGTCCGTCGCGATCAGCTCGATCGTCGATGGAAGGCGCGCCCGAAGAACGCGAGTCAGGATGCCGGTGCCGCAAGCCAGCTCCAACACCGAAGCGTTTCCTTCCATCTGCAACCGCGCGGCCAGGTCTTCCGCATACGGCTGAAAGAATAGCGGCCCGAGATACCGATCGTACGCCGCCGGGATCGACCCGGAGAACTGTGCGTTTTGGTCTTTCACGCGCGCTAGGAATGAAGTTCCACTCCCGCTTTCTGCACTTCGCGATACGGCAGGAGCCAGATGAGCGATTCATCGTGGAGGTCGACCACCTGAATGCGGTTACCCCACGGATCGCGGAAGTCGCATCGGAACGGCGGCATTAATTTCAGCCGATACTTTTCCGTCAGCTTCTTGCGCACCTCATTCACCTGCTCTTCGTCGCGCACCATGATCCCGAAATGCCGCGTCCGGTCCGGCTGGAGTTTTTCCACCTCGAAGATGGCCAGGAACTGATGCTCGCCCAACTGAAAGAACGCGTCCCCTTCCCCGCCCTTCAGTTTTTTCAGGTTGAAGACATCCTCGTAAAACTTCACCGCCGCTTTCACGTCATCGACCTCGATGGCGAGATGATTACATCCATAAACTTGCACGCTCATAAGCATGAAGTTAGTCGCGTTGGCCATAACGTCTATGACGCCACGGCAACGTGTCCAGTTCCAGCTAACCGCCGCCTAGTTTGCGGCCAAACGCGGGCCGCGATTTGCCGCCAGGCGAGGTCCACGGACGGGCGTCGCCACCGCCGCTTGCGCAATCGCGCGGGTGAGCCCCGTATTCAACACGTCGATCTTCGTGCCGACCGTGACCGAAGCAAAGAGGCGCGCGACATCGCTCGAACGCATCCGGATGCAACCATAGCTCGCGGGCCGGCCGATCAATCGCTCTTCCGGCGTGCCGTGGATATAAATGTTGCGCGCGAACGCCCGCGCGTTCTGTGTTTCCAAGCCGCGCAGCCACAATATCCGGGTCACGATCGGATCGCGCCCCGGCGCGTTTGGCCGCAGGATTTCACCCGTCATCGACCGGTTTTTGAAGACCGCGCCCAGCGGCGCGTTCGCCCCGATTTTCGTCGCAATCTTCATGGCGCCGAGCGGAGTCGCATAGCTGCCGGAATGATCGCCCAGGCCGAACTTCGATGTGGAAACCGGGTATCGCGCGATGACCGCGCCATTGTCGATCAACGCGAGCGTTTGATCGGGAACGCTCACGACGATGGAGGGCGCTGCCGTGGCGCTGGCGGGGTAGAGAATGGCCGCAGCCAAACAAACAAGAGCGGCGCTGAAGTGGAGAAGCCTCATTGCGCCAGTAGAATTAGCAGCGCGCGTGCCGAGGAGCGGCCAGGAAAGTACGGAGATTTTCATTTAGTTTAAAACTGCGAGCGGGAGATGTAGTCGATGAAGCGCGTTCCTCCCAAAGAATCAGTTTGAGAACAGTTAGAAACACTTTGAGAACACAATGCGCGTGTTCTCGTTCCGCCCTCGTTCCGTTTCGCGAACTTCCCGGCCTCCGACTCGTTCACATGCGATTTCCAGGATGATGAACGGATTCTTTCGCGCATGAACCGACAAGATTTTGCGACGCGTTATCGGATCGAACCGGGAAACAAATTTCACCTGAAAGAAATCGATCCCGACGACACTGGCGATATCGATTCGAAAGAAGCCGCGGCCCAGCAGCTGGAAGAAGGAGTAACCAGGCTCTGTGAGCTGCAGGAAAAATTATACGCGCAAAGTGAATGGTCGTTGCTCCTGATATTCCAGGCAATGGATGCGGCCGGCAAAGACGGCGCCATTAAGCACGTTCTTTCCGGGGTGAACCCGCAAGGCTGCAAGGTCACTTCCTGGAAGAAGCCGAGCGATGAGGAACTGAGCCACGACTTTCTCTGGCGCGCGTCCAAAGCGTTGCCCGAGGCGGGACGCATCGGTGTCCTGAACCGAAGCTACTACGAAGAGGTGCTCATGGTGCGCGTGCATCCCGATTATCTCGAGAATCAGCACATGCCGAAAAAACTGATCACGAAACGGATCTGGCGTGAGCGTTACCAGAGCATCAATGACTTCGAGCGGCACCTGACCCGCAGCGGCACCGTCGTGCTGAAGTTCCTGCTGCATCTTTCGCCCGAAGAACAACGAAGCCGGATCCTTGAGCGGATCGACGACAAGGAGAAGAATTGGAAGTTCGAGATAAACGATCTCGCCGAGCGAAAGCTTTGGGACCGTTACATGGACGCATTCCAGGAGATGGTGCGCGAAACGTCCACCGCCGAAGCTCCGTGGCACGTCGTCCCCGCCGACCACAAATGGTTTACCCACCTGGCCGTTTCATCCATCATCAGCGACAAGCTCCGCTCGCTCCACCTTCACCCGCCCAAGCTGAGCGCTAAGGAGAAAAAGCAGATGTCCAAAGCCCGCGCCCAGTTGGCCGGGCGGCGATCGAAATAACTTTCTGCGACTCGTCACTCGTCACATGTCACTCGTCACTGGCTTCGTTCGTCCCCGCACCACCATCGCGAGGAAATAGAACGCGATCACGGCGACGAGCAGCAGGTGGTAGCCGGTGAGCATGCTGAAGTATTCGAGCATTCCGCCGACCATGATCCCAAGCAGATTCGAGGCGAAAGAAACATCCGCCAGCTCGGTCTCGCGAAAGGAGTTCGAGAAAATCACGTTCGCCAGAAAGACCGGCGCGAAGATGAGACAACTCGCGATCACGTAGCGCGCGATCGCGTTTTGAAAGAGCAGTGTTTCTGGCCGAACCGCGAGGTTCAGCGCCAGCATGCCGAAGAGGAGCAGGTAGAAGATCCAGATCCGGCGAAACGTAAACCGCGCGTTGACCAGGACCGCGATCAACACGCTCGTGAGGATGGCGAAGAAGACGAGCGAGTTGACGTTCCAAGTGCTCCCGAAGAGGAGCGCGAAAGTGGTGAGCGCCTTTACCTCTAAAAGGGCGAACGCCACCCCGAGAAAGAACATGTGCCAGTCGAACCGCTGAAGGGTGCCGCGTGGCGCCACCAAAAAAATCGCGGCCAGTGAAATGGCGAGGATCACCGCGAGGCCGCGGAGGTAAATGGCCGGAAATGATTTCTGCGGGAGATAGATGAACGGCCAGTCGTCCGTCGCCGGCGGTTTGCTGGTCGCGGCAAAGAATCCTTCGCCGGTCACGCGCAGCTCCTTTTCGGCCGGGGAGAAAGTCTCTTCGCGATAAGGACCGAAGGCCCCCGCCGGAATTTCACTTAATCTTGGACCGTTGATAATTACCGCGCCACGCCCCTGGCCGCCGTAGGTGGAGACAAATGAGTCGCGGCCAAAGGTGCGGCCGACCATGCTGGCCAGCTTCTCGATCAGCCACGGCTCGCGATAATAATTGTAGAGCACGAGAACGCCATTGGGCGCGAGCGCGTCGCGCGCGGCGGCGAGCGAGTCTTGCGTGAAGAGAAAACTCTCGAGGCGCAGATTGGCGATGCTCGAAGTCAGCGTGAGCGAGTCCGGCAGCGCAAAGATGATGAGATCGAACTTCTCGTTTGTGTTGCGCAGGAAGACGCGGCCGTCTGCATTCACCAAACGAACGCGCGGATCGGAATAGGGCCGGTCCGGGTTGAACTGGGCCCCGAGTTTGATGATGACGGGGTCGATCTCGACGGCGGTAATCGACTTCACGCCGTTCCCGAGAGCCGTCGCCGCATCGGAGCCGCTGCCCGCGCCGAGAATGAGTGCGTGTTCGAACGACGCACCGGGAAAGAGTTCGTAAACGCGGCGGTAGAACGGCTCCTTGTTCCGCCACGGGATCATGCTCTGGTGGCCGATGCTGTTAACGTCGAGGTTATAGCCGGCCGGCGTCGCGGGCGTGAGCGTGATCTTGTAGTAGGGCGACCAGTAGCTGCCGCGTTGGAGGAACAAGGCTATCCCGGCGGCGGCGATCATCAGCAGAGCAGAGCGGATGAGTTCCTTCTTCGCGCTTAAGACTAGGATCAGCAGTCCAAGCACCGCAAACCAGTAGATCGGCGGAAGGGCGAAATAGCCGATGACGAAAAATGCCGCCGTGCCCGCGAGGCTGCCCAGGATGTCGAAGGTGTAGGCGGTGAGCGGAGCCGTTTGGGTGAAGAGCGAACCGAGCGTCCGGGCGAGCGGAACAAACGCCGCCGCCACAAAGATGAAGATCAGCGGTAGAAGAATAAAACTTTCCGCCTGGGCGACGCCGTGCGTCCCGGAACCGAAGTAGAGGACATCGGTCGACGAGATCTTGAGCTCGAACCGATTGACCGCGACGACGGCGGTGAGCAGCAACACCATGAGGGGGAAAGGCGGAAACCGGAACGTCGCTCGCCGCGCGGCCAGAATCCCGAGCCCCATGCCGAGGAACGAAGCGAGCAGGATGAAATTGGTGAAGTAGCTGAGATACCTGACGTAAGCCGGAATCCACCGAATGCAGAGCAGCTCGAAGAAAAGGAGCGTGAACGAAACCAGAAAGATCCGCAGCCGGACGCCGTTGATAAGCGACGGATCCGAGTCAGTCGCCGCTGCCGGGTTCGCCGCCAAGGCTGTTTGTTCCGTTGAGGTGCTCAATCGGTGACTAACTCTTGCTCGAGTGCGGCGGCAGAAGAATCATTCGAGCAAATTGCAGGGTGCCGATGGCGAGCGGGAAGACAATGGAGGCATAAAAGAGCCAGAAGACTCCGGCGCTAAGAGCATTGTAAACCTGCAAAAGACTGACCGCACCCCCTATGGCCCCAAACAGATAGAAAACATAGCGGAAAGCGCCCATTTCCTTCACTACTGAACGCCCCAGTTCTAACTGGCGCCGCCGGGTCATAAAACCAAAAGGAAAAACCAAAAGGAGCGAGAACACACTGCACCACCGCCAGACGGAGAGAGGTGTTGGTGTGATCGAGAACAGGAGCATGCCGAATAAGCAGGCGAAGAGTGCGATCATGGCGTTGCCGAGCAAAAGCCAGAGACGAAATCTATCCAGCGGCGACCATTCGTGGATCGACCCGCTCCGAAACACCACCACCACTCCGGCGAATCCGGCGAGCGCCACTGCGATCTGAGCGGCCGTCGAAAGTGCTTCACCTGGTTCCATCGCGAGCTTTCGTTTTCTACTTTGCTTTCAGCCCAGCGCCTTCATCTGCGCGTCGGTCAATCGCAGCTTTCCTGCGGCGACGTTCTCCTCGAGATGCTTCACCGACGACGTGCCGGGAATCGGCAGCATCACCGGCGAACGTTGCAACAACCACGCGATCGCTACCTGATACACGGTCGCGTTCAGTTCCTTCGCGACGGCTTCCAGCGTCGCGCTCTTCACCCTGCCGCCACCGACTGGCGCCCACGGCATGAATCCCAGCCCTTCCTTCTCGCAATATTTCAGCGTGTTATCCCATTTCCTGTCATCAACGTTGTAACGGTTCTGCACCGTCGCGATCGGCACGGTCTTGCGCGCCCGCGCGATTTCCTCGGGCGAGACTTCCGATAACCCCACGTGCCGGATCTTCCCGGCGTCGCGCATCTCCTTGATTGCGCCTAACGAATCTTCCATCGGCACCTTTGGATCGATGCGATGCAACTGGTAAAGATCGATCCGCTCCAGTTGCAGGCGCTTCAGGCTCTTATCGACACATTGCTTGAGATAATCGGGCCGGCCGTTCGGCGACCATTGGCCGGGGCCGGGCCGCGTCAGCCCGCCCTTCGTCGCGATGACGACTCCTTTCGGATAAGGATGGAGCGCTTCGCCGATCAAGATCTCGCTCGTCTCCGGTCCATAAGCATCGGCGGTATCGATCAAATTCACGCCCAGTTCGACCGCGCGTTTCAAAACTGTGATCGCTTCGTCCCGATCCTTCGGCCAACCCCAGATGCCGTCGCCGGTGATGCGCATCGCTCCAAACCCGAGCCGATTCACCGTTAGATCGCCGCCGATTTTGAAAGTGCTGCTCATACTCGCTTCGGCTCCAAATGACGGGATTGCTCCCGTTACGGATAATCCAACGCCACCTGCCAGACTCAACTTAACAAATGTTCGCCGATCCATCTTGTAATCCATGGCAAGAAAAGACGCCGCTCGCCGAATCCCTGTCAACCACGGCCGCGAGATCTTGACGCGCTTCGGTGTTCGCTTCGTCTCGTCTGCTCTGTAGCCGTCGCCCTGTGGGCGACGCGAGAGAAAACATTACCACCCGCGCGAGCGGCCGAGCGTTCCCCAGGGTCGCTGCTCCAGAAGAACACTGAGACAAATGATTGCATGCCGCTTCTCGAACCGCTTTGATTGGCGTCAATGCACGTGCGCACCCGCCGCGACTTCCTTTCGCTCGCCGGCAAGGGCCTTGGTCTGGCCACGCTTTCATCCGCCACCGTCGCGTCGTTACTGAAGAACGTCGAAGCCGCGACCCAGACAGTAGCGCATCTGACGCCGGAGCAGGCGGCGATGGATGAAGACTACTGGGCCGTCATTCAAAACTCTTTCAGCGTCACGCGCGGCATTATCAACTTGAACAATGGCGGCGTCTCACCAAGCCCGCGGATCGTGACCGAGGCGCTGGTGCGTTACACCTGGCAACAGGAAGACGCCACCGCTTACACCATGTGGCAGATCCTCGAGCCTCAATCGGAAACGATCCGGACGGGCCTCGCGGAACTCTTCGGCTGCGATCGCGAAGAGATCGCCATCACGCGCAATGCTTCCGAGTCGCTCGAGATTCTTTTGATGGGCATGGACTTCAAGTCGGGCGACGAAATTCTCACCACCACCCAGGATTATCCGCGCATGCTGACCACGCTGCGTCAGCGGGAGAAACGAGAAGGCCTCAAGCTCAAGCTGATTCAGATTCCCATTCCGCCCAAGAACCTCGACGAGATCACTAAGGCTTTCGAAAAGGGAATCAGCGATCGCACCCGCCTCATCCTGATGGCGCATCAGGTCAACATCACGGGACAGATCACTCCGGTGAAAGCGGTCTGCGACATGGCTCGCGCTAAAGGCATTGAGACGATCGTGGACGGCGCGCATTCCTTCGCGCAGTTCGATTTCAAACAGAAGGACCTGGGATGCGATTACTTCGGCACCAGCCTGCATAAGTGGTTATACGCGCCCAAAGGCACGGGTCTGCTTTACGTGAAGCGCGATAAGATCGAAAAGCTTTGGCCGTTGATGGCCGCGGAGTCCAAGCAGGCATCGGACATCCGCAAGTTCGAGGAGATCGGCACCCACTCAGCGGCGATAAGGCTGGCCATCGGCGAGGCGCTCGTGTTTCACAACGGCATTGGCGGCAAACGCAAAGAAGCGCGGTTGCGTTACCTGTCGCGTTACTGGATGAACAAGCTCAAGGATGTGCCGAAGATCCGCTTCAACACGTCGTTCGATCCGAACCAATCATGCGCCATCGCCAACGTTCAGATCGAAGGTACTAGCCCTGAAGTCGTCGGTAAGTATCTCTTCGATAAACACCACATCTTCGTGACACCCATCATGCACGAGGAATTCCAGGGCCTTCGGATTACGCCTAACGTCTACACCACGCTCAGTGAGCTGGATCGTTTCTGCGAACAGATGGAGAAAATCGCGCGCAACGGATTGCCGGCGTAATTTCGGCCGCTCCTGTAGCCACGGCGCTGTGTCGCCGTGTCCGAAAACAACTGCGTGCTGCCTGTGCGGCTCGCACTTGACCGATCATTCTCTCTTCCTACCGTCGAGGAATGAAAGCAGCGTCGTCACGTAATACCACCATTCCCTTCTTCTCTCGCCTGGCGATCGCCTCGATTACCGGCGCACTCACCCTGATTGGGCTCGGCTTCGCAGCCGCTCCGGATCTTCACGCCGAAATTCCGCCTGACCAGATCAAAGCCGCCGGCGCCATTCCGCTCACCACGGACCTTCTGGACAAGATGGACAAATTCATCAAGAGCGTGAGCACCGACGATGCGGCCAAAGCCGAGCTCGTGGCGGTAAACAAGGATCCCTCGATTACGCCTGAGACCTGGGGGGGCATCATCTCCGCGAAATGCCCCAAGGCCGTTGAAATCTTCAAGGCCTCCGGCCTGACGCCGGATGAATTCTCGAAAGGCATCTTCGCGATCATGGCCGTGGGGATGAGCGAAGAACTCTCGAAGTCCACGGACAAGACCGTGGCGGCCAACGCCGCTTTCGTCGCCGCGAACAAAGACCGCGCCAACGCGACCTTCGGCGCTTTCATGTCGTTAGGGGAACCCGCACCGTCCTCACCAGCTCCCTGAGCGCAGGCGTCGCATCCGGAAACGCGATGCCAGGATCGAGCGTCCCACCAGGACGCTGCTACAGATGCGTTTTTAGACTTGTTAGGCCAGCGGCGGATCGATAGCCTGCGCGGATGAATTACTCCAAACTGTTTGCGCTGTTGTTCGCTCTTGCTTTCCCCGCGGCGGTTTTCGCCCAAAGTGACGCGGCGAAACCGAATCCCGACGTCGAGAAAGCGATCATGAAAATCGAGCACGACATGAGCGCTGCCCTCACCAAGCCCGATGCCGACGCTGCCGCCAAGATGCTCGCCGACACCTTTTATGCGGTTAACCCCGACGGCTCGACCCAGGGCAAGGCCCAGTTCCTCGCGGACCTGAAGTCAGGCAAATTCAAGCTCGAATCCAATCAGCTCGACGACATGAAAGTCCAAGCCGCCGATGCCGACATGGCGATCGTGACTTATCGCAGCACCGACAAGGGCAGCTACGACGGACACGACCTGAGCGGCCAGTACCGCTGGCTCGACGTCTTTGCGAAACGCGGTGGCACCTGGCAGTTCATCGTTTCCCAAGGCACAAAAATCGAACAGCCCAAGAAGCCGTAAGACTTCACGAAGACCGGCGATAGCTGTCTTCGCCGCTTTGTCGGCGCGGCGTCCCGTCTTGCACGACCGGTTGCCACAGCCAGCCCGAATTGATTGTGTTCCGCACAATCCCATTTCGAACAGAGCCGCATGCGCTTTCCGATCGTTCTCCCGGCCGTCGTCGTTACGCTGCTCCTGGCTGGCTTGGTCTCAGCCAAGGAAGCTGGCGACAGCGGACTGCATACGTTCTACGGCGAGGTAGTGGCAATCGACCAAGCCGCGAAGGTCATCCAACTCAAGACCGGCAGCCAGCGGTTCCTTTTCCATTACAACGACCAGACCAAGATCAGCAGCCCGAACGGACACGTTAGGTTGGACAGGATTACACGTGGCACCGGAGCGGCCGTGGTCATGCGAGTAGGCGAAGGAAACGCCGGCATTGCCGTCACCATCCGTTTCGTTCCCGACGCCAGCCAATTGCAAACGCTGTCGCTCATTTCCGCCAAAACGGTGCGCGGCGAGACCATCAGAGGAATTGCGGTGAGCAATTTCCTCGATTACCAGCCGCCGTCTGAGGCTTGGTCCGGTGGCGCAGCTTTGGAACGACGACAGAACGCGGGGCTGTTTGTGCTTTCGGTGGCGCCTGACGGGACGGTTTCCACGGTCACACTTCGCCAATCAACCGGTTATCCCGAGCTGGACGCCCGCGCGGAGAAATGGATGAAGAAATGGCGTTTTCATCCCAACACCGTCACCGAAGTGCAGCTCCCGATGTACTTTTCCCAGTACCGCCGCTATTAAAGTGCATTCTACAACGGTAGGCGGGCGCCTCGACTGGCCGTCCGATAACCATTGACGCCGACGCGCCGATTCCCTAGGAACAGGTCCCCATTTACGACAACCTCAACCGGAGAACACTTATGTATCGTCGTCTCGCAGTTTGCTTTTCACTCTTCAGCATCATGATCGCCAGCGGGTTCGCCGCCGACGATTCGTTTGTCGGCAAATGGAAGCTTAATCCCGACAAGAGCCAGATGAATGGCCTGGATTACAAAATCGAAGATGCCGGCGGCGGCCAATACAAGTTCATCTTCGGCGACGACGTCGAGACCATGACTCTTGATGGGAAGGGTCATGTTACCAAGTACGGCGACACCTGGTCCATCAAAACGCTCGGGCCGAACAGTTGGGAATCAACCAATGAGCGGGACGGCAAAGTGACGAACAAATCGAAGTGGACCGTGTCGGCGGACAACCAGACGTTCACCTCGACCGATGAAAACATGCGGCCGGATGGAACCACGGGTAAGACCGAGGCCATCTTCAAGCGCACCGGCGGCACAACTGGTCTCGCCGGCACCTGGCAGACTACGTCAGTAAAAATCCTCTCGCCCAGCAGCATTACGATCGCGAAATGGCAGGGCGACGGTTACAGCCGCACCAGCGCGGTCTTCAAAGAAACCCTGGAGTTCAAACTCGACGGGAAGGAATACACACCCAAGGGGCCGCGGGTCCCGCCAGGCATGACGGCCACTGCCAAGAAAATCGACGATCACAGCATGGAGCTGACCTACAAGCTGAAAGGCAAAACGATCGAGACCCACAAATACGAGGTCTCAGCCGACGGCAAAACCCTGACGCAAACCGTCACCTATTCCGGCGTAAGCAAACCAGAGATCGACGTCTGGGACCGCGAGTAAGCGCAGCGTTGTAGCCACCTATAGCCACGGTCCCGCGCCCGCGGCATCGCCGTCTCTGGGAAAACGCCTGGACCCAGCTCGCCACGGGACGAGTCCGTCCGACGGCGGACGAGGCGGCCACATCGCAACTCTTAATCCCTAACTCTTACTTCTTAATTTCCTGCCGGCCTTCCCGCCAAAGATCCGGGAAAATTCTTTGCCCGATATCCGGCCGCGCATCGAACAAGACCAGAAGCGCGGCGTAAAGCGCGGGGAAAACAAAAAGTCCTTGCCGCCCCAGAACGGTCAGGCCGTAAGCCAGCCCCACATAGACCCCGATCAATGTTACTTGCGCGGCGTAGGCGGCTTTGGCCATCCGCCGGTCGCGCGCCAGGTCGCCGACGATCGGGCCCGAGTGTAACGAGGTTCCGCGTTCACCCACCCTGGTCGCCGCCTCGAACCGAAGCTGCGCGCGCACGCCCGCGCTTATGGTCATGAGCGCGACCGGCAAATAAAAGCCGGGACGGGACACCAGCGCGATCCAATCCACCTGCGCTACCATCCCCGAGATAAACGCCGGCATTCCCAAAGGGATCGTCAGAATTGCCGCCACCGATCCCAGAAAAAGTGCGAGAATCAGCGCCGCCGCGATGCGAGAGATCAAGAGGGCGGCACGCGGATCCACCGTTGTGGGATCTTTCGCGTCGCGCGTTGTGCCCACGATCAACATCAACCCGAGCGCCAGATCGAATGCCGTCAGGAGCAGGTAAGCGGGTACACTTCCATGATAGAAATAAAACGGGAGCAACGGCAGCGCATGCCGCACCACATCCAACCCGATCGCCTTGAGCCGCGACATGCCTTTCTTCTATCCGATGGAATCGCGACTGAAAAGTCCGGCCAACTGAAGCGCGCCACGAACCGATCGGGCACGTAGATCGGGAAGGCCAGGCGAATCAGCCTCTTCATTCTTTAAACCGCGGATTACTCGGATGACTCGGATGGGTATGAGGGAAGAAATACTCTCATAGGTCTTCTTATCGGTGCAAGCGGCGTAATCCACGGTTAGAATGCAGCTCCCCCATGGGCAAGATACTTCATGAGGAACTGAGCGGCGCTATCATCGGCATCGCGATGGAAGTTCTTAACGAACTAAAGCCGGGACTCGATGAGGCGCTCTACGAACGCGCGATGGCCATTGAGTTGCGACGCCGTGGTCATGTCGTCGAGGCGCAACATTCCTTTCCTGTGTTTTACCGCGGCGAATTGATCGGCACGCTTGTTCCCGATCTGATCGTTGACAATTCCATCATCGTCGATCCCAAAGTCGTGTCTGCCTTTGCCGACACGCACGTCGCGCAGATGCTCGGATACTTGAATATCACGGGACTCGAACTCGCTCTCCTGCTTAACTTCAAGAATGCGCGGTTGGATTGGAAGCGCGTCATTCGCCGGCAAGCGGTGGACGATAACGTCCCAGATCTTCGCGGTTGACCGCGGATTACTCGGATGAAGACATTTTCCTAATATCCGTGCTATCCGCGTCATCCGCGGTCGCTTTCTCTTCCGAACGCTGCGCTACGTTTCGCCAATTGATGCTCCGGCGTCCCCGCTAGCTGTATTCAATTGACCGGCCATTCTTTCTGCTCAAAGTCGCGGAATGAACCCCGCATCATCAGCGATCCGCATCCCGCATCCCCCATCTCGGATCTCGCATCCCCGTAACACCTTCATCTCTCGCCTTGTCCGCCAAAGGACGGACTGGCCGTGGCGAGCCACGGCCTCGATGGCAGCCACGCTCGCCCTGATTGCCCTGTTTGGTTTCGGCGCCGCACCCACGACCCTTGCTCAGGCTCCAGAAAGCCAACTCAAGCTCGCCGGTGCAATTCCCCTGACCACGGAACTTCTCGATAAGATGGAAAAGTTTTTCACCAGCGCCAAGAGCGATGCCGCAGCCAAGGCGGAGTTCGTCGCTGCAGGCAACGAGAAAAAGAATGATCCACCCATGACCGGTGAGGCCTGGGGCAGCCTCATCAGCGCGAAATGCCCGAAGTCCCTCGAAATTTTCAAAGCCTCAGGCATCACCCCGGATGAATTAGGCAAAGCCGCCTTCGCAATCCAGGCCATCATACTTGGCGACGCCATCGCGCCACCCGGGGACAAGGATAATATGGCGAAATCCGAGGACAAAACCGTCGCTGCCAATGCCGCTTTCGTTGCCGCCAACCGAGCCCGCGCGGAAGCTGTCTACGGCAGCTTCATCACCCTGGACCTTTAAAGGAATGGAGCGAGTGGGACGAGCGACATAGACGGAGCAGCCCGCGTTGGGAGCGGGGAGCGAGACGGGAGTCGAACGAATCAAACGGCGGGATATGCGATACGCGATCAGATGAAGACCCGCACTCCATCTACCTTCGTCGCCATCCTGCTGGCCGTTCTCCTGACGGCGACCCTCGCCGTCCCCCCGTCGGCATTTGCTGGCACCGACGACCAAGCCATCATCGCCGGCACGAAGAAATATCTCGCCGCTGAGTCTTATCCTACAGACATGAAGATTACGGTGGAAAAAGTAGAAGGCGATTTCGCCCGGGTCGCGATCATTCCTAAAGATCCGACGAAGATGGATGGGGCCATCGCTTTCCTAAAACGCGAGCACGG
>JBEEHT010000045.1:0-48122 GCA_041167545.1 Verrucomicrobiota bacterium
TCGCGCTCTTCGGCAGCGGATATTATTTCTGGGACAACGGCTACTGGTTCCCAGCCTACGGTTACGATAACTACTACAACTCGTATGCGTATGATGAGCCGATCTACGGTTACAATGATTTGGATCCGACCCAGGTCATTGCCAGCGTCCAGACGGAGCTTCAGCGCCTCGGATATTACCGCCTCGCCGTGGATGGCCTGATGGGGCCGGGGACGCGGGCCGCGATCGCAAACTTCCAGCGCGACAACGGCCTCTCGATCACTGCCGCAATCGATCGGCCGACCTTGCAAACGCTCGGTTTGGGTTAACCCGAATCCGCTTACTTAATTAGAAGCCGCACGATGGGATAACCGTCGTGCGGCTTTTTTCTACGCGCAGCAATTGCGCGCGGGAACGATCGGGCCAATGCTGATGGCCCGATGACTCAAACGCAACTCGTCGCCCATGATCTGCGCCGGTCTTTTCGAATCGGTTCGCGGCGCATCGAAGTGTTGCGGGGAATTTCTCTCAGCGTCGCGCAGGGTGAAGCGGTTTTTCTTTGCGGCGCCTCCGGCGCGGGAAAAACGACGCTCCTCTACACTCTCGCCGGGCTCGAGCGTCCCGAATCGGGCACCGTGGAATTCGAAGGGCGGCGGCTCTATTCCGGAAGCGCTTCTTCGCAGGCCGAATTGCGAAACCAGAAAATGGGATTCGTTTTCCAAGGCTATTTCCTGCTGCCGGAATTGACCGCGCTGGAAAACGTCATGCTGCCGGGAATGATCGGCGGGAAAGGGAAACGCGCCGTCGGCGAAGCGAGCCTGAAGGACGTCGGCCTGGCCGAGCGGATGCACCATTTGCCGGCGGAACTTTCCGGGGGCGAGCAACAGCGGGTGGCAATCGCCCGCGCTCTGACCAATGACCCCGACATTATTTTCGCGGACGAACCGACGGGCAACCTCGATTCAAAAACGGGCGACTCGATCATGGACCTCCTCCTGGACCTGGCGCGAACCCGGCAGAAGACCTTGCTGGTAGTGACGCATGATTCGCGGCTCGCCGAACTTGGCGATCGGCAATTGCGAATGGTCGATGGTTTGCTTCAATAGAGTGGAGCGCTGCGTCGATCCGGCGCCGCCCAGTTAAGATGAACGGCCGATGGTTCGCTTGTTTCCAGATTGTTGTTTGCCTTGGCATCACCCGGCTCGCGCGAGCGCAGGAAACAGGGCTGGCGCCGAAACAGTTCAACGTTCTCGAGTCCAAACAGGGAACCTACGCCGCCTCCGCGGGAGCAATGGTCGAGCGGCAACTCCGCCCCCGCGGGATTGACGATCCCATGACACTGCGAGCCATGTCGAAAGTTCCGCGCGAAAAATTCGTGCCGCCGGAATTGCGGGCCAGCGCTTATGAGGACCGACCGCTGCCGATCGGTTACGGCCAGACAATTTCGCAGCCGTTCATCGTCGCCTTCATGACGCAGCAGTTGAAACCCAAAGCGACCGATCGCGTTCTCGAAATCGGCACCGGCTCCGGTTATCAAGCGGCGGTGCTCTCTGAATTGGTCGCGCAGGTTTATTCGATCGAGATCGTAAAACCGCTGGCGGAACGCTCGGCCGCGTTACTGCGCGAGCTCGGTTACAAAAATGTCCAGGTGAAAGCGGGCGATGGTTACAAGGGATGGCCGGAGCACGCGCCGTTCGATGCGATTATCGTCACAGCCGCACCCGATCACGTTCCGGCGCCGCTGGTCGAGCAATTGAAGGAGGGTGGACGCATGATCATTCCGGTGGGCAAGACGAGCGCGCAGGAGCTCTATTTGCTCGAGAAGCATGGCGGCCAGGTCAGGCAAACGGCGGTGATCCCGGTGAGGTTTGTGCCGCTGACGCGCGAGCGCGAGGAGAAGGGGAATGGGTTGAAGCGTTGAAGCGTTGACGCTTCACGCGTTTCCCAACTTCCCCTTGAATTGCCTGCCGAACCACCGAACGTTTTTTCGTGCTTACAAAAACTTCGACAGCTGGTGCGGCGGTGATGGACGAACCGAAAAGGAGCGGAACGACTCCGAAGGCGGCGGTGAAACCTGCGATTGAAACCCAGTCGAAAGCTTCGACCACGGAAGCGAAAGAGCTGACCATTTATCTCGACGGAAAATTCGTGCCGGAAGCGGACGCGAAAGTTTCCGTGTTCGATCACGGTTTGCTTTATGGCGACGGAATCTTTGAAGGGATTCGTTTCTACAATGGCCGCGTCTTCCGGCTGGAGGAACATCTCGAGCGGCTCTGGGATTCTGCACGCTCGATCTGCCTCGAGATTCCGATCGGCCGCGGCGAAATGACGGAAGCGCTCCTCGAGACGATCCGGCGAAACGGTTTGAACGAAGGTTACATCCGTCTCGTCGTCACGCGCGGTGTCGGCAATCTTGGATTGAACCCGACGCAATGTAAGCATCCGAGCGTCATTATTATCGCGACGACGATCGCGCTCTATCCGAAAGAAGTTTGCGAAAAAGGTCTCACGGTTGTTACCTGCGCGACGCGGCGGACCAGCCCGGCCGCGCTCAATCCGGCGGTGAAGTCGCTGAATTATTTGAACAACGTGATGGCGCGAATCGAGGCGAATCTCGCCGGCGCCGACGAAGCGCTGATGTTGAATGAAGCCGGCAACGTGGCTGAATGCACAGCCGACAACGTCTTCATCATAAAGCGCGGCCAGATTTTTACGCCGCCGATTGCAGCGGGAGCGCTGCGCGGGATCACCCGATCGGTCGCGTTCGACATCGCGGCGGAGCTCGGTCTGAAAATCACCGAAACCGACATCACACGCCACGATGTTTTCGTGGCCGACGAATGCTTCCTCACCGGCACCGCCGCGGAAGTGATTCCAGTTGTAAAGGCCGACGGACGAATGATCGGGAACGGCAAGCCGGGCTCTATCACCACGAGAATGATCGGCCGCTTCCGGGAATTAACTCGCGAAACCGGCACTCCGATCTTTGTCTAAACCGGCGGATGCGCAGGTCGGCGCAAAAGGTGCTGAAGATGTCGGGAGTTGAATGTTTCCGGCGTTTGGAGGTCTAATCTACAGCGATGTTGTGCGACGTTTGCAAATGCAATGATGCGACAGTTTTCCTGACGCAGATTCTCGAGGGCAAAATGCAGAAGGTAAACCTCTGCGATGCCTGCTCGAAGGAAAAAGGCGTGCAGGATCCAACTGGTTTTGCGTTGGCCGATCTGCTGCTCGGGATCGGCGCGGCCGAGGAGATCGAGAAAGGCGCGCCGTCGCAAAAATGTCCCGTCTGCGGTTTCACCCAGGCTGATTTTAAAAAGACGGGCCGGCTCGGTTGCAGCGTTTGTTACGTGACCTTTGCCGAGGGTTTGGGGAGTTTGCTCAAGGCAATGCACAAAGGCACGGAGCATGTCGGCAAGCTTCCGCAGCGCGCTCATCGCGAGATTGAATTGGACGACCGCATGCGCTCTTTGGCCGAGGATTTGGAAAAGGCGGTGGCGGAGGAAAACTACGAAAACGCCGCGGCGTTGCGCGACAAGATCAAACAACTCGAACACGAGAAAGCCGTCTAGGAAATGAAATTTGCCAACATCATGTCGACCGGAGGCGAGTGGCTGCGCGGCGAAGGACCGCACCACCAGATCGTGATCAGCAGCCGGGTGCGATTAGCGCGGAACCTAAAGCAGCGCGCCTTTCCCGGCTGGGCCAAGAAAGCCGAACGCACCCAAATCCTCGAGCTCATCAAGCCGCGCGTCGAAGAGCTGCCGGAAATGCAGGATTCGTTTTCAGAATTGTTGCAGGACCTTTCCGCGCTGGAAAAACAGGTGTTGGTCGAGCGCCATCTCATCAGCCGCGAGCACGCCGCGAAAAGTGTCGGCAGCGCCGTGATCATGAATCGTCGCCAGACTCTCAGCATCATGATCAACGAGGAGGACCATCTGCGGATGCAATCGATCCGCTCCGGTCTCCAGTTAAAAAGCGCGTTCAAGCTTGTCGATAAAGTGGACAGCACGCTCGAGGGAAAGCTCGATTTCGCGTATGACACGCGTCTCGGTTATTTGACCGCGTGCCCGACCAACGTCGGCACCGGCATGCGCGCTTCGGCGATGCTGCATCTTCCCGGCCTGGTCTTGAGCGAGATGATCAATCAAGTCATCCAGGCCGTGAACAAAATCGGTCTGGCGGTGCGCGGCCTTTATGGGGAAGGGACTGAGGCGATGGGCAATCTCTTCCAGATTTCTAACCAGACCACGCTGGGCGAGAAGGAAGACGAGATCGTTAATCGCCTCAGCAAAGTGATCGAGACGATCATCGAAAAGGAACACGACGCGCGCCAGATGTTGATCCAGAAAAAGTCCAACACGCTCTGGGACCAGATCGGGCGCGCTTACGGGGTGCTCACTTTCGCCCACGCCATGACTTCGAAAGAAGCGCTCAATCTGCTCTCGATCATCAAGCTCGGCGTCGATCTCGGCGCGTTCCCGGAAGACCGGCGTTTGCCGATCGATGAGCTATTTATCGATACCCAGCCGGCGCATTTGCAAAAAAGCTCGCAGCAGAAGCTGAACGCGGAAGAGCGCGACCATTTGCGCGCCCAGATTATTCGCGAGCGTTTGCGGGCCTTCCCTAAACCTGATATTAGTAAAGTGGCGAAGGAATCGGAGAACGGATCGAATCCCGAGCCGCCAACCAATGAATAATTTCACACCGCGAGCCCAGCAAGTTCTGGCGCTTGCTCGAAAAGAAGCCGATCGCTTTAACCATAATTACGTCGGGACCGAGCACCTGTTGCTCGGCCTGATCAAGCTTGGCCAGGGCGTTGCCGTCAACGTTCTCCAGAAGATGGGTCTCGACCTCGAGACGGTGCGGATGGAAGTCGAGAAGCAAGTCGGCTCCGGACCGGAAACAAAGATGGTGGGCAATATTCCGTACACGCCGCGGGTGAAGAAAGTTCTCGCGCTCGCCGGCAAGGAAGCGAAAGCGCTCAATCATTCCTACGTCGGCACCGAGCATATTTTGCTCGGCCTCCTGCGTGAAGGCGAGGGCGTTGCCGCCCGCGTGCTCAAGAGTCTGGAAGTCGATATCGAGCGCACGCGCAACGAAATCCTGAAGGAGCTCGATCCTAATTTCACTCCGCCGGAATCGGAACAGGAAGGCAACGGCGAGCCATCGTCCGGCAAGAAAGATGTCAAGACGCCGGCGTTGCGCGCCTTCGGCCGCGATCTCACGGAGCTGGCGAAGAAGGGCGAGCTCGATCCGGTCATCGGCCGACACAACGAAATCGAGCGCGTGATTCAGGTGCTCTGCCGTCGGACGAAGAACAATCCGGTTTTGCTGGGTGAAGCGGGTGTCGGGAAGACCGCGATCGCGGAAGGATTGGCGCAGGAAATCGCGAGCGGGAATGTTCCGGAGTTATTGCGCGACAAAAAAGTCGTGACGCTAGATCTGGCCTTGATGGTCGCGGGCACGAAATATCGCGGCCAGTTCGAGGAGCGAATCAAAGCGGTCATGGACGAGATTCGCCGGTCGAAAAATGTCATTCTTTTCATCGACGAGCTCCACACGATTGTCGGCGCCGGTTCGGCCGAGGGCGCGATGGATGCCTCTAATATTATCAAGCCGGCCTTGAGCCGCGGCGAGCTCCAGTGCGTCGGCGCGACCACGCTCAACGAGTATCGCAAATATATCGAGAAGGACGCGGCGCTGGAGCGGCGCTTCCAGACGGTCAAGGTTGAGGCGCCGACCATCGAGGAAACGATCCTGATTCTAAAAGGGCTGCGTCCGAAGTACGAACAGCACCATAAGGCGAAGCTGACGGATGAAGCGCTCGAGACGGCGGTGAAACTTTCCGAGCGTTACATCACCGGCCGTTTCCTGCCCGACAAAGCAATCGATGTCATGGACGAAGCCGGGGCGCGCGCCCGGATCAATGCGATGACGCGGCCGCCCGACGTGAAGGAGATCGAAAAAGAGATCGAAGAGATTCGCGTCGAAAAAGAAGCTGCGATTAAGGCGCAGGATTTCGAGAAAGCCGCCTCGCTGCGAGACAAGGAAAAGCAAACCAAGGAGAAGCTCGACGGGATTCTGGCACGCTGGCGTGAGGAGCGGGAAGAGAAGGAAGTGCTCGTGACGGCGGACGACATGATGCACATCATTTCGAAAGTGACCGGCGTTCCGCTCCAGCGCATGGAGCAAAAAGAAACCCAGAAGCTGCTCGCGATGGAAGCGGAATTGAGGCAGCGCGTCATCGGCCAGGACGAAGCGGTCACCGCCATCAGCAAGGCGTTGCGGCGCTCGCGCGCGGATCTAAAAGATCCGAAGCGGCCGATCGGCTCCTTCGTGTTTCTGGGACCGACTGGTGTCGGCAAAACTTTTCTCGCGCGCACACTTGCGGAATTCATGTTCGGCGATGCCGACGCGCTCATCCAGATCGACATGTCGGAGTACATGGAAAAGTTTACCGCGTCGCGGTTGATCGGTTCGCCTCCGGGTTATGTCGGTTACGAGGAGGGGGGCCAGCTTTCCGAAGCGGTCCGCCGCCGGCCTTATTCGGTCGTCCTTTTCGATGAAGTCGAGAAAGCGCATCCGGATGTGATGCATCTCCTGCTCCAGATCCTGGAAGAGGGCAAGGTGACAGATTCGTTAGGCCGGAAGATCGATTTCCGGAACACAATCATCATCATGACCTCAAACGCCGGGGCCGAGCTCATTCGGCGCCAGACGACGATGGGGTTCGGGGCGCCGACCGATTCGTCGGATTACAATTCGATGCGGGACAAAATTCTCGAGGAAACTAAGCGGGTCTTTAAGCCCGAGTTTTTGAATCGCCTCGACGAGATCATCGTCTTCCACACGTTGAGCAAACCGGACCTGTTGAAGATCGTCGATCTGGAAGTCGACAAGGTGAAACGCCGTCTAAAGCTCAAAGAAATCGAGATCGTGCTCGACGAGCCGGCGCACGAGTTCGTGATCAATAAGGGCTACGACCCGACTTATGGCGCGCGTCCGATGCGGCGCGCGGTCGAGCGTTATCTCGAAGATCCGCTCGCGGAAGAATTGCTCAAAGGAACCGTGAAGGCGGGCGATATCGTCGAAGTGACGGTGGCGGGCGATGACAAGCTCGGTTTTCACGTCGCCGAGCCGCAAAGCACAGCAGCGAGTGCGAGCTGAAGGGCAGTGACGAGTGACATGTGACGAGTGACGAGTTGGTAGGAGCGTCGCTTCACAAACTCGGCACTGGTCACATGTCACTCGTCACTTTCTTCTACGCCCGCGGATGCGCGGCGGAGTAGGCCTTCTTCAGTCTTTCCACGGTGACGTGTGTGTAAATCTGCGTCGTCGATAAGCTGGCGTGTCCGAGTAATGCCTGCACGCTCCGCAGATCGGCGCCGCTATCGAGCAGGTGGGTCGCGAAACTATGCCGCAGTTTGTGCGGGCTCAGCGCGATAGGAATCGACGTGTGCCGCAGATAGCGTTTCAAAATAAGCCAGATCGAGCGCGGTGAAATTCGGCGGCGCGATTTGTTGATGAAAAGCGGCCCGGTCTGCACTCTGGCCGCAATGCGATAACGCGAGAGCACTTCGAGTGCGGGCGCGCCGACAGGACAGACGCGCTCTTTCCTCCCTTTGCCGAGAACGCGCACCGATTCGGTGTAGATATCGACGTCGGCCACATTCAGCGACGCGAGCTCGCCCAGACGCAGACCGCTGCTGTAAAAAAGTTCGAGGATGGCGGCATCGCGCAAAGCCATCCAGGAAGGCGCTGCTTTCTGCTTCGGCACGCGCAACGGTGCGGTAAGGAGTTCTTCGATCTGTTTCTGGGTCAGGACCAGCGGCAACTTCTTTTCCGCCTTCGGCAATTGCAATTCGCGGACGGGATCTTTCCGGAAATTTTTTCGTTCGACCAGGAAACGATAGAAGGTGCGCAGGGCGGAGAATTGCAGCCGGATGTAAGAACGCGCCTGTCCGTTCTTCATCAGCTCGAAAAGGTAATCGCGGAATTCATCCGCGCGGCAGTTTCGCCACGAGCGCACATTTTTCTGGGCGCGGAAGGCTTCGAGCGCGCGCCGGTACGCGATCAGGGTGCGCGGCGAGACGTTTTTTTCCATCTCGAGGCAGCGCAGGAATTCCTCCGCGAGCGAATCCCGGGAGTTGCGCGCGCCCACGAGAGCTATTCGGGTTTCTCTATCTGCATGCGGCCGGTGGCCGCGCGCGCGCGATCGCTAAACTGGCTGCGGAAAATCGGCGGCGGACTCTTGGAAATGAGTTCGTATTTTTGCAGGATAAATTCCGGATAGAAGCCGTTGCTCGCCGGCTCGTAAACGGTCTGGCCGCTGAAGTTGCCGTAGATTTTGTATTCGTAATTGTTGTCGGCGCCGAAATTCAATTGCTCACGATCAGGCGCGAGCTTCTGCTTTTCGTTGAAGACGACCAGTTGCGCCGTGCTCCAGGGCTGGCCGGGCTTCCGGAGGTAACCCCAAAATTTGAAGACGGTGCCTTTGAAATAGCGGCGTCCGATAAAATAATCCCCGAGCGGTTCCGCCGCTATGTTTTGAGCCGCGGTGACACGGGCCTGCTGGATTCCGCTCGGCATGGTCTCGCAACCGGCCAGCAGAAAGAACGCACAGAAAATATCGACAGCGAGAAGCAAACGAAGCGCGCGATTGATCATGGACAACTTCCTTTATCGCAGACCTGTCTGGCGCGCAATCGTTCTGTAGCCCATCCGCGTGCGGTGGTTGGATTCAGTTTTGCATCACGCGGCGGTTCCTTCTACGATGCACTCGTGTTGGAACGCGAAGTGTATGCGGCAGGCGTCCGCGACCTGAACAAGATCCTCGAGCTCGATATCGAACTCGAAGGAATCCCCGGCCTGTATTACAAAGTCGATCGCAACCACGACGTTGTTTACATGCAATTGGAATGGCCCAGCGTGACCTTCCGCGAGATTCGATCCACTTTTCGCAAACTTGGCCTGGACCCCAAATTCGTCGGCGCGATTCCGGCGGAGCTGCGGCCGAAAACGAAAACGCAACTTCTGGGTTTGTAGCCGGACCCGCCGGTTTGTGACATGACTTGAAGTTCAAATGTTTGGCCGATTTCTCACGCTCCTCGGCACTCCCGTCGTTTCCTTTTTGACGCACGTGGGCGAGGTGGTCGTCCTCGCGAGCGAAACGTTCACCTCGGTTGTCGTGCAGAAAATCCGGTGGCGTTTGTTTCTCCACCAGATCGTTGAGATCGGGCTGCGCTCCCAGCTGGTCGTCATGATCACGGGCGCGTTCACCGGCGCGGTGTTCGCTGCGCAGACGTTTTTTCAATTCAACAAACTCGGGATGGGATCGGCGGTCGGGGCGGTGGTGTCGGTTTCGGTTTGCCGCGAGCTGGGGCCGGTTCTGACAGCGCTCATGGTGACCGGCCGCGTCGGCGCATCGATGTCGGCCGAAATCGGGACGATGAAGGTAACCGAACAGATCGATGCTCTCCGCGCGCTGGCCGTGCATCCGATCGATTATCTCGTGGTACCGCGCACGCTCGCGATGATGCTTTCGATGCCGCTGCTGGTGGCGGAGTGTATCGGGATTGGAATCGTCGCCGGATATTTCGTCGCAATTTTCCTCTTGGATGTAAACGGCACCTATTACGTGGCGAACATGGTCCGCTGGACGCAGGGGCGCGACATCATCATGGGCCTTACGAAAGCGTTTTGCTTCGCGCTGCTGATCGTGTTCATCAGTTGCCACAAAGGTTTGACGAGCCGCGAAGGAGCCGTCGGGGTCGGCAAGGCGACCACGGAAGCGGTGGTGGATTCGTCGCTGGCCGTGCTCATCTTTAATTTCTTCCTGACCATGGCGCTCAACATCATTTTCCCGGCCGGTTATCAGTAGGTGTAGCCGCTGCCGTCGCTGGCGGCAGTGCAGTTGAAGAAATTCTCCCCCATGACTCTCGGCAAGCCTCCGCGTTTGGATGTGATTTTTCAGCGGTATGATCCACCGCTGTATTTTGTAACGCTGTGCACGCGGTTGAGAAGGAAGATCCTGGCGAACGGAGACGCCCATTGTGCGGTGCTTGAGTACGGAGAACGAGGCATCGAGAGAAATGTAGCGCTAGGCCGATATGTGATTATGCCTGATCACATCCACCTCTTTGTTCGGGGTGGCCCTGAATTCAATCTAGGTATTTGGGTGCGCGGCTTGAAACGGGTTGTAGCTGCCGCCGTCACCGGCGGCAGGAAGGAATTGCGTAGAAGCGGAGGCGGCGACAGCGGGAACATCTGGCAGCGCGGATTCTTTGATCATTTGCTTCGGAATTCTGAGAGCTATGCGCAGAAATGGAACTATGTGCGGGACAACCCGGTGCGAGCAGGTTTGGCGAACAAGGCCGATGATTGGCCGTTTGCCGGTGAGATTGTTCGAATTGATCGAGTCTGACTTGATAACGCACTCGGGAGGTTTGTCATCGCGCGCCAAATGGCGAACATTCGTCGGGTGGAAGACGGGATCGTTTCAACTGCTGCGTCACCTGCTCCCCTGCCGCCAGTGACGGCGGCAGCTACACCAGCGACATCGCTCAACTCATCCATGATTGCGGTGCGGGGCCTGAAGAAAAAGCTCGCGGGCCAGGATGTTTTGTGCGGAATCGATCTCACGGTGGCGAAAGGCGAGACGCTGGTAATCATCGGGCGCAGCGGCGGCGGCAAAAGCGTTCTGTTGAAACACCTGGTCGGGTTGATGCAGCCCGATGCGGGAGAAATTTGGATCGATGGACAGAACATCATCGGGTTGAGCGAACGAAAGCTCGCGGCCATCCGGCGCAAAGTGGGAATCCTGTTTCAAGGCGGCGCGCTTTTCGATTCGATGACGGTCGAAGAGAACATCGCGTTCCCGTTGCGCGAGGCGGGGGAGCGAAATCCGAAAATCATTCGGGAAAAAGTGGGCGAGATGCTCGAGGTGATCGAGCTTGAGGGCGAACAAACGAAGATGCCGGTGAACTTGAGCGGCGGAATGAAGAAACGCGTGGGCCTGGCGCGTTCGATTATCCGCCGGCCTTCTTGCATTCTCTACGACGAACCGACCGCCGGTCTCGATCCCGTGGTCTCCGATAGCATCAACCGCCTTATCCGGCGGTTACAGAAGCGCTTTGACATTACCAGCATCGTCGTCACGCACGATATGAAGAACGCTTTTCACGTCGCGGATCACATCGCTTACCTGCATCAGGGGCAGATTTATTTTCACGGGACGCCGGAGGAATTGAAAACGTCCGCGGATCCATTGCTGCAGGATTTTCTCTTGGGCCGATCGACGTGATCCAGCGTCAGCCGAAACTGGCTGACGCGACGGCGACACGTGATAAGTTCGAAGAGCTCATCCCCTTGATAAAATGGCTACCGGTCAAAGCGAAAAAACCCTGGAACTGAAAGTAGGCGCGTTTGTTCTCGCAGGTTTGGCGGTGCTGGCCGTTCTCGTTATCCAATTCGGCCGCATCGGCGAAGGGTTTAAAACCTACTACGGCCTGACGGTGAAGTTTCCGGATGCGAGCGGTCTGCTGAAAGGGTCCGATGTCCTCCTGGCCGGCGCGAAAATCGGCCGCGTCTCCGATGGACCGCGGCTCGTGCGTTCCGGCCAGGGCGTCGAGGTGCCTTTGCGGATTTTTGATTACGTCCAGATTCCGGCCGGGAGCAGATTTACCGTGGGCAGCTCGGGGCTGCTCGGCGATCGTTTCGTCGCTGTCACGATGCCGGGAGGTCAGCCGAGCAGTTACATCGGAAAAAACACGCTCGTCGAAGGCACGCGCGAAACCGGCTTGGATGATCTGACGCGCGAGGGCGGGTTTCTGGTGGGCGATTTGCGCGGCGCGGTCCAAAACGTGAACACGACCATTTCTCGCTTGAACGAGCAGGCGCTTTCGCCAGCGAACATGGACAATCTGAAATCGAGCATCGAGCATTTGAATACGGCGACGACGGCTCTCGCGGAATCGGCCCAGAAGATCGACGGCGTGATCGAGAAAGCCGGCGGCACCATGGAATCCGCAAAAAAAGGGGCGGACGACGTGCAGGTAGCGATCGCCGATGCGCGCAAAACGATTCAGGCCGCGACGCAGGTGATGCAGGAAGCAACGAAGGGAAAAGGTTTGCTCGCCACGTTGCTGACCAATCAGGAGCTCGCGAAAGATTTGCACGCGCTCGTCAGTAATTTGCGAACGCACGGAATTCTTTTCTATCGGGACAGCGCCGCAAAAGAAGAGGCCCGCGCCGCCGCCGAGCGCGAACAAACTGCGCCTCGCAAACCCGCAAGACGCTGATGACGCCGATCCTCACCGTTAATTTGCTGCGGGTGCTTTTCGTGACCTTCTGCTGCGTAATCGGCGCGATCGTGACGGGAGAAATCCAGGGCAACGCCATCCCAGGCGTCCTGATCGGCGCTGTGTTCGCGCTCATTGTGGTGTTGATCGACCGCGTGCTGAAGGGCTTTTCGTTGCGCGCTTTTTCGTCGGCGACGTTCGGCCTGCTGCTCGGCCTGCTTTTCGCCAACCTTCTCCTGGCCTCCGACGTCTTGCGTTACCAAAGCGAAACCGTGCAATGGGCCGTGCGGCTGATTGTTTATTGCACCTTCGGTTATCTCGGCATGATGCTGGCCATGCGGAGCAACCGCGATGAATTCTCGCTCATCATTCCGTATGTCCGTTTTACGCGCGAGACCACGCAGCACGAGCCGCTCGTCGTCGATACGAACATCATCATTGATGGGCGCATCGCCGACCTCTGCGCGACCGGATTTCTCAGCCGTTCCCTGATCGTCCCGCGATTTATCCTGGGCGAATTGCAAACGCTGGCGGACTCCCGCGACGCCCTGAAACGCGAGCGCGGCCGGCGCGGCCTCGAGATCCTGAATCAGCTCCAGCAATCGCGCGACGTCGATCTAACCATCCACGAAACCGCCGACGACGCCGAGCTCGCGACCGACGCGCGGCTGGTTCGCACGACCAAAGTGCTCCAGGCGCGGCTGCTCACGAACGATCACGCGCTTTGCCAGGTGGCGCGGCTGCAGGGAGTGGCGGCGCTCAATCTGGCTGACCTGACCCGGGTCTTGCGGCCCATCGTGGCGGCGGGCGACGAGCTTCAGCTCAGTCTCGTGAAGGAGGGCCGCGAAGCGCACCAGGCCGTCGGTTATTTGCCGGACGGAACGATGATCGTGGTGAACCACGCGCGTTCGCAGTTAGGCAAGACGGCGACGATCGTGGTTTCGAGCGCGTTGCAAACCGGAGCCGGGCGCCTGGTCTTCGGCGAATTAAAGACGCCGCCAGCAAAGGCGGGAACGTAGTTTGCGGCGGATTGCGCAATTGCATTGGGGAGCGCAGGCTGCCAGCCTGCAGTAGCCGGCAGCTTGCCGGCTACATCCGAACGAACGCGTCTGCCACGCTGATGGATCAAGAGGCATCTCGGCAAGCTGCCGAGATGTGCAGGCTGGCAGCCTGCGCTCCCCAAAACTACAACCCCACAGCTCCGCGAACTCTGGCCATTACCTTGTCGGCTACCGTATTTGCGCGTTCGGCGCCGCGCGCGAGGACGGTATCGATGTAATCGGGATCGCGGAGGATTTCTTCGCGGCGTTTTCGCATCGGCTCGAAATATTCCCAGAGCTTTGCGAGAAGCTGCTTCTTGAAATCGCCGTAGCCGGTCCCGCCCCGCCGAAAAGTTTCCCGCATTTCTTCGCTCTCGTTCTTCGCCGCGAAGAGTGAATACAGTTGAAAGATCGTGGAGGCGTCCGCGTCCTTGGGCGCTTCGACCGGGCTCGAGTCGGTCACGATGCTCATGACTTGTTTCCGCATTTCCTTTTCCTCGCCGAAAATATCGATCGTGTTGCCGTAGCTCTTGCTCATCTTTTGGCCGTCGATGCCGGGAACCGTTTCGGTGGCGGCCTGAATTTGCGGCTCGGGCAATTTGAAAGTGTCGCCAAACGTTTCGTTAAACTTCTGCGCAATGTCGCGCGTCATTTCCAGATGTTGTTTCTGGTCTTTGCCGACTGGAACGAGATCGCTGTCGTACATCAAGATATCGGCGGCCATCAGGACAGGGTAGGTGAAGAGGCCGGCGGAGGCGGGCAGACCGCGGGCCACCTTGTCTTTGTAGGAATGTGCGCGTTCGAGCAGAGCTTTGGGAGTGACCGTCGATAAAATCCAGGCGAGCTCGGTAACCTGGCGCACGTCGCTTTGCCGAAACAACGCGCAACGATCTGGATCGAGACCGCAGGCGAGAAAATCCAAAGCGATTCTCCGGCTGTTTGCCCGGAGCGTTTCCGGATTATCGATCGTCGTCAGCGCGTGATAATCGGCAATGAAATAAAACGCTTCGCCTTTGGCCTGAAGCGCGATGGCCGGCCGCATCATGCCCAAATAATTCCCGATGTGGAGAATGCCGGTGGGTTGAATGCCGGAGAGAATGCGCATGGCAGAAATTTGAAACAGCGAGAGAGTGCTCGACTGCGCTCGGAATGACAAATGGAAATGGTTCGCCAATTTCCTGGGCTCCCCGCAGGATCGCCGCGTGAATATGAATGCGGGTTTGTCCTGCCGGTTTGTTCTCGCGATCTCTCTGGCCTTCTTTCTTGCGCTTAACGCGGCCGGCCAGGGTCCCGCACCGACGCCGTTGTTTTCGCCCGCTCCGGTTTTGCCGGTGCAACCGGCCATCGAACCCGACGCCGTTCACAAGCTGACTAAAGAGGACCTCGAAGCGTTTCTCGACGCGCTTCTTCCCGCTCAGCTCCAGAGCCGCGACATTGCGGGCGCGGTGGTCGCTGTGGTGAAGGATGGACACGTTTTGCTCGCGAAGGGATATGGGTATGCCGATTTCGCCGAAAAAAAACCAGTTGTCGCGGACCAGACTTTGTTTCGCCCAGGTTCGATTTCGAAAGTGTTTACCGCGACGGCGGTGATGCAGTTAGTCGAGCAGGGTAAGCTCGATCTCGACCGCGACGTGAACGAGTATCTCGACTTCGCGATTCCAAAGACCTACCCCGAGCCCGTCACGCTCCGGCGGATTCTTACCCACACGGCTGGATTCGAGGAAACGCTGAAGAATTTGTTCGTGCCCAGCGCGCGGGAGATGCGCCCGATCCGCGATTACCTGATCGCGGCGATGCCGCAGCGAATCTTTCCACCAGGAACGGTTCCATCGTATTCCAACTATGGGGCGACTCTGGCCGGTTACATTGTCGAGCGGGTTTCCGGTGAGCCGTTTGAAAAATATATCGGGGCCCACATTCTCGATCCGCTCCACATGACGCGTTCGAGTTTTGCCCAGCCGCTTCCTTCTTCTCTTGAAAGCCTTATGTCGCAGGGATATCTCGCGGCTGCGCAGGGCGCGCGAAGCTTCGAGTTTGTGCCGGCGTCGCCCGCCGGCGCTCTCTCCGCCACCGCGACGGACATGACGCGTCTGATGCTGGCGTTCCTCGCCGAAGGCACGCTCGACGGCGCGACCATTCTCAAACCGGAGACGGTCCGCGCCATGGAAGCGCGCCAGTTCGAGTTCCATCCAGCCCTTCGTGCGATCGGATTCATTCTCATGGATTACTCGACAAACGGGCAGCGCATCGTCGGCCATGGCGGCGATACGATCTTTTTTCATAGCGATATGATGCTGATGCCGGACGCGCAGGTCGGCGTTTTCATTTCTTATAACAGCGCCGGATCGCGTCCCGGCGGCGGCCGGTCCGAAGTTCTGCGCGCTCTTTTGAATCGCTATTTTCCCGATCCGGCGATGTCGCCGCCTTCGGTTGATTTGAAAACCGCCCAGGCGGATGGGCGCGCTGTGAGCGGAGTTTATCAAGGAAGCCGCCGGGCGGATTCCACTTTTCTCAAGTTGGCGGCTATTCTCGGCCAGGTTTCGGTGAACGCCGATGCAAACGGAGTCCTAACCGTTGAGGGTTTTCTCAATCCGCGCGGCGGACTAAAACGGTGGCGCGAAATCGGCCCGCTTCTTTACCGCGAAGTGGACGGCCCGGACCTGATTGCCTTTCGCCGCGATGAGAAGGGCATCGTCACTGACCTTTTGCCTTCCGCGCCTATCTATCTCGCGCAACGAGTGACCGGATTTGCCAGCAAAAAGCTGCTTCTGCCGATCATCGGCGCAAGCCTCGGCCTTTTGAATCTCACGGTTCTTCTATGGCCGGTGGCTGCAATCATTCGGCGACGATACGCGCGTCCACTTTTCTCGACCCGGGTTGATCGTGTGCTCTATTTTTTCTCGCGGCTGGTGTGCATCCTGGAACTGGTTTTTGTGGGTCTGGTGGTTTTGCCCCTGAGCCTGGTCGACAAAAACATTGCCTTCCTCGGGGACGGAATTAATCCCTGGCTCATCACTGCGCATGTGATCGGTTGGATTGCCGCTGCCGGATTAATTGTCCTGGCGATTGCCGCGGTAAGATTCTGGATGGTTTCCGGCCTTGGCTGGTGGACTCGGGTTCACGCGACTCTATTGCTCCTGGCCAGCGTCGCCCTTATCTCGTTCGCATGCTGGGCGCATTTGCTCACGCCCAGCCTGAAATTTTGAGCGCCGACGGTCGGTTTCTTTTTCAACCAAACTACGGATAATGGTTTGCGACCTCGCATGTTCGGGTTAGGGTTTCGAAGTGCGCGTTCGTCCCCCCAGCCAATAAATTGGCTCGTCACGACAGCATCACTCTTGCTCCGCCCAGGCAATCAATGTCTCGAACCTCCTCCAAAAAAAATATGAAAACCGCCAAATTAAAATGCCTCCTTCTCGCTACAACACTATTGATCATGGCCGCGACGGCCGGAGCGGCCACCTGTTCTGTTCCAAGCGTCGGCTATCCCACCATCCAATCGGCCGTCGATGATTCCGTTTGCGCTACGATCAACGTGGCTCCCGGAGTTTATAATGAGAATCTGTCCATCCAAAGGCCGCTCACGCTAAACGGCGCACAGGCCGGCCAGCTCGTAGCCGGACGAATACCCGGCGGCATCACGGAATCGACTCTCCGAGGCGCAAATCCCACCGGCTCCATACCGGTTATCACGATTAACGCCACCAACGTCACCGTGGACGGCTTCACTATCAGGGATTCGGTTACGGCAAACGCCGCGATTGGCGTCAACATAAAGGGCATCAGCAATGATGCGCTTATCCGATACAACATCTTTGACGGGATTAACACGCTCGAGGCAGGCCCTACCGGCATCGCCGAAGCCGTCTTCCTCGAAAGCGGCCCCATCAGGATCGACATCGGCCAAAATCAGATCCAGAACGTCGCCGGCAGCCAGGCCGCGCGCGCCATCTTTATTGGAGACGGCAATACGATCAATCTGACGGACAATGTTTACATCCACGACAATACGATCACCGGAATCACGAGCACTCTAGGTGGGGCGTACGGCCTGTTGGTTGTGTCGGGGGCGGGAACGTCCTCGATCTTCTTTACTGCCAACGACGTGAGCAACCTCGAAGGGGCTACCCTGGTGCACGCTGTTGGTCTGGAGAGCGACACGCCGGCGGCCTTCGTCTACCTCAATAATTTCAGCAACCTGATCGGTCCGGCCACGGACAACGTAGCCGTTTGGTTCGCGAACAATCCGAGCACCTTCGCCGCCGTGACGGCTGTGCAGAACAACAACTTCAATCTCACGATTGTGTCCTACGGCATTGGGATCGGGCCGGGCCTCTTTCCCATCAATGAACCGTTCGATGGTCAATGCAATTGGTGGGGCAGCCCGGACGGGCCGGGACCGGTGGGACCCGGCCACGGCGCTCGAGTCAGTCCGGACGTAGCGTATTCGGGCTGGGCCATAGCGCCTGGAGTGGGAACTCACTACCTTTGCGCAGGTAACAACGTTCCGACGACCGAGGCTCAATGCAAGAATGGCGGATGGACCCGGACTGTCCATTCGGACGGCACCACCTTCAAGAATCAGGGCGATTGCGTGCAGTACGTTAACAACGGGCATTAACCGAACTGAAGCGGCGAGCTGATCGCTAGTCTTCCGGCTTTCCGTCCAGGAGCGGCTCACACGGAAGCGTTTCGGGACCCTTGTCGGTGCAGACTGCGTAGCTGGCTCCGGGATACATCGAAACGCCGGCGTATTCTCCCTTCGCATTTAACGCATAGAAGTTGATCCCGAAATTCGGGTTGCCCTTGCTGTTGAGAAGCCGCTTCTCGATCGTGTTTGCCTTGATTCGTTTGCACGCGTCGAGACCGGCGTCCTTCGGGTGCATGCCGCGCCGCATGTTTTCGACGATCAGGAACGAACAAAGATTGTAGAGGTTTGCTTCGCCGCGCCCGGTCGATCCGGCCGCGCCTATTTCTCCATCGACATAAAGGCCGGCGCCGAGAATCGGCGAGTCGCCCACCCGGCCCGGAATTTTCCACGCCAGGCCGCTTGTCGTGGTGATGCCGCAAATCTCGCCCTTCGCGTTCACGCCGTCGCAGTTGATCGTGCCGTAAATGTGCTGCGGATCGATCAACCCTTCCGCGACCATCTGCATCATGATGCGGTTGCCGGCTTCGGCGCGTTTCTGCGGATCGAGATAATGCGACGGATCGATCCGCCGTTTCCACTCGAGCCAAAGTTTTCTCGATTCCTCGGTGTTCAGGTCGTCCTCGATTTTGAAACCCAGCCCGCGCGCAAAATTCTGCGCGCCCTGTCCGACGATGAGATGGTGATCGGTTTGCTCCATCACTGCCTTGGCCACGAGCGAAGGCGCGCGGATTCCCTCGATCGCGGCCACGCCGCCCGCGCGCTTTTTCGGCCCGTGCATGCAACAGGAATCGAGTTGCACAATTCCATCCGCGTTCGGCAAACCGCCGTAGCCGACACTGGTATCGAGCGGATCAAGCTCGACGATGTTGACGCCGGCAATCAGGGCATCGAGCACGTCGGTTCCCTGCGTCATCAGGCTGAAGGCTTTTTGGACACAGGTCATGTCGCCGCCGTTTTTGAACTTGTTGCCATTGGCGGATGCGATGACGACGGGCTTGATCGATTTGGAATTCATAATGGTAGGAGCCTGCGCAAAAAGGGCGCGCGGAGCGACAGCCAGAGTCAAACCTCCGGCGACGCTCGAACGCACAAAACGGCGTCTGTTCATGGCCAATCAAACCATGAGATCGCGCTGAATGGCAACCCGCCACTTTGCGCGCGGTGACTGTTTACGGTTTTTCCTTTGGCCGACCAGGCGCCGCGACCACCAGACCCATGAGAAGGAAGCTGATCGCCGCCGAGAACAGACAGTATCGGCAATAGGCGTGCAGCAGGAAGGCCTGGACGTAAAGGAACCAGAGCGTCGCCACAAAGAGCGCGCAAACCGCCAGAACAAAAAGCTTCTGGGCGCGCGCGTAATTGAAGGCCGCAAAAACCGCGAAGCTGAACGCGCTGAAATAACCGAGGAGACCGAACGCAGCGACCGGCATTCCAGCCACTCTCGCATAGCTGCTGCCCAGCACTTCGGAGCAACCCGCGGACCCTCCGCACGCGGCGGTTTCGCCTGTCAAAGCGATCACCGTCAGGTAAGTGGCATCCGCCAGACCCGCGGCCGCGAAGAGAGCGGCTACCCAATAAAGAATAACCGGGGTGCGAGAGCGAGTGGCTTCCCTGGGTCTTTGTCTTTTGCCTTTCATGAAGGTTAGGGCGCGGGTTTTTCTTTCAGCGCCGCGTCGATGGCGGCGTGGAGATCGGTCGGATTGAACGAGGTCGGCGGCAAGACGACGTTGTTAATGAAAATGGTGGGCGTGCTGGTCACACCGCGAGCAGCGGCGAGCTTCTGATCCGCCGCCACCCGTGCCTTGGTCTCAGGAGCCTGCATATCCTTTTTGAAGCGCTCGACATCAATCCCGATCTTGTTTGCATAGGAGTTGAACAACGAGGGCACATCGGTCGTCTTCGTCCAAACCGCCTGCTCTTGATAAAGCAGATCGTGCATTTCCCAGAAGCGTCCCTGCAAATGCGCGGCCTCCGAAGCGAGAGCGGCGTCGCGCGCATGGACGTGGATGGCGAGGGGATACTGGTGAAAGATCACACGCAAACGCGCGCCGTATTTTTCCTCGGTTGCCTTGAGCACTCCGGCCATCGTCCCGCAAGGCGGGCACTCGAAGTCTCCGAATTCCTCGAGCGTAACCGGCGCGGTGGCGACGCCCCGGACATGAAGGCCTCGCGTCTCTTCGGCTTGCGAAGCGATCGAATCGTTTTTCGGGGTTGGAAGCGGCGGCCGCTTTGCCCGAAAAAGTGCGAGGCCGCTTCCGAAGGTGATGACCGCAACCGCCGCCACAATGATGAAGGGCAGATATCGTCTCATGAAAGAAGGCGACGTTGGCGGGCCATCGGTGACGAGAATCGCATGACGCCTAAAATCTTGCCGGGCATGCTGGAAAGGAAGACAATTGCTGAATGATTGCGAGAAATATCGTCCTGTTTTGTGCGGTGCTTGGAACTCTGACCCTGGCGCCGTTCGGCGACGTGAATGCTTCCAAAGGCGCCACCGCGCCGGGGACGTATCGCAATTGGAACGGCGATATCGATGAGGTCACGATCCTTCAGCCCTTCAACGCCGCCAGTTTCGATTCGATCGCGGTGGAATCTTTCGACACGACCGGAGTGCAATTGCCAAACCCAAAAGATAACACCTACCCGGCGGTGCTCACGGCCATGAGATTGGTCAAGCCGGCATTCATGGGTGGGCTGCAAGAAAAGGCGCGCCGCAAAATCGGCGGCGGCGGCGGCCGCGGCACTCTCATCATTCGCGCGAGAATGACAAAACTCGACCCGGGCTCGCGCGCCGCGCGTTACTGGGCCGGGTTCGGCGCCGGCGCGGTGAAAATACAACTCGTTGGCGAGATCGTGGATGGAAATTCGAAAAGAGTCCTGGTTCGATTCAGGCAGGAGAGACGGTCAGGGTTTGGGGCTTTCGGCGGCGGCTACGAAGAACTCTTCACTAGGACGGCCCGCCAAATCGGCGGCGACATTGCTGGTCTCGTAAACGCTTTCTGACAAATTTGTAATGTCGGAAAAATGCCCGGGAGCGGGAACCGCTCGCCCGGCTGGTCGCGAATTTGAGTATAGCCACCCTCGTGGCTGCCCGTCGGCTCCAACCTCAACCACGCGACATTTTTCCTATGAAACACGAGGCCAAAACTCATCAAACTCGCGGTTCCGTTCTTCGTCCCTTACTCGCCGCCCTGTTGATGCTCGGCGGGGTGGCGCTCCTGGCGCAAGCTGGCAATTTTACTCAACCCGCGGCGGCATCGCCCGGCGGCTCCGCCCAGGTAAGCGAGGCGCCCGCTTCTACGCCCGGCGTTCCGCGATTCCAGAATTACGCCGCGCCGGCGGGGATTGCCGATGCTGTGGGTGAACCCTCCATCGGCTGCAACTGGAAGACGGAGCAATCATTTAGCAACAGCATGTTCAACATCCCCAACGGCGGGAGAGTCATGTTGTTCGGCGGATTTTCGCCGGATTTGTATCGGGCTACGTTTAACGATTGCTCCTCTCCGGCAAAGCCAAACTGGGAGGCCAAGCCGCTTGTGCTCGCCTCCACCCCGCGCGCCTTTGGCGATCCAATCCTTTTCACGGATCACGACACCGGCCGGACGTTTGTGTCGCAACTAGAAGGCCTCACCCCAGCGGGCAGCACGACCGATATCACCGATAACGACGGCGATAATTTCATCGTGAGCGAAGGCTCGAGCCTGCCGTCCGATCTCGACCATCAAACGTTTGGTGGCGGAATATTTCATGCCGGCGCGGTCGGCCCGATCACCGCCTATCCGAACGCGGTTTACTATGCTTCGCAGAGTGTGTCCGACGCGCGCGCCGCGCTCAGCGTCGATGGCGGCCAAACTTTCGGACCAGGGTCTCCGATGTACACGATCAATGACTGCGCCGGATTGCATGGCCACATCAAGGTTTCGCCGAAAGACGGAACCGTTTACGTGCCCAACGTTGCTTGCGGCGGCGCCATTCCATTCCATGAGACCGGCGCGAAACAGGCGGTGATCGTTTCGGAAGACAATGGTATCACCTGGAAGATCCGCCCGATTCCGGATTCAACCACTCACGGCAACGGCGCCTTGGACAACACGATTATCGGCACGCGGGACCCATCCGTCTCGATCGACGCTGATGGAAATGTTTACTTTGTTTACCAGGCTGAGGATCGCCTGACGGGCAACCTCGACGGCAAGGACATCGCCGGCGACACGCATCCGAAGGTTGCCGTTTCGCACGATCGCGGCTTGACTTGGGAGCCGAGCATTGATGTCGGTGCGAGCGTCATCAACGGCAATCCAATCAAGAACGCCACCTTCGTGACCGCTACCGCGGGCAGCGGCGGGCGCGCGGCCGTTGCCTTCTTCGGCACGGAAACAGGCGGCAACAACTGGCCTTGTGGCGAGGGCGATGACTGTTCGTTAAACGTCCAGGGAGTCGCCACTGGCATCAATGCGAGACCGCTCTTCACCGGCATTTGGTACCTCTACGTCTCGACCACGTTTGACGGTGGCAAGAGCTGGACGACGCAAAACGTTACGCTTGGCGATCCGATCCAGCGCGGTGGCATTTGCGGCGGAAGCACCTGCCGGAACCTTCTCGATTTCATGGATATTCAGATCGACAAAGAAGGCCGCGTCCTCGTTGCGGGAGTGGACGGCTGCGTGGGTGCCTGTGTCCAGGGCGGTGCGAATAGCTTTACAGCCAAAGGATTCATCACCCGTCAATCGGGCGGCAAACGCATGCTCGCGCAATTCGATCCCTCTGAGCCTGCGCTCGCGGGCGCGCCTGGCATCCGGGCCACGATCGACGCGGGGAAGACCAAAGTGCAGCTCGCGTGGGACACGCCGGATGACGGCGGGTCTGCGATCACAGGTTACAAGATTTACCGCAAAGCTGGCGCTGGCAGTTTCACGCTCATCGCCACCGTACCCCAAACAACTTACACCGACACCACGTTTGATCCCGCGGTTACGAACACCTATCACATCACCGCCGTTAACGGAGTCGGCGAAGGTCCCTTCTGCACGGACGTGGTCCCGACCGTCGGGATCCTGGAAAATCTTTGCGCGATTCCGGGGCTAACGAAGTTGAAGGACGCCGCCGGCGATACCAGCGCTGCCGCGGGGATTATTGTTACTCCGGCTGGCCCGGGGATGGATCTTCTGTCGTTCCAGCTCAGCCAGAAGTTCGCCGCGGATGGCAACGTCAAACTGACGTTCCGCATCAACACTGATCCAGGAATTTCGCCGCAACCGCCCGGTTCGTCCTGGTATGTCTCCTTCAAAATGCCGGACGGCAAAGTCCGCGGTGTGCGCATGACCTGGAGCAGTTCTTCCCCAGCCTTCCAGTCCTACATCGCGAGCCCCAATAACGGTGGACAGACGGATGGCCGCTTCGTCGACCCGGCCAGCATCAAAGCCGCCGAGCCGGAGAGTAATTATGATACGGTGAAAGGCATCATCGATATCGTGGTCAAAGCAACTGACCTCGGCCTCACTGCGGGCAACGTCATCTCCGGTTTCAACTCTGCCGTTACCCAGACGAGCGATCCTTTGAACGTCGGACCGGGTGCCACCGCCACCTATGATCAGATGCCGGACAGTCTGGCTTACACGGATAGCTTCACCTATGGGGGTAACGCCGCTTGCATCCTGAACCAGGCCCCGACGGCAAAGCTCGTGGCGACTCCAGATACGGGTAACCCGCCGCTCACGGTCGCTCTGAATGGTTCGACCTCCGTCGATCCGGACGCGGGAGATTCGATTGCTTCTTATACCTTTAGCTTCGGCGACGGTTCGCCGGACGTGACGCAATCGACCCCGACGCTCAACCACACCTACAAACATGGCGGCAGTTTCTTTGCCACGTTGACCGTGAAAGATTCGAAGGGATTGCAAAGCGCAAACGTCGCGAGCGTGCCGATCCAGGTCGCGGCGCAGTTGTTCAATCTCTCGAGCAGAGTTCGCGTCCAGCCCGGGGACAACGCCCTCATCGGCGGCCTGATCATTCGCGGCTCCGAACCGAAGAAGGTGACGTTGCGCGGCATCGGGCCTAGCCTGACGGCGAACGGCCAGCCGTTACCGGGACGACTGGCTGATCCCACCCTCGAGTTGTACAACTCAGCCAACGTTGTCATTGCGAGTAACGATGATTGGACGACTAACCGGGCAGAAGTGGAGGCGGCTGGGTTTCCGCCTCCAACAGACGACCACGAGTCGGCGATCGTAAAGACACTCGATCCCGGCTCTTATACCATCATCATGCGCGGCAAGGGCAACAGCAGCGGCATCGGCGTCGTGGAAACCTACGATCTCGGCCTGGAGGCGAATGCGCGGCTCGCGAATCTGAGTGCGCGCGGCTTTATCGGTACCGACGATAATATTCTCATCGGCGGATTTTTCGCCGGTCCTCAAACCGCAGCGGTTACGCGCGTGGTCGTGCGCGCGCTGGGACCGTCGCTCGCGCAATTCAATGTGCCGCAACCGATGCAGGATCCGATGATCGAGGTGCGCAACCGTGATGGAAACTTGGTGGGATCGAACGATAACTGGCAGTCGGACCAGAAAACGGAGATCGAAGCGACTGGTTTGCAGCCGTCGGACATTCGGGAATCGGCCATCGTCCTGACCAATTTCGAACCCGGGCCTTACACCACCATCGTGAAAGGCAAAGGCGGCGCTGTGGGGGTAGGTATGGTCGAAATCTTCGACGTCCAGAAGTAAGCCGCCCGTGGCGCACGGCCCTTCCTCCCTGGCACGAGGGCGTGCCGGCTCCATGAATTTCGCGAAAGCGAAATTGTGGAGGTATGGGGATTCGAACCCCAGGCCTCGTCATTGCGAACGACGCGCTCTACCAACTGAGCTATACCCCCAAATCTTTTCGAGGCCCAAGAGTTAACCTGTAAACCGGAGGCGAGCAAGGAGCTTGTCGCGTCGCCCTTTTCAATCAACAAATACGCAAAGAAAGTACGACGGCGTGGTGTGTTGAGTCGATGGCCACCCCAGAGAGGAATTCGCTCACATTATATTTACGTAATACTCCATAAAAAGTTTTGACGCGGAGTTCGTAGAAGGATAGATCCTCCCCAACCCAAGCGCCGGGGCGATGATCGCTCTGCTGCCTTGGGGCTCTCCACCAGGCACCACTCATGAAAAAAACACCCCACAGTCGATCTGCATTCTTTAACCTCCGCTCGGTTAGCGCTCTGCTGCTCTGCGTCGCAGGCGTCATTCTCGCTCTGTTCGCCTCCGGCGCAGTCCGAGTCGGCGACAATTCCCCCTCGAAAAAGTTTGCCGGTGGGTCTGGCGAAGACACGGTGCGCGGCGGCGGCGGCGCACCGCTCAGCAATTCTCCGGCAGAGCCGAGACAGGCAGCGGCTCAGAGTCAGGCCGACGCGGCCTACAATGGCCCGCAACACGACACGCGCCCGGTCAATGCCGTTCGCAGCGGGGAGCTCCGCGACGTAAAACCTATCCACCCCTCCAAGGCTCCGAAGCACGATCATCCGGAACCGATCCGGCCTGCGCCACCTTCGCAAAACGGCGGGATTGACGGCCCGCTTCAGGCCGCGCAAGGGCAGCAGTTCTCAGCTCCAGCGCCGGTCGGCACCGGGTTCGACGGTGTAGGCACTGGTACGGGAGGATTTGTCCCTTCAAGCAATCCGCCAGACGTAAACGGCCGTGTGGGCGCGACGCAATTCGTCCAGTGGAATAACTCGAGCTTCGCGATTTTCGATAAGACCACTGGCGCTTTGCAGTACGGTCCGGCTGCGGGTAACACCCTCTTCCAGGCGCTCGGTGGCGTCTGCGCTTCACATAATGACGGCGATCCTGTCGTCTCGTATGACATTCTTGCTGGCCGCTGGGTCCTTTCGCAATTCGTTGTCGGCGGTCCGACGGGGAGCTACTCCCACCAGTGCGTGGCGGTTTCGACAACATCGGACGCGACTGGCGCCTACTACCTTTACGATTTCCTGACGGACGGGACGAACTTCGTCGATTACCCGCACACTGGTATCTGGCCGGACGGTTACTACATGAGCGCTCACGTATTCAACGCAGCGGGCACCTCCTATCTCGCCGGCCGAGTTTACGTCTTCGAGCGCGATAAGATGATCGCGGGTCTTCCCGCGCGGAAACTCCAGGCAGACCTGGCCCACGACGGATCGGGCATCCAATACGGCTTCCTGCCCGCTGATCTCGACAGTTTGACTCCCCCGCCTGTGGGTGAGGCTGCGTTTGTCCTCGGGCCGAATGCGCAGTTCACTAATCGAACTGACTCTACGAGGGTCAAAGTCACATGGGGCACTACTCCGACAATCGCCCTCACGTCGGCGGTCATCTCAACGAGTGGCATCAGCACACCGCCGTGCGTCAACAACACGACCGCCCAGCAAAATCGCGACTGCGTTCCGCAGCCCGCGCCTGCAGTGGGAGCGGATTATCTCGATAACCTGTCGGGCCATTTCATGTATCGGCTCGCTTACCGTAACAACGGCACCCAGGCCGCGCCGCAGGAATCTCTGGTGGCCACGGCGCCAGTTCCTGGAAGCGCTAGTACACCTGCTCACGGCGCAGTGAAGTGGTGGGAGTTTCGAAACGCGGGAAGTTCCACGACTACACCTACTGTCTTTCAATCCGGCACGTTCGATCCGGATAGCGGTTATCGTTTCATGTCCTCGATCGCGATGGACAAAGATCGCAACATCGCGCTCGGCTACAGCAAATCGAGCACGACCGTGAAGCCCGGTATCTACATGACCGGCCGTCTGGCGACTGATGCGGCCGGCACGATGGGCGCCGAAACGACAGTTCAATTGGGCCTTGGGGTGCAGACGACTGGGGCGGGTAACCGCTGGGGTGATTACACGGCGATGACTCTCGATCCGATCGACCAGTGCACCTTCTATTATACCAACGAGTACCTGAAGACGAACGGCGCCTTCAATTGGTCCACGCGAATCGCGACCTACAAATTCCCGTCGTGCAGCTCCGCGGCCGCAGCCTATGGGACAGTTACCGGCACGATCTCTTCAACCGTAACAGGCGCTCCGATTTCCGGAGTAACAGTGACCTTGAGCAACGGCTATGCGGGAGCAAGCGACACGAACGGCGTTTACACCATCACTGTCCCAGGGGGCAGTTACACCGCCACAGCCGCAGGCACGGACCGGAACTGTGCTACGGCAGCGCCTGCGTCTGCGAGCGTCGCGCCTCAGGGCGGCGGCACCGTTACCCAGAACTTTACCATGGACGGGGCCTCGAAGGTCGAGGCGAACGGCGTAACGATTGACGATTCCACTGGTAACAGCAACGGCATCGTGAACAAAGCCGAATGCGTCAAGCTGAACGTTGGCCTTAAGAATAACGGCTGCGCCGCAGAGACGGCAATTTCTGCGACGCTCACGACTTCGACTGCGGGTGTCACCGTAGTCGACAGCAGCGCGAGCTATCCCGACATGCCTATCGACGGAACCGGCGCAAACTCCGTCCCGTTCAGAATATCGACTTCGGACACGTTCGCCTGCGGCACGGACATCGCGCTGTCGCTCAACGTAACTTACGCGAGTGGGAATAAGACGATTGCGCTCACAGTACCCAGTTGCGCAGGCGGCGCTAATCAGGCGATCCCAGGCAGCTCCCTGACCACGACTGACCTTACTCAGGCGGATCGGTTGGGCCGCGACGGCGTTCCGAGCACCTGCTCCGGCAAGGCCAGCCCCGGCGGCGGTTTCGCGGGAACCAAGTACTACAAGAAGTTTACCTTTACGAACACCAGTGGCGCTCCTCGCTGCTTTACCGTGACGATCAATGCGGCGCTCGGCGGCGCCGGCGATATCGAAAGTGCGGCCTACGACCAAACTTACGACCCCGCGAATCTCAGCACGAATTACCTGGGCGACAGCGGAATCAGCGGACTCGGCACGACAGTAGGGAACGCGACCTACTCCTTTACGGTTCCGGCTCTGCATAACTTTATCGTGGTCGTGAATACGACTGGCACGACGACATCGTCCCAGTTTAGCGGCACAGTCTCCGGTTTCGTAGACAACACTGCCGGACCGGGCGCGTGCTCAGGTAACCCATCCCCGACACCTGCTCCGACGCCTACACCGACGCCGGTGCCGACTGCAACACCTACACCGTCGCCGGTGCCGACTCCGACACCAACACCATCGCCGGTACCGACACCAACACCGTCGCCGACTCCAGTGCCAACACCGACACCTACTCCGTCGCCAACACCAGCTCCAGACTTCTCGCTCGCGATCAGTCCGTCGTCCGCGACGATTGCCCATAATGGTGGAACCGCTACTTATACGGTGACGATTACACGCAGCGGCGGCTTCAGCTCGGGCCTGACGATGTCGGTCAGTGGCTTGCCTGCGGGAGCCACCGGAAGTTTCGCACCGAATCCTGCAACCGGTTCGACAACGACGCTGACCGTGACTGCGCCCGGTTCAGTCGCGAAGGGAACATATTCTCTGGTGGTTACTGGATCTGGCGGCAGTCCTGTGATTACGCATTCGGCAAACGCGACCCTCTTAAAGAAATAGCTAGAATCGAGCGCCGGCTCGGACGCGATCGTCGGTGCTGGAATGGCGACGATTGCGCCCGCATCTCGAGCGCGCGAAGGGTTATCATCAGCTATGAATCGAACCCACTGCCTGCTGATCGCAGCGGTCCTTGTCAGCTCCTCTCCACTGAAGAGTTTTGCTGATTCCCCAACGCCAGCTCCGAGTGGGATCGAAGGCGTGATTTCCGTTTCGCCCAACCGGCCCGGTCCAATCAGGAAAGACGGCCCGAGCAAGGGACCGGCGGGAAACATCGAATTCGTGGTGAAGAAGGGGGAGGTGCGGATGGCATCCTTCACCACAGACGCGGAGGGTCGCTTTCGGATCTTATTAGTACCCGGGCACTACATTGTGACGAGAGAAGACGCGGGCGCAGCGATCGGGCATTGGCGTTTCGAAGTGGATGTCCTTGCTGGTGAAATCGCCCACGTAAAGTGGACGGGCGACAGCGGCATGCGCTGACCCATTACGCCATCGCGCCGAAGGCGAGCCCGAGGCCGTAGGTCACGACGGCCTCGATGACGCCCACCATCGTCATTTCCAAGCCGGAGGCCCACCAGGAGCGGATCGTGATCAGCGATTTCACTGCGCCCACCGCGAAATGCGCGACGATGCTGACGGCGAACGATGCGATCACGGCTTCGACTCCGCTCATGAAAAAGAACGGAATGATCGGAATGAATGCGCCGACCGCGGTCGAGATCGCGGCGGAGGTCGCGGACTTCCAGTGATTCGGAAAGCGATGTTCGGAAAGGCCGAGCTCGTGTTGCGCCATCGCTTGCACCATTTGGTCGGGCTGCTCGGCGAGGCGCTCGGCCATGCGCTGCGATTCCTCGGGGGTAAACCCTTGCAACTGATAGAAAAGCGCCATCTCCTCGATTTCTTCTTCGGGATTTTCTTCGACCTCGCGTTTTTCGCGGGCGATCTCTGCTTCGTAAACTTCCGCTTCGCTTTTCGCCGCGAGATACGCGCCGGCGCCCATCGAGAGTGAGGAAGCGAGCATGCCGGCGAGACCCGAGATAAGCACGTAATGCTGCTGGTTGTTTGTGGCGCCCGCCACGCCCGAGACGATGCCGAACACCGCGCCTAGTCCGTCGTTGACGCCATAGATGGCGTCCGCGACCCAGCTCCCGCCGCGGCCATGCCAGCGCTCGCGTTTCAAAATGGTGTCGAGCGCGGCGCGCGGACCCGCAGCCGGAGCGGCCATCGTGTTCAAGACGCGGGCGTGGGCTTTTTCCTCGAGCGCCGCTTCCCGCAAAAACTCCTGCGCGTCGGGATCGCCGGCGAGCGCGCGTTCGCTTTGGGCGCGGTAACGCGCTTCATGGCGATCTTCCGCCGCTTCCATCCGGCGAATCGCCACTTCGATTCCGGCGACGCGATTCCACCAGCGATTGAGCCGCTGGCCTAACGAATCCTTCAACTCCGGAGGCGCGGCCCCGAGCTCGGTCAATTTTGCGGCCCAGCGCGCGGCGTGCCGTTCCTCGGCCTCCGCCATTCGGATGAGGATGTCTTTGCGTTTCTGGTCGGTCTCGCGACCGGCCAGCTCCCGATAGACGCGCGCCGTTTGCACTTCGGCCTTCCAGTTTTGCTTCAGCGCTTCGATTGATTCGGGGTCGTTAGGCATGATGTATCAATCGGCCGGCGCGTAGGCGGCGTCCACTGGCACTGGTTTCGCCGTCGCTTGCTGCACGGTGATGACAAGCGCAACAGAACCAATAATCAGTCCGGCGGCTAGGACAGCGCGGCCGGTCAGCGATTCTCCCGCGAAAAGGGCGCCGAGGATCACGGCGACGATTGGGTTCACATAAGCGTAAGTCGCGACCTTCGCCGGATCGCAGTGCCGCAACAGAAAGATGTAAGCGGTATATCCCACGAGGGCGCCGATGATAACAAGATAGGCGAAAGCGCCAATGGAAAGGAGGCTGATGCGGCCGGCATCGAAGCGGTGATGCTCGCCACTGAGCACGCCGGCTAGAGTCAGCAGCACGCCGCCGCAAATCATCTGTTGGCCAGCCAGGAGCAGGGGAGGCGATGCGCTTTTCGCTTTCCGCGAATAGATCGAGCCCGCCGACCAGATGAAGGAGGAGCAAAGCAGGATCACCATTCCGATTCCGGCATGGCCGCCTTCGTTAGGCGAAAGGGAGAGGGCGGGTCCGATGAGAATGGCGACACCGGCAAAGCCGCCCGCGAGCCCCAGCCAGACGATGGGCGATGGTTTCGGCGCGACTCCACTCCACCAGGCGAGCAGGGCAATGTAGATCGGCACCGTTGCCACCATCACCGACGCGAGGCCGGACGAAACATATTGTTCCGCGACCGTGACCCCGCCGTTGCCGCCGAGCAATAAGCAACCGCCGATGATCAGGGCTGTGCGCCAATTGGCGAGCGATCCGTGCGGCGCCCCTTTCCAGCGAGCGATCGCATACATGATGAATCCGGCGAGGAGAAACCGCGTCCCGGCCATGAGCAACGGCGGAATGGTGTCGATCGCGAAACGGATGGCGAGATATGTCGAGCCCCAGATCAGATAAAGCGCGGCAAAGGCGGAGAGGATGAGGAATCGACTGGGCCGCGGCATGTGACCGCACTGTGGCACAGCAACGCGTTCGCTTCATGTTTTGTAGGGCCATTAGCCCTGCGGCACGAGGGCGTGCCGGCTCCAGTTCTCTCTCAGCTCCGCCGGCCGGCAATCAATCGGTAAAGCAACAGCAGCAACATCGCCCCGATCACTGAGGCGATGAATCCGGCGGTTTCACCTTGCTCATACCAGCCGAGCGCCTTGCCCAGGTACGATGCGACGAACGATCCCGCGATACCGATCAACATCGTGATAATGCAACCGCCGGGATCGCGGCCCGGGGTGAGGAATTTTGCGACCGCGCCGATGACCAGGCCGATTACCAACGTCCAGATGAGTGCTCCCATAAATTATTTTCTCCGTCTCAAACTAATCGTGGCCCGGAGTTGGAACGGTCTTGCATTATAACTCGATCACCTGCGCGGAGCGGATGTCTTCGCTGCTCCGGATTTTTTCGAGCAACGCCTCGTCGGGCGTCGTATCGAGATTGAGGACGGTAAGCGCGGTGCCGCCCGCCTGATTCCGGCTCAAGGACATCGTCGCGATATTTACTCCGTGGTCGCCGAGCAGGGTGCCGATCCGGCCGACGATCCCGGGACGGTCGGTGTTTTCCAGCACCAAAACGACGCCGTGCGGACGCGCTTCCACTGGGCGGCTGTTCACGTTCACGATACGCGGCGTCGCTCCGAAAAACGCGCCGGCGACGGATACCGTTTTGCCTTCCGCGACGGCCGAGAGTTCGAGCAAATCGGTGTAATCGCCCGCCGCACTCAGACGTGTTTCTGTCACCTTCAATCCGAGACTTTCCGCGAAGGCGGGCGCGTTGACCTCGTTGATCTCATTGCCGGCGGCACCTTCGAGAAATCCTTTCAGGATGGAGCGCGTGATCGCGGTCGTGTCCACTTCGTTTACTTTCCCGCTGTAGTTGATGTTCAGCCGCTCGACCCGTTTCGGCGCGAGCTGCGAAAGGAACCGCGCCAGCTTTTCGCCGAAGCGCAAATGCGGTCCGACCACCGCGAGCGTCTTCGCGTCGAGGTTCGGCATGTTGACGGCGTTGCGGATGGTGCCCTCGAGGAGCGCGGCCCGGATCGATTGGGCGATCTCGATACCCACGCTTTCCTGCGCCTCCGCGGTGGAGGCGCCGAGATGCGGGGTGAGAATCAGCGTCGGTAAATTGCGCAGCGGAGAATCCGGCGGAAGCGGCTCGGTTTCGAAAACGTCGAGGGCGGCAGCGGCGACATGCTGTGATCGCAACGCTTCCGCGAGCGCCGCCTCATCGATCAGGCCGCCCCGGGCGCAATTGATCACACGGACGCCGCGCCTGGTTTTCGCGAGCCGCGCGGTGTCGAGCAAGTGATGCGTCTCCGGGGTGAGCGGGGTATGCAGGGTGATGAAATCTGCGGCGGCTAAAAGATCATCGAGTTCCTCCACCAGCTCCACTTGCAGGGTCCGGGCGCGCGTCGCGGAGAGATACGGATCATAAGCCATCACTCGCATCCCGAAAGCAATGGCACGCCGGCTCAGCTCGCTGCCGATCCGCCCCATGCCAATAATCCCGAGTGTCTTGTTAAAGAGTTCGACGCCTTCAAGATTCTTCCGGTCCCATTTCCCGCTGCGCAACATCGCATCGGCCTGCGGAATTTTCCGGGCGACGCAGAGCAAAAGCGAAAAGGCATGCTCGGCCGTGGAAATTGTGTTTCCGCCCGGCGCATTCATCACGATCACGCCCCGCCGCGTAGCTGCTTCGACATCGACATTATCGATGCCCACGCCAGCGCGTCCAATCACCCGCAAGCGTGTCCCTGCGTTGATCACCGCGGCGCTGACTTTGGTCTGGCTCCGCACGACGATCCCGCTGAATTCCGGAATGATTTCTACGAGCTGCGCTTCGCTTAAACCGGTTTGGGTCGAGATTTCCACGGCACCGTCGCGCTCGAGCTCCTCGACGCCGCGCTGAGAAATGGTATCGGCGATCAGTATTTTTGGCGTCATTTCTGGGTCAACGCTAGAGAAGGAGCTGGCAGAGTCGATAGCGATTTCAAGGCCGCGACGTCTCGGCTTCGCGAATCTTGTCGAGGCTTTTGGCAAGTTCCCGCCGGGCTACGTCGAGGTTCGGGTCGAGCTTCAGCGCCTGGCGGAAGGCATCAACCGCATCGCGGTGTTTGTTCGCGGCAGCGAGATAGCGGCCGCGATTCCCGAGCATCCCTGCATAAACTGGCAAGACTTTAAGTCGGACGACGTCATCCTTCTCAAACAACAACGTTCCATCCGCCAGACCCCGAGTCTGCAAGGAAAGTTCACCGGGCAGATGCAAGCCCTGATCCGCAAATAGCCGGAAGACAAGGCCCGTTGGAACAAGTTGATACTTCTCGGTCAGCCATTCGGTTACTTCCTTGTTTTGTGGCGTTTTATCGAGGAGGTCGGAAGTGATGTAAACCGGCGCCATCTTTAGCTCATTCATCACAAAGGCCTGACACATTTCATTAAAAGTAAGATTGATCGTGCGCAGGCGCGCCGGGTCGCGCTCGTAGGATGCGGGATCATTTTCCCAGCGAACGAGATGGGTGACGAAAGCATCAACTTTTTCGCGCGAGCGCTGAATCAAATCAGGGTAAGCCGCCCGCAGGTAATCGATGTACCATGAATGGTTCAAGAGATTCAGATCTACGATTTTCACATCACGGCGGCGTTGTTCGACTTCACCTGTGTAAAGCATTGGCGATTCGACCTGCCAATCCTGGTTCAGCAAAAGGCCGCCTGGCTCGATTGTGCCAAGAATGTTCTCCACGTAGTCCTCCGCGACCCAGTAGTGGTTGCGATTGTTATAAGGCCAGTTACCGACAAGTGACACGACAGGGAGGACCAGTCCGGCAAGCAGAGCCGCGGCCAAAGGAGCCCGGAAACTAAACGGCCGGTACGAGGCGAGTCGAAGCAGCCAACTGATGCCGAAGCCGACCGCAATCACCAGGGCGATGAATGTTGGAAGGTAGTAGGCGTCCTTATCTTCCGCAATGGAGTAGCCGAGACAGTAAGCCATGTCGCAAGCAGCCATAAGGAGGATCATCCAGAAGGTGGTTCTCGCCTGCTTAAAAGCGTGAGCCAGACCTGCGATCGCAAGAGCAAATCCCAGAGGGAAACCCCAGAGACCGAGCTGACGCGCAGCTAACTTTCCAAATTCGAGCGATTCAATCCCGGCCGCTTGCGGAGCAAAGGAGAGAAACACCTGATACTGTTTCCCGGTGATGTGCATCCAAATGGCTTGAAGCGAACGCGGATCTCCCCAGTTCAGGATCGGAGCGTGGGCTGCCGCCAGGGGCAAATAGGTATAGACGGCCAAGAGCGCGGCAAAAGATAAGACAGCGGCATAAAGCAATCTGGTGCTGGCGAAGAAGCCTCTTCCTTGCGTGCCGTAAACAATGACCGCCAACGCCGGAAGCGTTAGACCTACAGTAACGTGGTGGACGCCGAGCGCCAGGCCGAACAGGAAGGCCGCTCCGTATAGGAGATAGTCGTAATCAGAAATAGTAGCTCTGGCGTCGCCCGTGCGTCTTTGGGTCTCGATGATGTGTCTGCGCCATCTAAGCATGAGAGAGAAGATGACCAGGATCAGCAGGGTGTTGAGCGTGTAAACTTCGGCGATAGTCGCGTAAGACCAGAGCGTGCGGGAGAAAGCCAGGAGCAATCCTGCTGCGACCGCGGGAATGAGCACAATCATCTTGTTGCTCCGCGGCTCGGAAACGCCGGCATTCCCGAAGGCAGCTTTGGCTTTTCGGGCACTGCGTCGTGATTGATGTTTACCACGCACGGATCCGGCGACGGCTTGAGCGGTCAGAAGCAATTCTGCCATTACCAGAGTGAGTGTGGCAGAAGCGAGCGCAGCAAAGAGCGCCGAGGCAAAGTTGATCCGTGTTGCAATATTACCGAGGGGTACCAGCGATGCCAGGTGGGCAAGCACAAGGTAAAGCGGGAAACCTGGCGGGTGCGCGATGCCGAGGTTGCGGGCCGCGACAATCAATTCGCCGCTATCAACGAGAGTCACAGTTGGCGCCAGGGTCAAGCCATAGAGAAGCAGCGAGATGCAGAACACTCCTCCAGCGCAAAGGATGATAAGCCCTGGCGGAATCACGCCCGGCGAAGGAAACGCCGCCGTTACCGCCGCAGTTCTCCTGCCTCTGTGAAACCCATTCGCCATAACTCTTACCTGCTGATCATGCCGCCACGCGTTGCCGCCATAACGCGAATCGCCTGATAGATCAACAAGATGAGAAAACAGGAATAGAGAGGCATAACAGGAAACAGGTAGCGGTCATACCCGCCTATCCACCAGGTGGCGTCGAGATAGGAAAAGAGAGTCATCCTTAGGAAAATCGAAGCTGCCAGGAGGACGAGGACGGGATTGAGCGGGTTCCTAAGGCGGCGCAGACGCCAATGCCAAGTAACTATCAGCAACGCCGCGAAGCCGATTAACGACATGCCAGCGACAAAAACCGGGTGATAACGACTGATGAAATTTTCAAGGGACGCTGACAGTCCGTCCTGGTCGCTGGAGGCAGCGCCACGGCCAGTCATCTCATCGTATAAGGCACGCTGTGAGACAGTGAGGATGGCGTCGTCACGTCCCGGAGTCCTTTCAAATTGGAGGAGGAACAAGCCGGCAATCCTGAGGAATGATTGAGGCAGATAACGAATACTCGCGAGCGCTCCGGGATCCAGGAAACTGGAGAGGACGAACCGATGCGAAACCCGGCCCTCGTCGCAGGCGCGGTTAATTTCTCTGGCTGCATTGCGATAAAAGCGGTTCGCATTGGCCGCGCTATTGTGAATGTCTCCGCTGTTCGCCGCGACGCTGCGCAATGCCCAAAAGAACCAGGGCGCACCGATTTCGTGAAGCCCAAGGGCAGTAAAAGCTGGGACTTGCCAGTTGTGGCCCAGGTCGCCTTCGAATTGCGGCTTCAACCTCGCGAAGGTAGGACTGGCCTTGTAGGCTGTCTCGAGCGCTTCGGTTGAGACGGAGACGAAGCGCTGCTGGCGATTGGGTTTGATCCGAAGCAGCGCTTTATAAGCAGCCTGAAAGCTGGACGATGTCATCTCGGATTTCGAAAAGCTGTGAAAGGCCCTGTAGTTGGCGGCACCGGCCGCGATCACCAGTAACGCGAGAGTTACGAGCATCGAAGCGGCGGGCTTCATCCAAAAACGCGCCGCCGCCTTCCACGAGCCTGTCTCCGAATGGTGACGGAAGAACGCGATCCCGAAGAAGACGACGAGCATGGCGGGTATGAGGATGCTTTCTTCCCGTGTGTTCCAGAGAATGCCTAGCGCGACTCCTGCCCAGATGGCGTGGCCAGGCTTTCCAGTGAAGAGAGTCAGGAGGAGCCCGCCTAGAGCTAAAGGAAGAACTCCAGCATAAAAGGAATCACTCATCGTATGGTTATTGAACACAAAGCTGGCCGGATGAAAAAGCATGGCCGCGAAGGCGAACAGGCACACCGCGATAGGAACAGCAACTTTGCGGAAAGCAGTTACCAAGACAAGATACGCTGTGATCTGGAGCAGCTCGATCGCGATCCGAAGAGGAATCGCACAAAGATGAACGAGAGCGATGAACAAAGGATAAGCCGGCGGCCGCGCAAAAGCGGTCCAGCTATAAGGTGTCCCCCAATACCAATTCTTCGCCGAGCCCACATACCAGAGCGCGTCGTGCTCTGTCGCGCTCCCGTAGATGTCGTCAGTGTGGACAAGCCAAAACTTGCAAAGGATCAGAACCACCAGGCCCAGTTTCAGCCCGTGCCGCTGCAAAAGTGATCTCATCATTGAGTGGAAACAGGAGAAGCGAATCCATTACGGGTCCGCCAAATGCCGATTGCGCGGTCGATGAGCAGAATAAAGACGACCCAGAGTCTGAAGAGAACGAGAAGGACGAGACCAAACGCGAAGCCGTAGCGATGGAGAATCGCTTTGACGTTGTCCGCTGATTTGGGTGAGTTCATGCGAAAGGAATTCCGCCGCGTATCGATCGAGGAAGATCTGGTTAGCAACTATCCGCTTGCGCCAACCGGATGGCCGGGTTGGAGCTTGGCGAGAAGCGCGGCCCAATCGTCTTTTTCCTCTTCGCTATCGCGGACCAGGTCATGTTCCACTTGCATTGGCGCCGGCATCTCCAACGCTTCGCCGGCCTTCTCGGTAAGTTCGTCCAGCGAGGAGCATTTTACTCCGAAGTCTGTGTGATACGCGCTCCTCAAATCCTCGTGAAGCCCTACCACCACGCAGCCGGCGACCAGGGCCTCCTTCGGTGGACGGGGCGAGCCTTCTTTGTCATTTCCCCGGCAGACGAACACCTTTGAGCTCTTAAGCATCTCAGCGACCTCTGCCTCGGAACGGTCGATAATTTCTACGACCTTATCTCCGTAGCGGTCGCGGAGCAGCCCCGCTATTTCCGGATGTTTATCAGGGCGCGTCATGTAGCTGATTGTGTTTTGCTTCGGCCTGCCATCGTACTCGAAGACACTGCGATTGATACTCGGACGGATCGTGGTGATCGGCACCGTTAGGTTTTGCCCGGCCAGCCACGAGACCAGTTCATCGGACCGGCAAACGACAAGATCAGCGTGCGGCAAGGGTGTGGCGTACTTGCCCAGGAGGAAACAGACGTGGCGCGAATTGGGAAGCACCGGTTGATAAATTTCGGGGTATACGACGACATCCGGCTCATACGAATCGTCATAGAGCTCGCACTCATGGGCAAACCAGGTCGCAAGACGGGGTTCGCCGAAGGAGGCGATCCGACAGCAACCGAGCCGATCGAGTCCCTCACACACAGTGTACAGCGATTTGACTCCTCCGTTCTGGCACGGGGGGGCAAATACAACGGATTTCACAAATTCCGGGCCGTCGTTGGATCTAAAGTTTCGCCGCCCATCCATCGCCGAAAACCCATTTCGGGTTTCCCATTGAAGAGCAGATGGCTACGAGACACAACGCAGATGAGGGCGACGAATAATGATTTGTGGCTGAATCATTATGATTTCGGAGAGCGGGTGAAGGGAATCGAACCCTCGTGTCCAGCTTGGGAAGCTGGCGTTCTACCATTGAACTACACCCGCAAGCGAAGGATGAGGGATGAAGGATGAAGGCGGCAAAGTCAAGCGCGACATGGTGATTAATCCCTTGTCATTGCCAGGAAATCACGTCGTCATTTGAATTTGCTGAGGTCTTGCTTCCGCTGCCGCCCAGTTTGTCTTTGCCTAGCGACCAAGCGATGACCCCTTGCCGGATCTGGGCGGGGCCGGCTCCAGTATCGGCAGTGTAAGGATTCCTGACTTGGTTATCGTAGTCCCAATCGATCGAGATTGAGTAGGCGATTCCCCACGGATCGAAATACTGTCCCGCGCTTGCAGAAGTTGCTCCCGCAATTCCGTTGCGGGGATTGGTGGCATCCTTGGCATCGGGCGGAGAAAGAAAAACTATCTGACGCGTATTGAGGGCGTTTGTGATTCCACGAAGCTCATCGAAAAGTGCTCTGTTGCTGTTGGATGGGCCATATGTCGCGGTAGCATCGCTTGTAGCACTGGAAGGAAGCGGATACTTCCCATATTCGGTGTAGAACGCATTAACCGCCGTCACGATTTGCGTCAGGTCGTTCTTGGCTTGCGTTTTCTTTGCCTGGTTCTGCACGCCTTGAAAGACAGGAAACGCCAGGCCCATCAGAACGGCGATGATGACGATGACGACGAGAAGCTCGATGAGGGTGAAGGCGAAAAGGCGTTGTCGAGAAAGCTTCATTTCCATTTCTGCATCTGCTCGGGAAAAGGGCATTGGGCGCAATCGGAGTTGTCCTGCAAACAAAAGTCTTCGTAAATCTGAAGCAAGCCTTGCTGTTGTGCGATTGTTTTCGTGAAGGCCGGGCGCCGCGGGTCGCTCCCAAAGAGCCGAGTGGCTCCCGTTTCCAGCCGTCGATTCGTCAGGCGCGCAGGCAATTTTTCGTAGGCTGGCCAAATCTCGGCGCCTTCGGCGAGAAAGAACGGCAGCAGCACATTCGCGAGGATCTCCGCGATCCGCGATTCGCCGACGATTGCCATCTCGACGGCCGACGCCTTCGATCTCAGCGTGTAGTGGAAATCCCAAAACGGGTGGCGCAATCGCAGGAGAAAATCGTGCGCGCTTTCCGGATTTTTCCGGGAGAGCGATCTCACAAACGACGCCCATTCCCTCGCCAGAATGGCGAGCGCGCCGAGGCGGCGTTGCGGATGATTCAAGGGACGAGCGCCGCTGAGCCGCCAAAGTTTTGCGGGGAGGACGAGCCGCTCCATTTCATCTCGGTGCGCCCACCAACGGTCCCAAAGTTTTCTCACATAACTGCGCGTTTGCTGCGGATAAACCGCGAGATCGGGCGACTCCAGAAATCCAGCCACGCCAAAGAGCATCGCCTCAATGTCGTCAGTCTCGTGGCGAAGCGATGACAACGGCAGCCGTTGCGCCAGAAGCGTGAACGCGAGTTTATTCTGCTTGTACCCGAGCGCCGCCGCGATTTCCTGGAAGAGCGCCGCGTCGCGACCGTGGGTCTCCACGATGTTCTTGATCCGGGCGGCTTTCCGCTGGAGCCGGAATTGCGAGGCGGCGGTGAGGATGGTTTCGAGGCGTTCCTGCGGCAAATCTTTGAGCGGCGCCTGGCAGCGTCCGGGCCGGGCCAGCGGGACGTTGGCCGAGAATTTGTCGGGCAGCATCGCGGCATCGACCCGGACTTGCGGCACGTTGCGATTCGATTTCGTGCGGGTGAAAAAGAGGCGTTCGCTTTGTTCGACAAAAATATGCAGGACCGCGTCGTCGAAGGCGGGGTTCGTGGAGTGGCCGTGCACTTCCCAGTTGCGATCCGCCAGGTCGAACTCGATCGTTCCGCGAATTGCGTCGCCATTGTTTAGCCGAACGACTGCATCGCAGAAATCCGGTCCGGCCTCGCGATTCCACGTGCCGAATTGAACGATCTGGACATCGTCGCCGGCTACGGAACGAAAATTTCTGCCGAAATCGCCGGCAAACCAGCGCGCCTGCAATTCCAGTTCGCTCGGGGTTCGGCGGGGAGGGAAGAGTCCGCGCTCATGAACACGCGCGGAATCTCGGAGCTCGGAATAACGGCTGGCCAGTTGCATCTGGGGGAGTGGGAATTGTCGGAGAGGCGAACGCCTGTTGGCGACAAGAAAATGCGCCGATCCCAACGGCACGAGGGCGTGCCGTCTCCAAAGCACTGGAGCCGGCCTGCCCTCAGGCCGGGCGGGGTGAGACTAAACGTCGACCGGCTCTGCTGGTAACGTCTCAACCGTTGCCGCCGACGGCGCACTCAGCTTCTGTCGCAAACCTTCGGCGATCTGCTCGACTAGAGCGCCGCGTGAACGGGTGAAGAGAAACAAGTACTTCGGCCCGCGTCCTTCGCTCGGAAGAATAACCAGGTTCTCCGAGAGAAATTGGGGCGCGTGCGCCACGGTCGAACCTTCCAGATCGATCGTCTGGCAAAATCCGCGCGCGCCTTTTCGTGCGACAAAAACGATCTTGTGCGGCTCTTCGTTCGTCGCGACGAGGGCGCCGAAAAGATTGGCCGGGATCTTTCGGCCGCGTCCGCTGATGCAGGGAGTCGCCCAGGCGATTGTCTCGCCGAGGACATTGTGCCGGCTGAAGATCGGGGCCAGCCGCTTGGGGAGCGAGATGGGAAGAGAATGCGGGCGGCGCACATCGGCGGCAGCGTTGAGTTTCGTGAGGGCGAGCCAGATTTTCGCTTTCATCGAGCGAAAGACGCGCGGCGCGAAGTAAAGAAAGGCGGCGATCGCGAGAAGGAAAAGGGACAGCGCCAGAATGGGATTGTAATGAATGAGCGCGAGCCCGCCGAAGACCACGATATCTTCGACAACGCTGAGCCCGATGTTCGACAGCGGTTCGGGCGAACTGTTGGCGACGAGGCGCGACGATGCTTTCGCGGTATGCGTGATCAGGCTGGTGCCGCCCGCGAGCAGGACGACGAGCACATCGAAAGTGGGGCTGTGATGCCCGAGCACCTGGATCGCCAGCAGCGCGCCGCCGATCGGCCGGATAATGGTGTGGACGGTGTCCCAGGCCGAATCGACCCACGGGATTTTATCGGCGAAAAATTCGAGCAGATAAAGGAGACCGGCGATCGCGATGATCCAGGGTTGGCCGAGGATTTCGAGCGATTGATAATTCGGCGCGAGAACGATCCAATGCTGATGGATGGCGAGGCCGGTGACGAAAACCGTCAGGTAAAGATTGATGCCGGCGAGACAGGCGAGTCCGAGTGCCACGCTCAGCAGGTTGAATCTATCCACGCGGAAATATCAAACAGGGCTCGTGCTTGTCATCTGCTTTCCTGTAGCCGCGCCGCTGTGCGGCGCGCGTGGCGTGGTTGACGGCCCATAGGGCCGTGGCTACAGCAAGGCATGCTCGATATCCGTCTCATTCGCGAACAACCCGACTTTGTGAAAAGCCGGCTCGCGACGCGTGGCGGAGCGGGTGACGTTGCGAAGATTGATGAAGTGCTGCGCGTGGATGCGGAGCGGCGCAAAGCGGAGACCGCTTTGCAGCAGCTCAACGGCGACCGGAAAAGATTAAGCAAGGAGATCGGCGGGAAGCGGGCGAAGGGCGAAGCAGCGGAGGAACTCGAGACGCGCGTCCGGGAAATCGGCGATCAGATTGCTCTTTTGAATGAGCAAACGTCCGCTGCGGACGAGCAGCAGAATGATCTTCTTCTCGGAATTCCAAATCTGCCGCATGCCAATGCGCCGGTTGGCAAAGATCCGAGCGACAATCCGGTGGTGCGGAGTTGGGGGGAAAAGCCGGAGTTAAAGAACGAGGTGCTGGATCATGTCGCACTCGGGACGAAACTACAGCTCTTCGATCTCGAGCGCGCGGCAAAATTGAGCGGAAGCGGCTTCATCTGCTTCACTGGCGCGGGTGCGAAGCTCGAGCGCGCGCTGATCCAGTTCATGCTCGATCTCCACACCCGCGAGCACGGTTACCTCGAAATGAGTCCGCCGTTTCTGGTCCGGCGCGAATGCATGGTCGGCACGACGCAGCTACCGAAGTTCGAAGACGACATGTATGGGCTCGAGTACAATGAACTTTTCCTCGCGCCGACCGCAGAGGTGCCGGTTACGAATTTTCACCGCGAAGAAATCCTGGCCGCGTCCGAGTTGCCGAAGAAGTTCGTCGCCTATACTCCCTGTTTCCGGCGGGAAGCGGGCTCGGCCGGCCGCGAAACGCGCGGGATCATTCGCGTGCATCAGTTCGATAAGGTGGAGCTGGTGAAGATCACCGCGCCGGAGAGCTCCCACGCTGAACATGAGTCGCTCACGGAAAATGCGGAGCGTGTTTTGCAACTGCTCGGATTGCATTATCGCGTGATCGAATTGTGCACGGGCGATCTCGGGTTCGGCTCGGCGAAGACCTACGACATCGAGGTGTGGTCGCCGGGACAGCAGTCTTATCTAGAAGTGTCGAGCTGCTCGAACTTCGAGGATTTTCAGGCGCGCCGGATGAATCTGCGTTTCAAAGACGCCGAGGGGAAGAATCGATTTTGCCACACGCTGAACGGTTCCGGGCTGGCGCTCCCGCGATTGTTCGCGGCATTGATTGAGACCGGACAGCGGGAAGATGGTTCGGTCCGGATTCCGGAAATATTGCAGCCGTATTTTGGGGCCGCGGAGATTCGTTAGGCGCGGTCGGCGGTCATAGACCGCCGCTACAGCTCGGAGCGGAAAAGATCGAGCTGACCAGGATCGGCCGATGCCGTTTCTTCGGCGGAAGGAAGTGGAAGATCGAAACCGAGCCGGTTAGCGAGACGCCGACACGTTTCCGGTGCGAAACCTTCGAAGTGGTTGTTCACGAAACTCCAGACGCTGCGGGTCTCGGCCAGATGCCGCTCGATCTTCAGCGCCCAACTCTCCAACGCCGCCTCGCGCTTCCAAAGAAGTTTGCCGTAACGATGGACCCGCTCGCCTTCGCGATCGTATTTCGTGGTGTAATCGCCCAGGAGCCGCAGATAAAGAAAGTCGGTCGTGAGCGGGAGGAACTCGAAGGGCGCAAGATTGCGTTCGTTTAACGGACTCGTGTCCGCCCAGACCCAGCAGACGCGATGTTTTTCCAGGAGATGAATGCTCTGCGGACGATGCCAGCCGGGATGGCGAAACTCGAAGGCAAAGCGGAAATCGCGCGGGAGCTGTTTGAGGAATTCGCGTAGGGCCGTCCGGCTATCTTTCGGGGCAAAGAAGGGCGGCAATTGCACGAGGATGACGTGAAGTTTCGGGCCGAGCGGTTCGAGCGCGCGGAGAAAGGCGGCCAATTCCGTCTGGCAATCGCGGAGCTGACGGACGTGGGTGATCTCACGCGGGAGCTTGCAGGCGAAACGAAACGAGGCCGGCGTGTGTTCCGCCCAGCGCCGGACGGCTGCTTCCGCTGGCACGTGGTAGAAAGTGGAATCGATCTCCACGGCCGGAAAATAATGGGAATAGAACTCCAGCCAGCGCGCCGCCGGCAGCTCTGCCGGATAAAAATTTCCGCGCCACTCCTCGAAACTCCAGGCACAACTGCCAAGCCTGATTTTTTGTTGTGCGGTGAGATTCAATTGGCCTTGCCCAAACAATCGCATGGCAGGGTGCGAAAAGCCATCGGCCCGGCCCGGACAGGCAGCCGGCCGGCACGCCATTTCTGGCCTGGTCAACTTGACGCGGCAGGCAAGGTTACTTACCCTGCGCAACGCGATGAAATCCGCATTTCGCATACTTTTTTTGCCGGTCGTGATTTGCCTGGTTTTGCCCGGGCCGCTCACCGCCTCGGTCATCTTTAAGCCGGGCGAAAAAGCGAAATATCTCGCACCTGGTGACGAACAAATGAGCGGCACCGCGGCGCAGATTTTTGAGAAGGCGCAGGAGGCCGAACGGCACGGGGATCTCACCCGGGCGATCAAGGCTTACCGTGCGATCGTGAAGAAATATCCCAAGGACACGCTGGCCGCCGGCTCGGCTTTCCGGCTGGGTCAGGTCGAGGAGCAGAAGCGGGATTATCTCCAGGCCGCGCAAAGCTATGCGGTGCTTGTCTCAAAGTATCCGAAGAGCGAGCACTACAGCGAGTCGATCGAGGCTCTTTTTCGTATCGGGGAAATGTATCTGGCCGGCCGGAAGGTAAAGATCCTCGGCATCCCATTTAGGGCTTCGATGGACCGGGCGATCGACATTTTCAGCGTCATCATTCGTAACGCGCCCTATGGGAAATACACGGCGCGCGCGCAGTTTGATATCGGCCGGGCCCGGGAGAAGCAGGGCTCGAACGAGATGGCGATCAACGCCTACCAGGCGGTGGTGGAGAAATTTCCGAACGATCCCCTTGCGGCTGATGCGCAGTATCAGATCGGATATATTTGGGCGCAGGCTTCACGCTCCGGCACGTACGATCCCGCCGCGGCGAAGAACGCCAAGACAGGATTCGAAGACTTCCTTTACCGTCATCCGAACAGCGAGAAATCGGCCCAGGCTCGCGAAAACCTGAAACAGCTCGAACACAAACAAACCAACACCGCCTTCAGCATCGCGAAGTTTTACGACAAACAAAAACTCTATCGCGCCGCGGCGATTTATTATAACGAAGTGATTCGTCAGCAGCCCGGCTCGACGGAAGGTGAGCGCGCCAAGAAGAGGATAAACGAACTGCGCACGAAAGTGGGCGACGAGAAGTTGCAAGCGCCCGCGGTGACGGCCGCCGCCGCGAATCGGAAAAAGAAAACCGATACATCGCGCAACCAGCCCGACGGCACGCAGCCTCCCGCGAATGAAAATGCGCCGCTGCCGCCGCCCGATACCGACGTTTCCCTGCCGCCGCCCGCCTCGCTCCTGCCGGACATCACCACGGCGCCGCCTTCATCGACCTTTGACTCTACCCCCGCTCCTTCGGCGACACCGAACGTCTCCACGAGTCCCGAGCCGACGCCGACGCCTTAGCAGTGTGAAAAAAGCGTTTTCCACTGTTTTGCTGGCGTGCCTTCTCAGTGGTTGCCTGGGCTACCGTCTCGGCCCAGCCAAGCCCGCGCAGCTCAGCCAAATTCATTCGATCGCGGTGCCGATGTTCCGTAACAATACTCTGGTTCCTCGTGTCGAATCTTTGGTTACCACCACCATCATCAAACAATTTCAGCAGGATGGAACTTATCGAATCGCGCGCGAGCAGGACGCCGACGCGACTTTGCAAGGTGAGATCACTTCGATCGGCCGCTCGCCGGCGCGCTCGGTGCGCGGCAACGTCCTCGCCACGACGGAATTTAATCTGGCGGTGACCGTGAGTTACAAGCTCGTCGGCCGCGATGGCAAGGTCGTCGCGGGCCCGGGCAACGCATCCGGCGGAACCAGCTTCTTCGTTGGCTCCGATGTGAGCACGGACGAACGCCAGGCGTTGCCACTGGCGGTGGAGCAGTTGGCTACGAGCCTGGTCAGCCAGTTGAGCGAGGGTTGGTAATGCGGAATGAAGGGCGACGAAAAGTTGTGGGTCATCCTCAACGACAAGCTGGACATGCTGCGTGCCAGCAATCGTCTGCCTGAAGCCATCCGCATCGCCGAGACCTCGCTCACCCTTGCGCAACGCGCCTTCAAACCGGGCGACTCTTCCTACACGCTCAGTCTAGAAAAGCTCGGTCAGCTCCACGACCAGGCCGGAGATCGCGCCGCGGCGAAACCGTACCTCGTCAAAGCGCACGGTTTTTTGGAGAAAGCCGATCCGCCTGATGATCGCGCGCTTTTTCGCTCGGCCCGTCGATTGGGTTTCGTTTGCGATAACCTCGGCGAAACCGACGCCGCGCTCGCCTATTACGAAAATGCCTTTAAAGCCGGCGCGCGGTTGCCCGACATTCCCTATTCGGATTTGGGAACGATCCTGAATAACGTCGCGCTGATTTATCGCAAGACCGGACGGCAAAAAGCCGCGGAACCTTATTACCTGCACGCGCTCGAGATTTACGAAAAGCAGTTGGGCCCCGAGCATCCCGATGTCGCCTCGGTCCTGAACAACCTCGCCGTTTTTTACACGAACGAGCGCCGCTTCGCCGAGGCGGAGAAAACGCACCTGCGCGCTCTCGCCATCCGCGAGAAATTCCATCCGCCCACGCATCCCGACATCGCGCAATCGAAGTGCAACCTCGCGGTCGTGTATCATTCCAACGGCGACTACGCCCGCGCCTCCGAGCTTTACCGCGCATCGATCAAGACCTGGGAAGAAGCGATGGAGAAACCGCCGGAAGATTACGAGATCGTGGCGTCGAACTATGCCGACCTATTGCGTTCGTTAGGCAAAGCCCGCCAGGCGAACCAGCTCGAAGAACGCGCCCGCAAAAAGCGCGGCCGCGCCTGACCTCCGCCGCCCCTTTATTCTTGCGCCCGCACGCGCCCCGCGCACCTTAGCAACCGCGCGCGAACAGCTCACGTGGCGGAATGGCAGACGCGTACGGCTCAGGACCGTATGGGGAAACCCGTGGAGGTTCGACTCCTCTCGTGAGCACTTCTCCCCGTCTGACATCCGATCTCCGACCTCTGACTCTAGTTTAGTCTTTTGGCTTTCGCCTTTTACCGCTAAAACCACCGTGTCCCCCATGGCTCGGAAAGAAATTCTCGCATCGCTCATTGATTTCGAGGATCTGATTCATGAGGTCCGCGAACAGAAGATCATTCTCGACGCGGACCTGGCCCGGATCTACGGCGTGACCACCAAACGATTGAACGAGCAGGTGAAGCGGAATCAAGAACGTTTCCCCGCGGATTTCGCGTTTCAGCTCACGGCGAAAGAAGCTGATTGTTTGAGGTCGCAAATTGCGACCTCAAGTGCGCACGGTGGCCGCCGTTACCGTCCCTACGCCTTCACCGAACACGGAGCGATTATGGCCGCGAATGTCCTCAATAGCATACGCGCCGTGCAAATGAGCGTGTTTGTCGTCCGCGCCTTCTTGAAAATGCGCGCGTTCTTGGGAGATAAGCGGGTGCTGGCAAAGCAGCTCGCTGCGCTGGAAAAAGAACTCAAACAACGGCTCGATATTCACGAGGCCGCCATCGTCACTATCCTTCAGCGCGTGATGGACATCATCGACCCGCCGAGTCCTGCTCCCGCGCCGCACAGACCGAGGATTGGATTCAAACCCTAAGGCTCAGACCGTAATGGGGAAACCCGTGGAGGTTCGACTCCTCTCGTGAGCGCTCTTGTGATTTCCCGATCGGGATTTCCAAAGGACAGCCCCGCCGAGTAACTAGAGATCAGCGATCGGCAGGCGGACGCTAGTCCACAGGCGGAGCTTGCGATTGCTCGTCCGCGTCTGTGGCGGGCTCTTCCGTAGCGGGCCGGGAAGCGTTCTCCAGTTTTCGCCGCTTCTTCTCTTCCTTTTTCTTTTGCTTCTCGAGTTCTTTGCGGCGTTTCTCGCCAGAGTAATTTGGTTTGGCCATAGGATGCGACTGACGCTAGCACACAGATCGGCCTCCTGGCCATTTATCTGAAAGGCGGTAACCGGCGAAGCGAAACAGCTTGGGTATCGGCTTGGGAAGGGCGAGGTTCCGGTCTTATGGGAAACAGCCAAGGCAGAGATAACGTCAGGAAACGCGCGTCCCGCCGGAAGAAGACTGAGCGTCTCGCGCTCGCCAAGAAGAGCAGCAAGAAGAAAACCGCCGCGAAAGCGTCCTGATCGCGGATGTACTGACTGTCGATGCGACGGCATTGATTGCTCGCCGCGAGTTTGGCGAGGACGCGCTCCATCGTAAGATGTAGCTGCACATGACTGAAGCGTTTCCCGTCATCCTTTTTTACAAATACGTCGAGGTCGCCGATCCATCTGCATTTGCGGCGGCGCAGCGCGAGCTCTGTTCGGAATTGGGGCTGAAAGGCCGGGTGCTTATCGCGACGGAAGGAATCAACGGCACGCTCGCCGGTCCCCGCGGCGCCATTGAGCGATATACGGAAACGCTCAAGCGAGACG